>DBLZ01000003.1 GCA_002297545.1 Prevotellaceae bacterium UBA711 | reverse complement strand
TACACCATGCAGCTATGAACATATTCGTGGGCCCGTGATATGGCCTCAGCCACATCATCGCCCATCCCCAGACGTGTGGCTATCGCCATGGCAAGAACACCGCCCACTCCATGCTGCTGCCATCCGTCGATGTTATAGGAAGAAAAGAACCTATGCTCCCCGGTGCCGGCCAGCAACGCTGTAATGCGCCCTTCAAAAACCTTACCGCCACGCAGCAACACATGCCCCGCACCCATGGCTATCAGTGCCAGGGCCGCATGGAGCATATCCTCGTCCGTGACAATATGTATGCCCAGGATACGTTCGACTTCTATGCAACGCAAGACCAACAGATTGGCCTTGGGAATAAGATGCGTCCTTATGGCGGAGATGGTCTCGGCATCTACCAACGGTACACCTTTGGAGGAAAGGATGCCTGGAGCGATAACCACTTTGCCGCATCGCATCACACTATCTGCCACCGTCTTCACTGCATCTGCATCAGGAAGGAGCCCGACCTTTACGGCCTTGGGATGATAGGCCATGAGCATGCCGGATACTTGCTTACACAAAAGATCCGGTGCAAATCCAAGCACATCCTTTATATATGTGTCATCCTGCACCACCACACATGAAGCTACGGTCAGAGCCTGTGCTCCCATATCTGCAATGACCCTGAAGTCCTGTTGCAAGCCTGACGCACAAGAAACATCCAAGCCGGTTATGGACAGAATAGGTATCATGAAGGCAATGTCAGTGCATCGTGCTTAAATTTTGTCACCGAAGCAAAGGTCTCCGCAGTCGCCAAGTCCGGGGACAATATATGACGAAGCGTTCAACTCCGGGTCTATAACGGCACACCATAGCGTCACGTCGTCGGAAGGAAACAGCCGTTGTAAGTATTCCACGCCCTGCCTGGCTGCCACAACCGCCACTATGTGCAACTTGGCCGGAGTGCCGTTGTGAAGATAAGCGTGATAGGAGGCCTCGAAACTCTTTCCTGTTGCCAGCATGGGGTCCACCAGCATAAATGTGCAACCGTCCAAGTTTGGCGATGCCAGATAGTCCAACTGCACGCAGATGTCACTGCTGGCATCCTCCTTGCGATAGGCTGCCACAAAACCGGCATCGGCATCGTCGAAGATCTGCATGAAGCCCTCATGAAGCGACAGACCGGCACGCAACACAGTGCCTATGACGATATGGTCGTCGTAAGTCTGCACATTGCACTTGGCCAACGGTGTGTCAATGGTCTTAGCCGAATAATCCAGCGTCTTGCTCACTTCATAAGCCATCAGCATGCCTATCCTCTTCAGATTGTTGCGGAACAAGCACCTGTTGCGCTGCACCGAAATATCGCGCATTTGAGCCACGTACTTGGATACTACGCTATTGGTCTCCGATACGTTTATTACTTTCATACCTTATATATATTTTATGTCTCACATCACAACATTCTTCCCACCGGGAAGACACAACTCACACCACGAAACGATTGATAAGTTCCACTATATAGCGCACGTCGGCTTCGGCCATCAAGGGCGAAATGGGCAAGGAAAGCTCCTCGTCGTGTATCCGTTGAGTGAGCTGCAGAGGCCCATGCTCTATTCCGGCCAGCGCCAACTGTTTGTGGGGTGGAATTGGATAATGTATCAAGGTCTGTACTCCGGCTTCCTTCAGATAACTCTGCAAGGCATCACGCTCAGGGCAACGTATCGGGAAGATATGCCACACGTGTTCCTCCTCATTGGCAGGCATCTCCGGCAGCATAATCATGGGGTTCTTGATTCCATTTATATACGCGCGTGCCACCTCACGCCTCAAGGCATTATCCGCATCCAAACGAGGCAACTTGACCCTGAGCACAGCAGCCTGCATCTCATCGACGCGGCTGTTTACGCCCTCATAATCGTGGACATACTTCGCGCTGCTGCCATAGTTGGCCAGTGAACGTACGACACGTGCGAGTTCGTCGTCATCTGTCACAACACATCCGGCATCGCCCAATGCCCCCAAATTCTTGCCGGGATAGAAGCTGAAGCCGGCGGCATCGCCGATGTGCCCTGCCTTCTTGCCCTGCCATACGGCACCGTGTGCCTGTGCAGCGTCTTCTATCACAAGGAGATCGTTTTGGGAAGCGAGTGACAACAATCCATTCATGTCGCAAACGCGACCATAGAGGTGGACAGGCATGATGGCGCGTGTTCTTTCGGTTATTGCCTTGGCGCAGTCCTCGGCATGTATGTTATAATCGCACAGACGCGGCTCCACAAGCACCGGTGTCAGTCTGGCCTCCCTGATTGCAAGAATAGTGGCGATGAACGTGTTGGCCGGTACTATGACTTCGTCTCCGGCGTTCCAACCTTTCAGTATCCTATAGGAACGCAGTATCAACTTCAGTGCATCCAAACCGTTTCCACACAGGATGGCATGTGAGACACCAAGATATTCGCTCCACTCACGTTCAAACAAACTGTTTTCTTCGCCCAGGAGATAACGTCCGCTCTGTATCACGCGAATGACACGGCGCGATAGCATGGGTTCGAAACTGTCCGATATTGCCTTAAGATTAAGGAAAGGTATTTCATGCTTTGCGTCCTTGTCCACGACAGCACAATACATCTTCTGTATATGACTACGGTCAAGGTCAACGTGATATGTATCGTAACACACTGCCCTACCCCCGAAGCCCTCCTTCTGGAAAACCAAGCCCTCATTGAGATAATAACCGTCGCGTTCGGTACTGATACCAAAGTCTATGAACTCCTTGTCCCTATATTTCTCGCCGCACAAATGCCGTAGCAACAGATCCAGAGCGCCATACTTCCTGCCCTCCATGGCCGAGGCGATGTACTGTATGTGTGCCACTGTTTCTGTTTCAAACACTACAACACCGGACACTATCCTTGCATCAGTATCCTTGACGACATACAACTTTATTTCCTTCGGGAAACGTTGCATGAGCAAAGACATCTCGTCCACACTGTGTACAGGACGTGTGTTGTGGTATTCCTGCAGGACTCCTTCCAGTACTTGCCAATACTCTCGAAGTCCATCACTATCACCCTCTTTGATACGTTCTATGTAGAAACCATGTTCCAATGCCTTTTTGGCCTGACGCAAACGTAGCGTGCGCATGCTCAACGGATTGGCCACACTCACCACAGTAGCCACACTGCGGGACTGCAATTGTGCACCTGCACGGAATAGGGCATACAGATCCTCCTGGCTGGGCATCCTGCTATATATATAAGGTATGGCCTTATACACAAGAGAATCCGCCCCAAGGTAATGCTCAAAGTACAACAGAACTTTCTGCAAAATCTGCAACACCTCGCTCTGTGTAACCCCGGCCTTGGTCAGCAAACCTCCATAAGTCAGCCCCTGATGCGAATAGACAACCCTCTCCTCTTCGTTCCAGTTCGCAGGGAAGAGAGCCACCAGTCCGTCATAGTTTTCCTCGCCCTCGTCCACATCGTCCTTATAGATCAACAGCGAACAGTCAAAGAACCTGTCGGCATGGTAGTCCATAAAGTTGCGGTTCAGCAGAAAGGTGCCTTGCTTGCTGTCCTCCACAAACCTGTTCCAAACCTCCTTATTGTTTATGCTGTATGGAAGTATCCTCATTATCCTGACTATATATGTAACATATATTCACTCGCTCATGTGTAAGAACAAACTCTGTGCTCATGCAAAGCTCTTGATAAAATCATCGTAGTCCTTGACATAGCCTTCCAGTGAATACTCTTCGCTGGCGCCAACCAGCACCACACTGCCCTCGGCAAAGTCCTCCAGCGAACACCATACGCCTGCAGGAATGACCACTCCATACGCAGGCGAATCCATGACAAATTCCCGTCTGTCGCGACCATTGTCAAGTACCAACCGAAAGCCTCCCTTAACGCAACACACAATCTCCTTGCATGTATTGTGGGCATGCCCTCCACGTTTGGTTCCGTGTGGCACATCAGTTATCCAGAACATCCGCTTCAGTGGGAAAGGGATGTCTTTCATCCCTTCGGCAACTGTCAATAGTCCTCTGTCATCGCGGCACGAATGCAGGTGTACTTCCACTCCGTCCAAGGGGACATATATTTTGTCTTGCATAGCTATTGCAGCGTTATTACGTCACAAATTTACGCAAAAAACGTGAAATTATGAACATTCCCGGCACATAAAGGCCAATATGCCCCTAAAGATTGACTACAATGACACATGAAGACGTCTTAATTGATAGGTCGGTTCCTGCATCAAGCATCCATAGCTGCAGCTTTCTTGTATAGGTCGTCATTACCACATGTCGCAGAAGGCAAAAACCTCCCCACACGGTCATGACAATACTCTCATATAGCATCAAAACACTCCATATCATCTCCACATGCCACAATATAGCGAGATTTTGCAAAAAAAACGCGAAAACACTTGCACGTACCAATAAAAAGCCATACCTTTGCATAGCAATTGAGACGGAAAGCTCCGCGGAGCATTCACAAAGTTCTCTGTAATACCGAGGAAGCATCCAAGTTTGGAAGTGTGGGTGAGTGGCTGAAACCACCAGTTTGCTAAACTGACGTGCGGGTTTACCGTACCGGGGGTTCGAATCCCCCCGCTTCCGCTAAAAGAGACAAGAGTTTCGATTGCAGATGGCGATTTCGTCTAGGGGTTAGGACACATGCCTCTCACGCATGGAACACGGGTTCGATTCCCGTAGTCGCTACACAAGCATAAAAGAAAGATGGTGACTGCCGCAACAACGGTTGGTCACCATTTTCTTTTCTATCCTCTCCTATCAGTTCCACAGAGATAAAGCAAGGCTGCAACATTGTCACATTAGACATGTTACAGCCTTGTTACACTGAGGACATCACACTTCCCACACGATATATGCTAAAGTATGACGTATGGGAAGTGCTTATCTCCTATAACTTATTCCTCAAAACCGTTGGGATTGTTCTTCTGCCAGTTCCAGCTGTCACGGCACATCTCCTCTATACCGAACTCTGCCTTCCAGCCAAGCTCAGCTTCTGCCTTGGCGGGATTGCAATAGCAAGTGGCGATATCACCCGGACGACGCGGCTTTATAGAATAAGGAACATGTACGCCGTTGGCCTTCTCGAAAGCCTTGACAACGTCCAGTACAGAATAGCCATGACCGGTACCTATGTTGTAGATGGCGATACCCTTCTTGGCTACAATCGCCTTCAAGGCTGCGACATGAGCACGAGCCAAATCCACAACGTGAATGTAATCGCGCACGCCAGTGCCATCGTGAGTGTCATAGTCGTTGCCGAACACACCAAGCTCTGCACGCTTACCTACAGCAGTCTGGGTGATGTATGGCATCAGGTTGTTGGGGATGCCATTGGGGTTCTCGCCAATTGTTCCGCTCTTGTGGGCACCTATAGGGTTAAAGTAACGCAGGAGAACAACGTTCCATTCCGGATCGGCTTTCTGTACGTCCATCAGGACTTCCTCCAGCATGGACTTGGTCTGTCCGTAGGGATTAGTACAATGTCCCTTGGGGCACTCCTCAGTGATAGGAATGATGGCGGGATCGCCATAGACGGTGGCACTGGAAGAGAAAATGATGTTCTTACAACCGTTCTTGCGCATTACGTCCAACAGTACGAAGGTACCGTTCATATTGTTCTCATAGTACTCCAAAGGCTTGGCACAGCTCTCGCCTACGGCCTTCAAGCCGGCAAAGTGAATGCACGCATCGAATTTGTGCTCGTCGAACACTTTCTGCAGACCTTCGCGATCGCGGATGTCTACCTTATAGAAAGGCACCTCCTTGCCAATGATCTTAGCGACACGCTTCAAGGAGATTGGAGATGAGTTGTCCAGATTGTCTACAACGACGGCATCATGACCGGCCTCCGTAAGTTCAATCAAGGTGTGGCTTCCAATAAAGCCTGCACCACCAGTAAGCAAGATTTTCATTTTGGTATATGTTTAGGTATATGAAACTATCTCTCCATCGCTACACAAGCACGCAACCTACGTTGCGCAACCGTGCTTCGATCGACACAAAGATAATAAAAACTTTCTTATGACACAAGGCATCGCTGACATTTTCTTCCGTTGCCCATATTTTTTCCTTCAGCCCATATCACGGCATTCTATGTCAGATAAGGATTGGATGCCTTTTCCTCATCTATGCTGCTCTCCGGACCATGCCCCGGCAATATCACCGTATCAGGCGGCAGCGTCAACAGCTTACGCCTGATGCTATCCAACTCCTGCCTCATATCCCCACCTGGCAGATCGGTACGACCGAGCCCC
>DBLZ01000022.1 GCA_002297545.1 Prevotellaceae bacterium UBA711 | reverse complement strand
GCATTTGGCTACCATGGACATCAAGGTCAGGCGTAATGCCTACGGACGTCAGCTGGGCAGTTTCATGACCCATGGCGACTGTCAAGGGGTAGGCACGATACCCATGACTTTCATCCGCGCTCCGTATATAGAGGATGTAGGCGTGGACGTGGAGGTGCTGTCCGTGTTGGATGGTCATATCGTTGCTGCGCGCCAGGGAAACCAATTGGTCACGGCCTTTCACCCCGAACTGTCTGGTGACACCCGTGTACACGAGTACTTCCTCCGCATGGTGGATGCTCATGGTTTTTAGACATTGATGCGGACACAGCTCCATGCTGCTCCCGCGTAGCCTGTCATAGTCAAAACTGGAACCTGACGCTACGGGGGAGTTGCGTTCTTTCTACGGCTCTCGGTTTATCGTTCCGTGGAGTGAGGCACCGGACTTTGTGGGAATTCAGCTTTATATTCCGGTTCTTGCGTCCGTATGAACCGGAATATGGTATTGTATAAACCGGAATATCCAACCGTGAATTCCGGTTTATGCATGTCTCTCGCCGTGGCAAAATACCCAACTCTGCGTATTGTCCGATTAAGAGGATTGTCGTATCTTTGCAGAGCTGTCACGTGGCGGTGAGTCCGGCATCGGCGTGTTCCGCCCCGAACTCGATGCCTCCAGGACAGTCTTCCCGGCAGTCGCGTACCCGAATACCGACACAAAGTATAAATGACTATGCATGTTACAAAAACTCTCGGCTCATTCTTTCTTGTCCTTCTGCTGATGCCATTAGGACATTCGTTGATGATACTCATGGAGCACACCATGTCACCAACCCTCCTGCATTATTCGGCTTTCGCCATGGGCCTCCTTGGTCTTGTAATAACCATCACCGGTGTCTTGCAAAAGGGCGATACCAGGCAGACCATCTTCGGCATAACCGGTGCCATGCTTTTCTGGACGGGATGGGTGGAGTTCCTCATGGGCTACTATGCCCAGAGGTATGGCACGCATTGCGATCTGACAGGCAGCGGACTCGTGGAGACCACCACACGGTATATAAATGGAATAGGGGTGGAGCATACGTTCACTATCGACGGTAGGGCTTTGGAAGACTTTTCGCGTGCCGAACTCAAGGGCATACGGGGATCCTGGCCCGAGTATCTGACTATGCCTGCAACATTTGGCATGTGGATGATGTTCATGGTGCTATATCTGTTCTGCACCAGGACGGGTTGCAGCTTCATCGGATGGATCCAGCGTCACTGTCATATACAGGATCATATAGAACTGCGCCCCATGGCACATCATAGCAGCATAGTGGTGTTCATGGAATGGAACATTATGATGTGGGGACTGTATCTTCTGCTTATGTTCTGCTACGATCCCATCTTCCTGGGTGACAGTCACCCGGTGACGCTCGCAGTGGCCGTGGCGGCTCTCGTGGCCAGTGGGTGGATGTTCTACAAACAATTGCACATCAATCAGTGGGGACGCAACATACGGTATGCCCTGGCCACGGTCATCATTTTCTGGACCTTTGTGGAAATAATGGCACGCAATGGGCTATTTACTGAAGTTTGGGTGGCTCCGACGGAACACATCATGGAAATGAGTGTGGTGCTTGGCGTTTTTGTCTTTCTGATAACAATACTGTCATGGAACGCATTGAGAAAGAGAAACAGATAGTAGGGAAGATGGTGAGTATCTACTGTCGTGGGCATCATCGGCGGCAAGATCTGTGCCCCGATTGTCAGGCGCTGTTGGACTATGCGCTACGGCGCTTGGAACTATGTAAGTTTGGCAACGGCAAGACATCGTGCCGGAAGTGCCCTGTCCATTGCTACAAGCCGGAGATGAAAAATCGCATACGCAAGGTTATGCGCTATTCCGGTCCGCGTCTTCTGCTGTATCATCCCCTGGTCACTATCAGGCATTGGCTCGGATGAGGCTATGCGACCGCTTGTGTGTGGAGCGGCGGTATTTAGCCGAATAAAAACTGTGGCGTCTACCTGAGCCAGATAAGGTCGTCCACCCTGATCTGGTACGTGCGTGGTGACAGACCGTTGAGTCTGTACAGGCTCTCCAGTCGTATGCCGTACATCTGGGATATGTCGTACATACTTTGGCCGGGCTGAACCTGGTGAGGAGTGTGTGAGTATTCCTTTGCTGCTTTGGTACGCTTTTTCCTCATGTACAGGATGTCGCCGACGGTGAGTGTATAGCTCAGGTCCAGATCGTTGAAGTCCAACAACTCCCGTATGCTCAGTCCCGTGTGCCGGCTGATGGTGGCCAGGTCGTCACCGGCCTGTACCACGATGAAGTAGTTACTATTATTGTGGTAGACCGCGTGCTTGCGGAAAAAGTCCGGAGTCTTCTCTATCTTTATCTTGTTGCGCGCCAAACGTCTGAGATAGGTCAATGAAATTCTTCCCTCTTCGCCACGGGCATTGGTTAGGGACTTGATTATTTTTTGAGCCGAGGAGCCTGTGACATGCTGAGCCGGCTTGCGCGTGTCGAACTGATGCAGCGAGTACATCTCGATGATGCGTATAAGGCTCTGTGCGTAAGTGGGGCTGGTGGCATATCCGCATGCTTTCAGTCCCTTGGCCCATGACTTGTAGTCCGTGATGCGATATGTGAAGAGCCTGCTGTATCGTGGCTTCTGAAGAAAGAGGGAGTGGTCCTCATAGCTTTCCTGCACGGAGCGGTATTTGCGGAACTTTTCCTTCGGGCGGTCGTCGTCCACAAGTATGTATGGTCCCGTCCATCCTCCGGGTACCTTGATGCCAAAGTGGTTGTTGGCTTCTCGGGCAAGACGGCTGCGCCCGGCTCCACTTTCCAACAATCCCTGAGCCAAGGTGATGCTTGCCGGTATCTTGTACCTCTGTTGCTGTTGCATGGCCATCTCCTTGTACTGGTCTATGTACGACCAGTATGCACGGTTGGTACTGCCCTGTGGACGGGCTTGGTGCGATAGAAGGAATGTCAGCAAAAGGAAACAGAACCTAAGGCATTTCATTGGCACGTGTATTGAGGGATGGTGTGGAAATGGGGGATAGGCGGGCGTGGTTACTTGAGCGGAATGTCGGCGATACGTTGCATGTGACGTCCACCCTCAAAGGGTGTGGCAAAGAACTCGTCCATGATGGCGCGTGCGGTGTCAGTATCTATGAATCGGCCTGGCATGACCAAGACATTGGCATCGTTGTGCTGGCGGATGAGGTGTGCTATCTCCGGCATCCAGCACAGACCTGCACGTACGCGCTGGTGCTTGTTGAGTGTCATGGAAATGCCTTCGCCGGAGCCACACATGGCTATGCCGGGGTAAACTTCGCCGTTTTCTATGCCTTCGGCCAGACGGTGACCGTATGTGGCGTAGTTACAACTCTCTTCCGTATAGGTTCCATAGTCCTTGTATGGGATGCCTTTCTCGTCGAGATACTGCTTGACAAACTCTTTCAGGGGGAATGCGGCGTGGTCGGATGCCAAGCCTACTGTCTTTATGTCCATGTGTGGTTGTGTTTATGTTATCTATGCGAGAGGCTGTCTAATGTGGATTTAGCCCCCATGACAGCCTCTCTTTAGGCGTTAAAGCTTTATTGTGCGAGTAGAATGTTCTTGGCTTGATTATAAACGTTTTCTGCTGTATAGCCCAACTTCTCGTCCAGCACCTTGTAAGGAGCTGAGAAGCCAAAACTCTCGAGACCGAAGATGCGACTGCTGGGATGGGCGCCTACGAGGAATCCTTCCAGGTTGACAGGCAGTCCGGCACTGAGTCCGAAAACCTTGCTGCCTATGGGGAACAACTCGCGTTGGTACTCGATCGGTTGCTCGCGGAACAGGCCTTCGGAGGGAGCGCTTACCACCCTAATCCTGTAACCGTCGTTGCGCAACAGACGCGCTCCGGCTATGAGGGTGCTTACTTCGGAGCCGTTGCCAACGAGGATGATGTCGGGATTCTCGTCGCTCTCGGCACTGATGTAGGCACCCTTGCGGCACAGTTCATATGGCGTGCCCTGTGGCAGGGGTTCAATGTTTTGGCGGGAGAGGATGAGAGCCGTGGGTGAGGTGGTGTTCTCCATTGCCATGGCCCAGCATACAGTGGTGGCATTGCAATCGGCGGGACGTAGCACCAGGACAGAGTTGCGTCCGGAATGGTTCTTCATCTTTTCCATCAGGCGTATCTGAGCCTCCTGTTCCACTGGTTCGTGTGTGGGGCCGTCTTCGCCTACGCGGAAAGCGTCGTGGCTCCAGATAAACTTGACTGGCAGTTCCATCAAGGCTGCCATGCGGATGGCTGGCTTCATGTAGTCGGAGAACACGAAGAATGTGCCGCAAGCCGCATGCATGCCTCCGTGCAGGGTGATGCCTATGCATACGCAGGCCATGGTCAGTTCGGCCACACCGGCCTGCAGGAAACCG
>DBLZ01000066.1 GCA_002297545.1 Prevotellaceae bacterium UBA711 | reverse complement strand
TGATGAAGGCTCATCACCGTGCTGATGAAGGCTCATCAGCGTGCTGATGAAAGCTAATCACCGTGGCGATGAAAAGGCATTGCCTCGGGGACGAGTTTTCTCCGCTGTAGAGGGTGCCCCCGACTGTCCCGAGGGGAGGGTACGGTCGGGGGCACGATGCCGGGGGCTTCTTATTGCCCGGACAGGCGTTGGAGCAGGCGTTCGAGTTCGTCGAGGTTGCGTGCATTCACGTTCAGGTCCAGCAGGTTGCCTTCGCGGTCGAAGAGCTTGTAGGTGGGATAGTGCTGCACGTTGAGGAACCGTTCGATGGCCTCTTGCTGTTCTTGGGGCAGGTTGTAGTGTGCCACGTTCTCGCCGCTCACGTTGTACATCTTTATCACGTTCTCCCAGGAGTCCTTGGGGCTGTTGTTGGCGAGATAGACGTAGGCGATGTCGTATTTGGACAGTCGTGCATATTCCTCGGTGGAGTGTTTGAGGGCTTCCTTGCATGGAGAGCACCATGTGCCCCAGACGTCCAGCAGGACTATCTTGCCTTTGAACGGTTCGAGAATCTTCTGTAGCAGTGCCTCGCTTTCGGTGATGCCATGCAGATTGCCGGATGACTTGAGCACTACCTTGTCGAACTCGCGGTTGGCAAGTGCAAGGTAGCGGTTGTTGCTCGCTTCCGCCAATTCAATGCCGATGGGGTGCTGAGCCAGTGCCTTCAGGGTGTCTATGACCCTCTTGTCCATGGACTGGCACTCGTCTTCTATTCTTTGGTTTACGAAGTTGCAAAGGACAGCATCCTTGACGATAGGTGCGGCTTTGAGCGAATCAAGCATGCGGGCATGGTGCTTCAGTTCGGTTATGAACATGTGGCTGCGTACGTCCTTGCGCATGATAATGCTCTGCGCTTCCTTGAACAGCCCGGCGTTTTGCGTGTTTATTTCCTGTGCAATACTCATTTTCTCTTTCATCGTGGGGGCTGCCTCTATACGCCTGTTAGCCTCCTTGGTCAATGCTGTCCATCGGGTCAGCAGCTCCTTGTCGGTGTCGTTGAGTTCAAACTCTGTAATGTGGTCAAGGATGTTCCAATCGAAGGCAAAGCGGCTGTCGTGGAGCATGTCGGCAATAAAGTCGGTAATGAAACTGCGTGTCCTTCGGTGTAGCGTTACGGGCATTTCCATTTTTGTCCAGAACGTTTCGTAGGCATACTTGCGGGCATTATCCGGGAGACTGAAGTCTGTGGTGTTGAAGCGCGACTGTCCGAAATCGAACGCCAGCAGGCTGAGAGTGTTGCCCTTTCTGTATGCCTTGAACCGTGCAGAGAGGGATGGGTCGGCCTGACAGAGGCTGTCGATGCAGGCATTCCGTGCACGGAGCAGACTGTCCACAGATGCCGTGTAGGTGTCAAAATCGTTGCCCTGCTCCATGCGTATTGACTCCCAGTCGAGGGGATACTTGAACAGCTCGTTCTGCAGGCGCACGTCGTCGCCCATGAAGAAGCGTCGTCCTTCCTTGAAATCATATAGCATGAAGTAGGTCTTGCCAGGCTCCAGCATGGTGCGGACGTAGCATCGCGACCAGTCGCAGTAGAACTCGCTACTGTTGAGCATGGGTATCTTGACCGTAAAGCGGCCTAAGGGGTCCAGGTCGGCATAGACAGAAGAGGGCTTGCCAGTGAAGAAATCATAGCATGAAAACTCGAATGTCCTCCTACTCCTGTACTGCTCGGGCATGTCCTTTATCCATCCCCTCACGATGGTTGTGTCCATCCTGTATCCATTGTCGACAAAGTCCGTCCGTGTGTCCTTGACCGGGTATGGCGGCATGAAGCGGCCGGTAATCATGGAGCACTGGAGTTTTCGAGAGCCTATCTCTATTGTCCTGCGTCCTTTCTTGTTCTTGCCGATGGAAACTTTCAGCTTATCGCTTCCGTTGCAGAGCACCATCTCGGCCTTGCCCGTTCTGCTGTCCACGTCGCATCGGCTGTAGTCCCAGAATTGGCATCGGTATATGGCGAAGTCCTCGAAGAAAGCTATCTCCCAGTCGCCCGTCTTGTCGTTGCGCCAATAGGAGGGCAGAAGCTGCTTCCAGCATTCCTCTATGGGTTTAATGCCCTTAATCTGGAACGCCCCCGGCTCTTCGCCTTCCATGAAGTCGAAGGACTTGATGCCTTGTGGCAGGGGAGGGAAGTGGAACGCGATGTCGAGGCTGCCGTCCTTTCCGGTTCTTGTATATGTGTCGAATTCTATGCCGTCGGCAGAGAGGGCCTGGTAGCGTCGGCCGTCGGCGCTGAGGTATGTCTTGCTGGAGAAACCGAAGTACTCGTCGGAGCGTTTGCTCACTTTCATGTGTACGATGGTTTCAGTGCCTTTCAGCTCTACCTTGGTAATGTCCAGGGCTGTGTTGAAGTAGCCGTCTCCGTTGTTTGTGCCGTACTCGATGCCGGGATGGTTCCACACTTCTGCTTTCTGTGCATGCGATGCCGCGATGCAGAACAACGCAATGAACGTTGCAATTAAGGTTCTTCTCATTGTAAAGTTGTTGTTATGTTGGTAATGTGTTGTTGCCTTGCTTCAATGATTGTTCTGCAAAAAGCATGCCAAAGCATCAAACCGCTGTAACATAACATGATAGATGGCTCTTGCATACGGTGCATGGCGTGCGTTATTGCACATGCCGAGTGCGATAACGCACATCCGCACATTCTCACTATGGCGTCAGATATAGGGTCTATATCAAAACCAAGAGAGCCACGGCATCGGGTGCCGTGGCTCTCTTGGGGTGTGTCTGAAAGTCTTGGGGAGGGGATTAGAGTCCCAGGTCTTTCTTGATGTCTTCTACCTTGGCCTTGGCCTTGGCTACCAGGTCGGTGTATTGGCAGGCACAGGTCATGGTGTCCTTTATCTCGCAGTAGAACTTGATCTTCGGTTCTGTGCCGGAGGGACGGACGCTGATCTTGGTGCCGTCCTGGCAGAAGAACTGCAGGACGTTGCTGGTGGCGGGGAAGTCCAGACGGGTCTCGTTGCCCTCGGCATCGCGGGCGGTGAGGCTCTGGTAGTCCTTGGTCAGCACCACCGGGCTGCCGGCTATGCTCTTGGGAGCCTTGCTGCCACGGAAGTCGGCCATCATCTGCTTGATTTCGTCGGCACCGGACTTGCCTGGCTTGACTACGTTGATGGTGTGCTCGTAGCTGAAGCCGTATTCCTTGTATATGTCCATCAGCAGGTCGTAGAGCGTCTTGCCCTGGTCCTTGGCCCAGGCGGCAATCTCGCAGATGAGGCAGATGCTGGCAGGAGCGTCCTTGTCGCGTACCTTGTCGTAGGGCAGGAAGCCGAAGCTCTCTTCGCCGCCGCCAATGTACTTCTGCTTGCCTTCGGAGATGGCTATCTCGCGTGCAATCCACTTGAAGCCCGTGTAGCAGTCGCGCAGCTCCACGTTGTTCTTCTTTGCCATCTCGGCAATCACCTCGGTGGTTACGATTGTCTTCACCAGGAAGTCGCTGTCCTTCAGCTGACCCAGGGCTATCTTGTTCTTGATGATGTAGTAGACGAACATCATGGCCGTCTGGTTGCCGTTGATAATCTGCCACTCGCCTTGGGGATTGCGGCACACAATTGCCAGGCGGTCGGCATCCGGGTCGGTTGCCACCACAAGGTCGGCGTTCAGCTTGGTTCCCAGGTTCATGCCCAGTGTCATGGCCTCGGCATTCTCGGGGTTGGGGCTGACAACGGTGGGGAAGTTGCCGTCGATGACCATCTGTTCGGGCACCACGTTGATGTTCTGGAAGCCCCATGAGCGCAGGCACAGGGGCACGATGACGCGGCCTGTGCCGTGCATGGCGCTGTACACGATGTTCAGGTCCTTCTGCCTGAGGATGACATCCTGGTCTATCATGGCCTCCCTGACGGCCGTCATGTAGTCGTAGTCCATCTCGCCGCCGATAATCTGGATGAGGTCCCAGTTGGGCTCGAACTTGACATCCTCGATGTTCACCTTGTTCACCTCGTCTATGATGCCCTTGTCGTGCGGAGCCAGCACCTGTGCACCGTCTGCCCAGTATGCCTTGTAGCCGTTGTACTCCTTGGGGTTGTGCGATGCGGTGACGTTTACACCTGCCACGGCACCCAGCTGGCGTATGGCAAAGCTGATCTCCGGGGTGGGGCGGAGGCTCTCGAAGAGGTATGCCTTGATGCCGTTGGCACTGAAGATGGCGGCCACGCTCTCGGCAAACATGCGACCGTTGTTGCGGCAGTCATGGCCTACGACCACGCTCTTGCCTCCCTCGGGGAATGCCTTGTTGATATAGTTGGCAAAGCCCTGTGTGGCCATGCCCACGATGTACTTGTTCATGCGGTTGGTGCCCACGCCCATGATACCGCGCAGGCCGCCCGTACCAAACTCCAGGCTTTGATAGAAGGCATCTATCAGGGCCGTCTTGTCCTCGTTCTCCAAGAGAGCCTTCACTTCGGCCTTGGTCTCGGCGTCGTACTTGTCACTGTCGAGCCACTTCTGTGCTTCGCTTTGGCAGTGCAGAATCAATTCTTTGTCCATGGTAATAATGTATTATAAAGTATGTGTCGTTTGTGTGTATGAGTTGACGCATTTCATTCACAAAGATACGAATTTATTGTACCAAAGCCAAGGCCTTATGCTTTTTTTTGCGTAAGGTCGACGCATTTGCTCCGGCAATGTCGCAATGCGATGCTGTGGGGCTGTGATGCCGATGCTGTGGGGAGGAGAAAGAATAAACCTGTTTTTGCAACTGCATAAACAGGTTTATGTGATGGAATGAACAGGTTTATGTGGTCGTGACAACCGGTTGTTGGACTGCCTTCTACACAAGGACGTGGCAAAAATCCGGCGGGGGCGGCCTGTTGTTGTCGCGGTCAGAGCTTGCCCAAGATGTGGTCCATCACCCAGTTTACGCTGGTGGCAGAGATGCAATCCGAAAGGCATGTGCCCTGGCCGCGCAGGTGTTGTACCACTTCGGCAATGAGGGGCAACTGGACGTGTGGCGGGTTGGGGATGGTGAATTCCTGGCGGCCTTGGCTCGTCTGCAGCACGATGGGGCTGTAGGTGAAGACGGCAAAGCAGATGCGTCCCTTCTCACCAATGAGCTCTATCTGGTCTGTGCGTGCGCTCTCGTGGCCCACGAAGCACCAGCTTCCACTGCCAGGCAGACCGTCTTGAAAGGCAAAACAGGCCGAAACGGTATCCTCTGTCTGATAGAGTCCGCCACGGTTGCTGCAGAAACCGCTGACGTGGACTATGGGGCCGAAGAACTCCTGCAACAGGTCCAGCTGATGCGGAGCCAAGTCGTAGAAGTAGCCTCCTCCTGCTATGTCGCGCTGCACACGCCATGGCAGGCTGCTGCTGTTGTAGTCCAGGTCGCGCGGGGGCACGGAGAAGCGTATCTGCACATTGATGACCTTGCCTATGGCATCGCTGCAGAGGAGTTCACGTACCTTGTTGAAATAGGGCAGTTTGCGACGGTAGTATGCCACAAAGCATGGAACGCCGGTCTCGTGGCTTATGCGTATGACGCGCTGACAGTCCATGTATGAGGCCGCCAGCGGCTTTTCTACATACACTGGCTTGCCGGCCTTCATGGCCATGATGGCATAGGTGGCGTGCGAAGAGGGTGGGGTGGCTATGTAGACGGCGTTCACCTCAGGGTCGTCTATGAGAGATTGCGCGTCGGTGTACCATCGGGGGATGTTGTGCCTTTGGGCATAGGAGGCGGCCTTATCCTTGCTGCGCGACATTACGGCCACCACGTTGCTACCTTCTATCAGGCTGAAGGCCGGACCGCTCTTGCGTTCGGTCACCTCGCCGCATCCTATGAACCCCCAGTGTATTGTATTCATTTTCGTATCGGTATTCTGCTTGTATCGATTCTGTCCTTAGTTGAAGAAGTTCCAGGACAGGCCCAGGTTTATGGTCATGGGATTGACCGGCATGTGGGGTGCCAGGAACATGTTGCCTGCGCCGGCATTGACGTGTGCCACGTTTACATAGAAACGGCAATGCTTGAGGTGCATGTTGGCGTAGACATTGACTATCGGATACTTGCCTATGGAGACTCGTGCTTGCTCCCGGTCCTGCACGGCAAACATACCTGCTGGAGCATAGTAGTCCGGGGCGTAGTATGCGGTGAAGAAGCGTACGTCGCCGCCCACCTGCACGCGCAACACCTTGGCTATGCGGAACAGCAGATAGATGTTGGAGTAGATGTTGATGGTTGGCAGAGGCAGCACGTCCTGGTTGGTGCTGTGCTGGAAAGTTACCTCGTTCTCCCATCCGAATATCTTCCACTTCAGGTTTTGGGAGACGGAGGCCGTGAACACCTGCACGCTGGCATCGCTCTGCCGGATAACGGCACTGTGGGTGTAGTCTCCCGGCGTGGTGCTACCTGCCTTGGCACCGCTCTTCAGGGTGTTCTGCATGGCCAGATAAGTATAGTTGGTGAGGTTCTCCCAGCCGAACCGCAACCGTGTGTGTGTGCGGCTGTAGGCCAATTCGGCCTGCACCCCGGCGCGGAACTGGGTGGACAGGTTGTCGTTGTGCCAATTGATGTACGCATTGCGGTAATTGCGCAACAGGTAGGTGGGCTTTTGGTTGCGGACATGTGCACGCACTGTCAGCGAGGCCGAATCTCTCTTGCCCAAACGAACGTTCAGGTCTCCCTGTCCCTCTATGTTGAAGTTTCCCACTTCGGCACCAATGAGACAGATCTCTCCGTTGACGTTGTAGTGCAATGTGCGTCCGTTAGTCTTGCTTATCTCGCCTCCAATGGAGACGTTGTTCTCGCTCTCCATGCTTTGGAACGTGGTGTCGGGCAGGTGGGTGGGCAGGCCATAGCGACGGTATTCGTGCGTTACGAAGAACGTCATGCCCATCTTCACCCACTTGCGGAAGCCCTCGTTCATGGCCAGGCCGATGGTGTTGCGCACGCTCATTACGTCGGTTCTGTCTTGTATGTTCTGCCCCATTCCCCAATACTGGTTGGTGTAGAATGCCGAGTTGTTGCCCTGGTCGTAGAAGGTGTGGTCGAGGTTGCGTAGCTGGAACGTATGTATGATGCTTGCTACGGGTATGAACTCGGTGGGCGGAACCAGTTCGGATTCCCACTTGGCCAGCAACGAGTCTATGGCATGCTTGCGTGCCACGCTGTCGTTGTCGAGGACCTGACGTATGGAGTCGCTCAACTCAAAAAGAAGGTCGCTGGCTGAGGGTGGCTGTGGCTTGAGCGAGTCTGGTACGATAATTTCGCGGTCGTAGCCCATGTTGTAGCGATGTGTAAGGAAGAAAGTCTGGTCGTCGTTCTTCTGCCACGTGGAGCTGAGGTTGACCGGAATGTCCTTGCTGCCGAACTTCTGTTGGTACAGCCATGGTTGTGTAATGTAGCTGTCGTCCACCAAGCCGCCGTTCTCGGCGTTCTTCATGTGGTTGGCATTGATATAGGCATGCATGCTGTAGTGGTCGCCACGATAGTAGCCATAGACTGTAGTGCCGAATTGGCTGTTCTGCTGGGCGGCGTAGTATCCACGTGCATAGTTATAGTCCAAACAGAAGCCAATGCCGGATACCTTGTTGATGTTGGTGGCGAAATTGCCTCTGACACGTTCTTCGCCGTCCTGCTTGTTGCCGTTGGTGTGGTAGGCAATGTTGGTGATGGGACTCTTGGTGTTGGTGAAGAGAAAGTTTGAGAGACCGCTACGGAAAAAGCTGAGAGGCGTCAGGAAGATGAAGTCCTTGTCTTCGGTCCTGTCCATGAAGATGCGCGACAGACGCGCCGACCCGGTGTTGCCCGTGTGGGAGTAGCTGCCGTTCATGCCGTCCTGCATCTTCCAGTTCTGAAAGTTGTGCTCGGCCGTATCTGTGTTCTCGGCAGGAATGACGTTGCCCAACCGTTCGTCCACTTTCCATTGGAACACACCCATGGGTAGAGGCACTTCCTTGCCTCGCGTGGTGTCGCGCCCCCATGAGGTGGACTTGGATTTGGAGTTGCGGTTGCTGCGCTTGGTGTTGTCATCGCCTGACATGTCTGATCTGTCATTGAGCGTGCCAACTTGGTTCAGATCATCTACCTTGATACGTGGGTCTATCTGATATGATACAGAAAGGCGGGCCCACGAGGGTAGGCCCACCATCATTATAAGTATTGTCAGTAGAACTCTCAATGTCGTAATATGTCGTCTGTACATCTGGCGGGCAATGCCTCATCCCAAGATGCGGATGAATATCTCCACAACCTTGAATGCCATGGCTATGCCCACCAGTATCATGCCATTGACATGGTGCTCGGCCCCTGAGAAGTATGTCACTACGCCGCATACGGCCAATATCAGGAATACGTTGTTCAGGATGCGGCGGGCGCGGGCTTTCATTTCGCCGGAGCCATTTCGCTTGGCACGTATGCGCTCCACCTGTTCTTCCAGGCTCAGGTCTTCTTTGTTATCCATTTGGGCGGCGTATTATTCGACCACGAACTTGCGTTTCTGAACCTTGGTGGCTTCCTGCTCCTGTGCCTCCTTCTCCCGGCCCTGAGTCTCAAACATATCCATGGCGTTGTTGAATATCTCGTTCACACGCTCTATGGTGTTGCGACGGAACTTGCCGCTGCCGGAGAGAACTTTGTTGCCCTTGGCGTTGAGGGCGTGCTCGTCCGTGATCCATTCCTCGGCACGATATATGGTGCCGCCTTCTCCGGTGGGCTTGTTCTCGTTCCATTCCTCATCGTAGAGATAAGATATCTGTGTGATGGTGATGTTTACCTTTTCGTGTCCGGTGGTCACTGCTATCTGATAGCGGAAGCGTGTGCGGTCCAAAGACAGGAATTTCTTGGTGAATGTCATCCATTCCTCCACACGGGCAGCGATGATCCCGTCCTCTGTGCCGTCGCTTAGCATGCGTGTCCAGGCGTCTTCCATGCCTTTGGCCACCAGGTTGTCCTTGACGTAGAAGAGCATGTTCTCGTGCAGCTGGGCATCGGTCTGTCCGGGTACGCGGAATGTCTTCTGGAATGTAACGGCTCCGTTCACCACGGGAACAGCCCCACGGAGGTATTTCTCAGCATGTTTGTCTACCTTGGAATTCTGTGCCATGACTGCCAGTGGAAGCAGGAGGGCGATAACAAGGATAATCCTTTTCATAGGTTAGGTTATGTGTATTGGTTTATGTTGTGTGTATGTGCATGACTTGTGTTGCCATGCGCCTTTCCAAGTGCAAACTTACAACAATTATTTGACATTCCCCAAAGCACTTGCCGTCTTTTAGTCCTTTTAACATAAAAACGGTGGGCTTGAATAATAAAACGGGTATTGGCAGCCGGCCTTTACGGAAATGGGCCGATGCTGCCAATACCTGTTGACTATATGGGGTGTATGCAGTAAAGCCGTATGCTTGGGCTTATTCGTATCGTATGGCCTCGATGGGGTCCATGCGGGCGGCTTTTCGTGCCGGCAGATAACCAAAGAATATGCCTATGAATACGCAGACCGCAAAGCTGAGCCATACCGACCAGAATGGTACTGCGCATGGGAGCATCAGCCATGTCTTGGCTGCAAATGAGGCACCGTATCCGAGAGCTACCCCTATGAAAGCGCCGGTTAGTGAAATCATGATACTTTCGATGAGGAACTGCATCATGATGTTCATTCCGCTGGCTCCAACGCTCATGCGCAGGCCGATTTCCTTGGTTCTTTCCGTTACGCTCACCAGCATGATGTTCATGATGCCTATGCCGGCAACAAGTAGCGAGAAGGCTGCAGCTACCACCAGTATGAGCGTGATGCCGTCCATGGTAGAGGACATGGTGGCCATCATTTCCTGCTGGGAGAAGACCTGAAAGTTGTCCTCGTCCGTGCTGCTCAACTTGTGACTTCGGCGCAGGATGTCTTTCAGTTCCTCTATTGCCTCCTCGGACATCTCTTCGCTCAGGGCACTGGCAGATATGGAGTTGTACCAGGTCTGGGCGGCTACTCGCTTCATTACAGTGGAGTTGGGGGCTATGAGCAGGTTGTCCTGGTCCATGCCCCAGTTGCTGTAGCCCTTGGACTTCAGTATGCCCACTATGCGCAGTGGTATGTTCTTGAAACGCACCACCTTGCCTATGCAGTTGTAGGTCTTGTCTCCGAACAGTTCTTCCACCACGGTAGTGCCGATGACACACACCTTGGCACTCTTGGCGCAATCCTCTTCCGTGAAGCAGTCGCCGGTCTGCAGTTCCCACTTCTTTATCTCCAGATAGTCGGGGCTTTCGCCGTAGAGTGTGGCCAGTGTGTTCTTGTTGCCATAGATGACCTGTCCGCTGGACGTCACTTCGGGCGATATGGCGGTAATCAGTGTGGCTTCGCGCCGTATGGCCTCCACATCCTCTTCTTTCAGCGTCTGCATGCTGGAAGGGTCGGGGCGTACGCCGGCACGTCTTTGGTCGGCTCCGGGCCTGATGGTAAGCAGGTTGGTGCCCATTTTGCTCAGTTCTGCCTTGACGTTCTCCTTGGAACCCTGTCCTATGGCCATCATTATGATCACGGCAGCAACGCCGATGATGATGCCCAGCATGCTCAGGAAGGAGCGGAACTTGTTGCTGAGAATGGCACGCATGGCCACCTTGAATAGGTTTAAGTAACTCATTGTCTTGCTTCTGTCTGTCTATGATTAGTCGTCCTGAGGTAGGGGCAGGGCCTCCAGGGCTTCCCGTGCGCTGAGGATGTTGTCGTTTACTACGTCGGAACGGATTTTGCCGTCGCGTAGCATGATGTTACGGCTGGAATACTGTGCTATCTCGGGGTTGTGGGTCACGAAGATGATGGTGCGTCCCTGCCGGTGCAATTCCTGGAAGAGGCACAGGATCTCAAAGGATGTACGTGTGTCCAGGTTACCCGTGGCCTCGTCGGCCAGTATGACGGCCGGATTGTTGACCAGGGCACGTGCAATGGCCACGCGCTGCATCTGTCCGCCTGACA
>DBLZ01000011.1 GCA_002297545.1 Prevotellaceae bacterium UBA711 | reverse complement strand
ATTTGTTATAATGCAGCAGTATGCCAGGAATGTCCAGTCCGTATGGACAGGGCATGCAGTATTTGCAGTCGTTGCAAGGGATGGTCGGATACTGCATCATCAGGTCGGCCGTATCATACAAGAAGGCCATCTCCTCGTCCGTAAGCGGCTGCAACGGGCAGAACGAATGCAAGTTGTCCTGCAAGTGTTCCATGTACGTCATCCCACTCAGCACTGTCAGGACGTCAGGATGTGTCCCAGCAAAGCGGAACGCCCACGAGGCGACACTGCGTTCCGGCTCACGCTGTTTCAGGCGTCCTACGATATGGTCGTGTACCTTGGCAAGACGGCCACCAAGAAGCGGCTCCATTATGACGGCCGGTATCCCGCGCCTCTCCAGTTCCCCATAGAGGTATTCTGCATCGGTATTCCTGGGATTGATTTCCTTGGCATGCTTCCAGTCCAGATAGTTCAACTGTATCTGCACGAAGTCCCATTTATACCTGTCGTGCTGTGACAGGAGGTAGTCAAACACTCTAATGTCGCCATGATAGGAGAATCCAAGGTTACTGATGCGTCCTGCCTCACGTTCGGCCAACAGGAAGTCCAGCACCCCGTTGTCGATATATCGTGCATTGAACTCCTCCATACCGTTTCCCATGCCTACGCCGTGCAGCAGCATATAGTCGATATAGTCCGTCTGCAGTTCCTTGAACGAATTGTGGTACATGGCCAGGGATGCCTCTCTCGACCATGTCACAGGAGCAAAGTTGGAGAGCTTCGTGGCAATAAAGTACTTGTCGCGCGGATGCCTGCTGAGGGCTATGCCCGTGGCATGCTCGGAACGCCCCATGCAATATGCAGGCGAGGTGTCGAAGTAGTTCACTCCATGTTCCAGTGCATAGTCCACCAGGCGGTTGATGGTCTCCTGGTCCAGTTCGGCATTGGCATCCCTTCCCACGCCACCGTTCACATCCGGCCAGCGCATGCAGCCGTAGCCCAGGATGGAGACCTTCTCCTTCGTTTTGGGATTTGTGCGGTATGTCATCTTGTCCTTGGGTATCTCACGCCCAGAGGATATGCCGCTGCCGTCCACCGGGTTCTTCCCCGAGTCGCATCCGGCCAGGGCTGCTGCTGAGACGGCCGCACCGGCACCCAACCTCTTCAGGAACTCGCGCCTGTCCATATTGTTTTTCTTTTCCATACTCGTTCGCTATTATATGATTCTATGGTTCTCGTGCCCCTCCACATAGATGGCGCTGAACGGGCGTGACGGACACAGGTTCTCACAGGCACCGCAACCGGTGCAGCGTTCGGTGTTTACCACTGGTATCTTGGGAGAGTCCTCCACTTCGGGGTCCGACGGCACCATCTGTATGGCTCCCGCAGGGCAATGGCGTGCACAGTTGCCACAGTCCACACCCTCAGTCAGCGGCAGGCAGTTCTCCTTGATCCACACGGCATGGCCTATCTGAATGGCCGACTTGTCGGCCTCGTTGATTTTCAGTATGGCTCCGGCCGGACATACGTCTGAGCATCTGGTACATTCAGGGCGGCAGTATCCGCGTTCATAGGAAGCCTCGGGCTGCATGAGCGTTTCCAGCTCAGAGGATGGTCGCAGCACATCGTTGGGGCATACTGACACGCACAACTGGCAAGCCGTGCAATGCTGTGCCATATGACGCAGTCCAACCGCTCCGGGAGGCACTATCGGAGTGTTGCGCTTGGGCACCTTCTTGTCAAGGATTACAGCCAGTCCGCCGTCCACCTTCTTCTCCTGCGCCTTCAGCGTGGCGGCACCGGCCATCAAGGCCGTGGCCGTCAGGAATGTCCTGCGGGAAGCATCTGCCTGCCCCGAACCACTCTTCTCTCCTGCTCCTTCCCGACAAGATTGCGCAGATGCATTCCTGGTCCGCATGGCATAATGGACAGCACCATGACGGCAAGTGTCGAGGCAGTCCATGCAGGCCACGCAGCGGCTATAGTCCACACGGTGCTCCTTATGGTCTATACACGCAGCCTTGCATTTGCGTGAACATAATCCGCAGGCATTGCACTTCTCTGCGTCTATGGTTATGCGCAACAGGGAGAAGCGGGATAGGAAACCGAGTACCGTGCCCACGGGGCAGATGGTATTGCAATAGGTGCGCCCGTTCTTCCACGCCATGACAAAGATAAGTACAAACGTCGTCACGGCTATAATAAAAGTAGGCACGCTTCTGAGCCACACCTCCGTCTCATAGAAGGCATAGCTCCCGGCGCGTTCGGCAAAGTAGGCCAGAACGTTGTTGCCCCAGCGATACAACGGTGACAGCAGGTTCTGGGCTATGCGCCCGTACGCGCTATATGGTGCAAGCAAGGCCATCAGCGAACCTATTCCTGCCACTATGGCAACAAGGAACAGCGCCAGCACACCCAGGCGCAACCATTTCTTGGCGGGAGAATAGGAGAAGCGGTAGCCCTTCTTCTTACGCTTGCCACTAAACCACGAAATGATGTCCTGCATGACGCCAAGCGGACAGATGACAGAACAATACACCCGTCCGAAGACCAATGTCAAGGCCACCAGCAAGAGTACTGCCACTGCGTTCAACGCCAACACGGCAGGCAGAAACTGCACCTTGGCCATCCAACCCAGCCATGCGTGGACAGTTCCCGTGAAGTCCAGGAACAACAGCGTGATGCCCGTGAAGAACAACAGGGCAAGGGATATTCTTACTTTTCTTAGCATACGTTGATATGTTGAGGTTAGAATTGATTGTTCGCCAGTTTGATGTCCATCAGCGAGACATGTTCATTGCGGTATCGCGCATTGGGATTCTTCTCCCCATTACTAAGCAGAGGCACGCCGCTGTCCGCGGCAAAGCGGATGGCCTTTTGTGGACAGTTCTGTATACAGGCAAAGCAGAACTCACAGTCGCCCTCTATCTTCACTCCCTGCGAGCCAAGGCTGTAGTTGCCACGCGGACACAGCGACACACAGGCTCCGCAACCGATGCAGGCATCCGTCACCCTGAAGCAATCCCCACTCCTCAGCACGAAGCCCTCCGCCGGGTCTATACCAGAACGTCCCAGGAAGCCCTGGTGCTGCATGCGTTCTTCCTCCGTCACGGGTTCATACCACTGTCGACGGGAGGCCAGGTCGGCCGTTATGCGTTGCAGATTCTCCGGGATGTGTTTGTCTATCATCACCTGCTCGTTCATATCGAAATTGGGCAGCCAGTTATCCACCATAATCAGCGTTGCTATGTAGTCGAAACTCTTTCCGGCCTGCCTGGCTATGTCGTCCCATATCTCCACGGCGTTGCACTTACGGTTGCCATACGTGAGGATGGCAAACATGTAGTCCGCCTTCAACCGTGCCTTTTGAATGAACCGACGGACCATGTTCGGCGGCATGTGGCCGTACACAGGATAGACTATCCCGATTTCGTCAGCCTCCAGTTCATAGCGTCCCTGCTTCATCAGCTGAGGAATGCTCAGCAGTTCCGCCCCTTGACCACCAACCTGCCTTGCCACATACAGGCAGTTGCCGGTGCCTGTGAAATAGAGCACAATGCGCTTCCTTTCCATAGATTCACATGATGCAAGTGAGAACAGCCCCGATGAGGCTGCCGCCACACCGACCATGGCCATGCCCATACGCTTCAGTGCATCCCTACGGGTAATCTTGTTGTCAGAGTACATATCTTTCAGTCAATTTCCGCGGGCAAAGTTACTAATTCCGCACCAAACCCGCATTACCTAAATTACAGATAATTTTACACCATTTACGGTTACGTCATCCGGCCACCAACGAGGAAGCGCCACAGACAGGGCTACAGGAGCATGACAATTTCAACCATGCGTGCCAGTTTAGTGACGCCATCAGGCAAGAGATGCAGCTCCACCAAAGTGTCGCACAGCAAGACGATAATAACCTCTGCCATAGAACTCTTCCTCAACTATTGCGCACGTTTCTACGACCGCCAGTTCATAACACGCAAGAAAGCGAACAAGGACATACTGACACGCTTCGAAGCCCTTGTAGGCGAGTACCTGGCATCAGGCACGGCACTGTCCCACGGCACCCCGTCAGTAGCTTATTGCGCGGAACAGCTCCACCTGTCGGCAAACTACTTCGGGGATTTGGTGAAGAAGGAAACCGGCAAATCGGCCCAGGAGTACATCCAACAGAAGATAATGGATGCCGCAAAGGACATGCTGGCAGGTTCGGACAAGAATGTCAGCGAGATAGCCTACGCCTTGGGCTACCAATATCCACAGTATTTCAGCCGGGCCTTCAAGAAGATGGTGGGATGCACGCCTAACAAGTACCGCATGCAGCACGACCGGTGAGGCAGATGTTCCAACGTGCAGGAAGGAATGCCACCCTTGGTACGTGTGCCTGCCTGTGCGTCCTTGTCGTACCCTTATATGTAGCTGTTCATACGCGACTGTCCACAGGTACACCTACATACAAGCAGAGCCTCCCACGCCAAACACGACAGGCGGCCGCACCATCCACGGTGCAGCCGCCTGTTCCTCTCATACATATTCTCTTAGGCAGACAATGGTCAGTATACCACCTTCTTGCCTCCGATAATTATTATCTGACCCTTAGCGGCATGGCGCAGTTCGCGGCCGTTGAGGTCGTACATCTTAGTACCACTTTGGTTCTCACCTGGCAGGACGGAAGAGATACCCGTGGTGATGGTGTTGGCGCGAACGGCAATGTCGTCAATGGCTACATAGGCCGGGACACTCAGGCCAAACTGTCCTCCCTGGTCATCGGAAGCCAGGAAGTTAAACTTCACTGTGTTTACTGTGCCAAGGGCGGAAAGGTCAAGATATACCCAACCGGTCTGATGGCGGAGTCCTTCTACAAGACGCAGGGTGACAGTGCCGGTCAGCTTGCCGTCGGCATCATAACCCTCGGCACAGAAATCCACATAGGTATCCTTGCCTGCGGCAGGACAATAGGCCGTACCATTGAGGATACTGCAAAGGAAATAGCTGGTGGGGGCAAGGTAGGCGTGGTCTATCACGCCTGTGCGTCCCTCGCCAAAACTGAGTATGGCACGCGAATCCGCACCGCCCACGGCCGTATTGTCGCACCCGTTTATCACGGCAAAGCGGTTGGAGCCGTTGTGCCCGCCTCCCACGCGTCCGGCATAATTGTTTACATCACGGTTGTATACGGTCAACTGGTGGTTGTAGTCAAGGCCGTCCAGGACAGAGCCGACATAGTCGGACACTGCCATGCCGCCGTTCCAGTATGCCCAAGCGCCATAGCTGTTGTTGACCATGGAAGTGAGGAAGGTGTTGCAGTTATCAAACCACTTGTAGGCCTCATCCTCGGTGTAGGCACCCATGCCGCCTTCTCCATAGAGCAATGCGCCGCCATACTGGGAATCGTCCACCAAGGAAGACCAGTAAGCGGAGGACTCTCCCTTGTAGTCCTCATCCTCGAACGTGAGGGTGGCCAGTTCCACATCGCCATTGACAGGAGCATCGCCACCGGTCATATGCAGGTCCACGGCCCCGGACACCTCGGTGCTGCTTTCGCCCAACCAACCGTTGTTCTGCAGGATGGCCGTCTGCACCTTCACAAAATGTATGCCTGGCAGATTGGCCGGCTTGCCTTGGGCATTCACGGCCCACTGCAAATCCAACTTGCTGTGGTTATCGGCATTTGGAAGATTGTCGGCATATCCCCAAGGATATGGAGTCTGGAAATAGTCCTTGCCCTCACCGCTGCGGTCCACGCTGTTGGAGGCCAGACGCACGCCGGTAAATGTCAGCGTCTCTTCCCCGGCCTGCCATTGAGGCCAATAGTTCTGGCGGTGGAAGGAGTTCATCTCCACGTAGCCTTCGCCACCTTCGCTGTCAGTCCAGCGTATATAGGTGTTGTCTGTCACGGCAGTACCAGGCGTGGGTGTAGCCACATGGTCTTCCGGAGTACGGTGATAAGTGACGGTATAGTTGCGCAGGGTCTGGGCCTTGCCATACTCGCTTCCGGCCAGTTCGTACCATTCGTCATCGGGCAACCCGTTGCCGTTGGCATCGTAGCTGACATACACGACGGCCGGTTCGCTTGCACCGCCCGCCTGCGAAGCGGCGGCATTGAACGAGTTGCCCAGGACCTGCAGGTCGTAAACGCCTTGGCGGTTCTCCACCATGTGGTCGAACCCCATGACTATATATCCGCCATAAGCACCCAGGGAGACGGTGCCGCCATCCAGCAGCAGTTCCTGCGCCTTACGGTTGATGCTCTCTTGTGTGTCGCCCTCCTCATATTCGGGCATGGTGTTGACAAACTGCCCGGGCGCAGGACGGAAATCATACACACGGTTGATGCCGGACCTGTTGCCACCATCATCGGCCGACTGCGCCAAAGCACACACGGGGAACGTAAATGACAAGGCCATAGGAGCCAATAGGAAGTAAAGCTTTTTCTTCATAATAATATATAATAATGTTTGTGCACGCGCGAGGTGGACATGAGGCCACGCGGATGCGGTTCAATCCATGGATGCAGACGGCGGAGGACTTCATCCCCGTATCCGCACATTATATATACAGCATGATTTTCCTGTCCGTTATCCCGCGGACAGTCCTTACGCCGGCATTGGCAGGTCTTCTGACTTCATCCCATAGGCACCACGTCTTCCCGAAGGACAGGCAACGCCCTCCAGTGACCCGCGCCCCACAACCTGCGGAACGCGCATGTGAATGCCCGAATAATGGACTCACAGCATCGGGTAATGTTGCAGACTTCCACTGCATTCCCGTCTTAGCCCGTCGGTCTCACCAGAGACGTCCGGGAACCAAATGCACTGCAAAGGTACGCAAAAACACAGTAACGGCAAAAGATTGGCTTCGTTTATTTCCAAAGAAAGGCCATGTGAGCGGGAATGTCACCCGTGCGCAACTTCCATTGTTGGACTCCGTCGACCGAATAACAGAACAGTGTGCCAGGATTGATGTAGCTGCGGGCATCACCGATGAGCACCTCGCGGGAGACAGGATGGACGGCCAGCCCATAGGGTTCCATGATGGATGCCTCGGTGCCGTCGGCTATGAAATTGGTGGTAACCACTTCGCGCCTGGAGGTGTGCACTATGGCATAGTTCACTTGCGTGTCCATGGTGACATAGGAAAAGTCCTTGCCTATTATATATAAGGAGTCGCCACAGAGTGTCATGTTCTTCACCACGAGGTCGCGGCCGTCCGGGGCGGCAACACGCTGCACATGTGCCTCGCCTGCAGGGTCGGAGATACAGTAGAGCGAATTAGGGTTGCCGTAATAGTCACCACGCGAGGACACCCACAGTTGCCCGTGCCTGTCGGCCACGACGTGATGCAGATTGACGGCCACCGGTATGCGGCGCTCCTCGGTGAAAGAGGCAAGGTCTATGACAGAAAGCGTGTTCTCGTAATTGGGCGACATGTAGCCACCACTGTTGGCCACGTATATCTTGCCATCGAGGACAGCAAGGCAGTCGGGCTGGAAGCCTACGATGCAAGTGTCCACCTTTTCCAACGTGGCAGTATCCACCTTCACCACGATGCCGCGCTGCTCGTAATCGGGATTTATCTGCACGGGGCCTGCATAACTGGAGACGTAGGCATATCCTTCATGAAAACAGATGTAACGGCAATTTGCAAGGTCCACCTGGCCTATGCGGCGCGCCGTTGAGGCCTCCATCACCTCCACCTTGTTGCTGCAATTGACCACAGCCCACAGGCGGCTGCCGTAGATTTGCAGGTCGTTGCCCACATCGCCAAGTTCCTTGACGGCCGAGGGGTTGGCGTTGCCATAGATATTGCGGACGTAGGTGCCCGACGCGTAGTCGTAGTAGTCCATCGTACACTTGTTGCTACCCATGTTGCCCTCATTCAGCAGATAAAACCCACGGATGACATCCGTGCGGCCGTTGCCGGTATTCTCCTCCTCGGGTGGCCAGACGATGGTGTCGTGCCGACATGCCTGGAGCAATGGCAGGAGCATGAGCAATGCCGGGATACAGAGATATTTCCTTGTAGCTGTCTTCATATTGTGTAAACGGATGACGAAAGCATCAGAACTCCACCTTCAGGACGCCTTTCCAGTTGCGCCCCGGCATGGGATAGTTGAGTATGACGTCGTATTGCTGGTCGAAAACGTTGTTGCACTCCAGGGCAAATGTGAGGGCACAACGGCGCAGGGCCATACGGCAGGTGGCCGAAAGGTCGTGAGTGTACCACGGTTGCTCGTAGTTTTCGCGTATATTGGCACTGGTATGGTAACGCTCGCCTACGTAGATAAAGGAATAGTTGAGCCCGAAGTTCCTCCACACGAGGTTGCCGGTGACACTGCCACTGTGGCGTGGGACATAAGCAATCTGTCCGCCATAGGTGCCATAATACGGATCGTTGTCAGAAGGGTCGGTGCGGTCTGTAGCAGACTGATATGTATAATTGAGACAAAGCGTCAGTGCCCAGTCCCTATGCCAACGCAGTACACTCTCTGCCGTGGTCTCCAGCCCGGCAATGTGCACCTTGCCCACGTTCATCATCATCCAGCGGTATTGGCCCGAACCCTTGGGTATGGCCACTATCTTGTTGTCAACGATGTTGAAGTATCCGTCGGCCTTGACCTCAATGTGCCTCAGCAGGCCGCTATAGCGGTCGTGGGCATAGATGAAGCCAAGGTTCCACTGTTTGGTTGTCTCCGGCTCCAGGCGGGTATTGCCCACCTCGGTATAGTACAGGTCGTTGAATGTGGGCAGGCGGAAGATGCCTTTGTAAAATGCCCGCAAAGACAAGTCCGGACAGTCGTGCAATGGCCGGTAGGAAAGATAGATGGCAGGTGTCCACCGGCCTGTGAGCTTGTGCACGGGATCAGGTGTATTGCCCTTGGTGGTCTTGTCCCAGACATAGGTGCCCAAAAGGGAGACCATCACGCGGAAACGTTTGTACTCGTACTGCGAGGCCAAGGCCGTCAGCAATGTATGGCGGCGTGGATAGACGAAATTGGTGAGCGATGCATCGAGGGTGTTGTACTGGTAATCGGTGGCCACGTTCACCTGCCATCCGGGCAGAAGTTCCACATGGTGGGCAGTGCTGAGATATAGTTCGTGCTGACGGAAACGGTTGTCCTGGTACATCAGGGTGGTATCGGGATTGAGATAGCGCATCCAATCGTTGGCGTACTTGCCATTGACCTGGAACCTATAACGGTCGCTCACATGCTTGGTCCATTGCCCTTGGGCAAAGAAGTTGCGGTCCCACTGCCTTTGGGCATGCTTCCACACATTACTGACAATGGCACCGGGGATGCCTCGTTCCGAGTCGTAGAAATAAGCCTTGGCATTCCATGTGCCATCGTTGGTATTGCCAAAGACGGAGGCTTCGACACGATAGGAACGTATGTCACCGTTGTCGCGCACAGCCGTGGTGTCCCATGCCACGTCTCCCGACGGCAGTACACGGCGGTAGCGGAACTTGTACTTGCCGGAAGCTCCGGTATAGTCGGCACTGAGACTGCTGGTGACGCGGCGGCTCCACCGCTGTTCCCACACGAGGGAAGGGTTTATGAGGTCAAAACTTCCTCCTTTGAGCGAAGCACGCAGGTTGTGTGTTCTGCCATCCTCAAACACGGGACGACGTGTACGGATATAGACCGACCCCGAAGTACCATAATCGCGGGCAGGCTGGAAGATTTGTGCCTTTTGGCCGTTGTAGAGTGCTATCTCTTCCACGTTGTCCAAGGAGAAACGTCCCAAATCCACCAGGCCGTTCTGCGCATTGCCCAACTGGATGCCATCGTAGAAAACGCCCATGTGGTTGGTGCCCATGCTGCGGATGTCTATTGTCTTGAGCCCCCCTACACCACCGTAGTCCTTCAACTGCACACCGCTGAAGTATCGCATGGCATCGGCCACAGAGAATGCCGAAAGCGATTGCAGGCGCTTGCCGCCAAGGCGCTGGCTGGGCACAATCTCATCGCGGTGGCGTCCATAGACCGTCACCTCTTTCATGTCCGACACACTGTCCCGCGATGCCGGTGGCAGGCCTGACAAATCTCCGGCCCCGGCAAACGTATAGACAGGAAACACCAGACACAGCAAGAAGAAGACGGCGAATAGGTTGCTGCGGTTCATTTCTTATGCCTGTTGGCACGTTGGCGACGGATGTCAGCCTTCTTTTTGGCCGCACCGCTGCCATGCGCACCAGTGATGTATTGCTTCTTCTTGGCCTTGGTCTTCACCTTGTTCTCCTCGCGTGGGTCGCGTTCCTTTTTCGGTCCCCCACGGAAGGTGATGCCACCACCCATGATTACTGCATCTATATCGTCTCCGCCGTACATATATAATAAGGTATAAGGTGGCAGGCCATGCGGCCTGCCCTATGAGATTTAGTGATGGAACAAACGTACCCCGGTGAAGGCCATGGCTATGCCATATTTGTCACAGGTGGCAATGACATGGTCATCGCGCACGCTGCCACCGGCCTGTGCCACATATTGCACACCGCTCTTGTGTGCACGCTCAATGTTGTCGCCAAATGGGAAGAAGGCATCGCTGCCAAGGCATACCCCGGTATTCTGCGCCAGCCACTCCTGCGTTTCCTGCTCGGTAAGAGGTTCGGGACGCTCGGTGAAGAACTTCTGCCATTCACCGTCGCGCAACACATCCTCACGTTCGGGGCCAATGTAGATGTCAATGGTATTGTCGCGGTCGGCACGACGTATGCCCGGGACAAAAGGCAGATTCATGACCTTGGGATGCTGACGCAACCACCAGATGTCGGCCTTGTTGCCTGCCAGACGTGTACAATGGATGCGGCTCTGCTGGCCGGCACCTATGCCTATGGCCTGACCGTCCTTCACGTAGCACACGCTGTTGCTCTGGGTGTACTTCAAGGTAATCAAGGCAATCATCAGGTCGCGGCGTGCCTCGGGGGTGAAAGCCTTGTTCTCGGTGGGGATGTTCTCGAAGAGGGCCGGATCTGCCAAATCTATCTCGTTGCGACCCTGTTCAAAAGTGATGCCGAAGCACTGCTTGCGCTCCACAGGAGCAGGAACATATGCGGGGTCTATCTGTATGACGTTGTAAGTCCCCTTGCGTTTGGCCTTGAGCACTTCCAATGCCTCTGGTGTGTAACCTGGAGCTATCACGCCATCACTCACCTCACGATTGATGAGGCGTGCCGTGGACTCGTCGCACACATCACTGAGAGCTATGAAATCTCCATAAGAACTCATGCGGTCAGCACCACGGGCACGCGCATAAGCCGAGGCTATGGGAGTAAGTGGCAACGGGGCATCGTCAACGAAATAAATTTTCTTCAAAGTATCGCTCAACGGCAGACCTACTGCGGCACCAGCGGGGCTTACATGCTTGAAACTGGCAGCCGAGGGCAGGCCGGTGGCCTTCTTCAACTCGCGCACCAACTGCCAGGAGTTAAAGGCGTCCAGGAAGTTGATATAGCCGGGACGGCCGTTCAACACTTGGATGGGCAACTCCCCCTCCTCCATGTAGATGCGGGATGGCTTCTGGTTGGGGTTGCAACCGTACTTCAATTCAAGTTCTTTCATATTATTTACGTATCATTATTTCGTTCGTCTCCGAAGGACCACTACCATCGGCGCGGTATGCCCCATCGTGCAGATGCAAGGAAACATCACCGCAATACCGGGGAGTTGCCGGCCCAATCCGGATGCAAAGTTAATGAATTATTCCTAAAGTCCGTCCGCAGCAACATATTATTTTCGTCACATGCCGGAAGGCATACCTATCATGGCCCGCAGGCATCAAAGGCGGCCACTCGCACGGACAATAGACACAAAACACCCGTCCCCAATGCACAAAAAACACCGTCACGTGCCATAATGTCCGCAAAAACAACTACATTTGCACAGGCAAGCCTTCACAAGGGCTGCCGGGCAACATCATACTAACCAAACACACAAAGACTATGGACTTTATCAAGAATCACAAAGGAATCGTGACGCTGGTCATAGTGGCCATCGTAGCCATTTGGGGCATATCGGCATACAACGGCCTCGTAGGAATGGACGAAGGGGCACAGGCGAAATGGGCCGACGTGGAAACGCAATACCAACGTCGCGCCGACCTCATCCCCAACCTTGTAGCCACGGTCAAAGGCTATGCCGCCCACGAGAGCGAGACCCTGCAGGCCGTCGTGGAGGCCAGGGCCAAGGCAACGGGCATCAACATAGACCCCACCAACATCACCGCCGAAAAGCTGGCGGCATTCCAGACCGCGCAGGACGGAGTGAGTTCCGCACTGAGCCGCCTGCTGGTGACCGTAGAGAAGTATCCTGACCTGAAGGCCAATGAGAACTTCCGCGAGTTGCAGGCACAGCTGGAGGGCACAGAGAACCGCATCAGCGTGGCACGACGCGACTACAACGAGACATCGCGCCAGTACAACACCGCACTACGCGCCTTCCCCAAGAACATCATAGCCGGCCTCTGCGGCTTCGACAAGAAACCATACTTCGAGGCACAGAAAGGTAACCGACAGGCTCCAAGCGTACAATTCTGATGAATAGGATACTCGGCACACTGATCCTCGGCATAGCGCTGCTTCTCCCTCAGGGAGCACGCGGCGAGAAGGCATACGGTGTGGAGGACGTGCCCAACACGTATGCGCAGGACCGCCACCATCACGTGAGCGATCCCGAGGGCATCCTCAGCGCGGAGTGCACGGACGAAATCAACAGCACGCTCTCCCTCCTGGAGGACAGCACCGGCATACAATCCTTGGTGGTGATGCTGCCCGGCATAGGGCAGGAGGACATCTTTGAGTTTGCCCACAGCCTGTTCCGCCATTGGGGCATAGGCGACAAGGAGCGCGACAATGGCCTGCTTATCCTTTACGTAGGCGACCAGCACGCAATCCGCTTCACCACCGGATACGGGCTGGAGGGCATCCTCCCCGATGCCGTATGCAAGCGCATACAGCAACGCCACATGATACCGTACTTCCGCGAGGGCGACACCGACAAGGGCATGAGCGAGGGTGTGGCGGCCGTGGCACGGACACTGCGCGGCTCCATGGAGAACAGCACCGACGACGACGCCCCGGAACTATGGCAGGTGTTGCTGGCATTTGCCGGTGCAGGTCTGATGATGACCTTCCTCATTTGGCTGATAGTACGTCATGCCAACACGTGCCCCAGGTGCAAGAAGGCAGGAGCGCTGAAGACCGTATCATCGGTGTCCTACCGTGATGCTCTCAGGAGGAAACATATCAAGCGGACACTGCATTGCTCGGCATGCGGACACACAGTGGTGCGCGATGACATAGTGGACAACGACGGACTGAATTCTGCGGCCGGCGGAGCATTGCTGGGCGGCGGACGAGGCGGCTTTGGCGGAGGAGGATTCTCCGGCGGCAGCTTCGGAGGAGGCTCGACGGGTGGAGGAGGTGCCACCTCGCGGTGGTAGCCATCGCTCCATGACGTACCGACAAAATCATCCGGAATATGCGCCCCCATGAACCGGTTGTCTCTGCCGCATATTCCGGTTCATGGAGGCGCATATTCCGAATGATACGACGACCGTCCCGCGGC
>DBLZ01000038.1 GCA_002297545.1 Prevotellaceae bacterium UBA711 | reverse complement strand
CTCGCCGCTCTTGGGGTCGTGCCACTCCAGGGGGAAGACAGGGAAGCCCAACTTGTCGCCGTCGCGCTTGGAAAGTTTGCCATTGCCCACAGGCTTGAGCAGCAGGGACAGGTGTGCAAAGCGCGGCATGGTGTCCTCCCAACCGAACGCACGGTAGAGCAGGACATGCAGCGGTGCGCTGGGCAACCACTCCTCGCCACGTATCACGTGGGTCACCTCCATCAGATGGTCGTCCACTATGTTGGCCAGGTGATAGGTGGGCAGGTCGTCGGCACTCTTGTAGAGCACCTTGTCGTCCAGGATACTGGAGTTGATGACCACATCACCTCGGATCAGGTCGTCCACATGCACGTCCTCACCCGGTTCCACCAGGAAGCGCACCACATAGGGATGTCCCTCGGCTATGAGAGCATCCACCTGCTCGCGAGGCATGGTCAGCGAGTTGCGCATGGTACCACGTGTGCGGGCATCGTACTGGAAGTTCTCTATCTCGGCACGCTTGGCATCCAGTTCCTCGGGAGTGTCAAACGCGATGTAAGCCTTGCCGTTGTCCAACAGTACCTTCACATACTCGCGATAGATGTCTCGGCGCTCGCTCTGGCGATATGGGCCATAGTTGCCACCTATACCCACCCCCTCGTCAAACTTCAGGCCCAACCAACGGAAGGCCTCGGCGATATACTCCTCGGCTCCGGGGACGAAGCGGGTGGAGTCGGTATCCTCTATACGGAAGATGAAGTCGCCGCCGTGCTGGCGTGCGAACAGATAGTTGTATAGGGCCGTGCGCACACCACCGATGTGCAAAGGGCCTGTAGGACTGGGTGCAAAGCGCACCCTCACGCGTCTTTCTGTCATATACATTATTATATATAGTTGCTTTGGCGCAAAATTACAACTTTTTTTCTACGTAGTGGTGATAATAGCGGAATAATACGCAAAACTCATTGACAGGAGACTCACTACACGCCATCCAAAAGTATCTTCCACCGGCCGTTTTTGTTACTTCCATGTCGTTCTATAATCCCGAGATTCCTCAGCGTAGCAAGATGATTGCGCACCATACGGTCCTTGACATCCACTCTCCTTGTGAGTTCAGCCACTGTCAGTGCAGGATTTTCCATGAGAGCCTCCAAGATAAGCCATGCCGTTGACGGGAGTTGTGGCAATTTATCCTGCAATTTATCCTGCAATTTATCCTGCAATACAGGCTTTTCTTCACCTTGGTGTTCACGGAGTGTGGTCAGTATTTCACCAAGCATAAAGGTAATGAATGGTGTAGACTCCCCACGGGCAGTGCTTTCTGCAATGGCATCATAGTACTGTTGTTGGTTACCATACACGATGTTCTCCACAGGCAAATGGTGAAACAGCGGATGCAGACGTCCGAGCAGCAATGATTGCCACAATCGTCCTGTGCGCCCATTGCCATCACTGAAAGGATGGATAAATTCAAACTCATAATGAAACACACATGAGCGCAAAAGCAGATGATCACGGGAAACACGTAACCAGTCAAACAATTCTGCCATCAACTGCGGAACACGACAAGCAGGAGGGGCCATATGCACAAGGCCGGTCTCAGAAAATACCCCCACTCCACCACGACGATAACATCCGGCATCATCGGCAAGAGCCTCCATCATCCCGGCATGTGCCCTTAGCAAATCACTCTCCTTAAAAGGATCAAGCGTAGGGAATAGTTCATAAGTGCGGATGGCATTCTTTACCTCCTGAATCTCTTTAATCGGAGCCACCACGTTCTTGCCATTGATAATGTCACTCACCTGCCCCTCGGTCAACTGATTACCCTCTATGGCGAGCGACGAATGAATGGTGCGAATGCGGTTGGCTTTGCGTAGTCTCAAGCCATCGCTTTGTTCCAGACGTATGGCATAGCGTTCCATCAGGGCTGAAATCTGTGCTATCAGATTAACAATATCGCTTGTAATGACAAATGGAGGTGTGTACATGGTCCTGAATCACTGTTTAGTAAACCGAAACGCTACGTGACCTTGCATGCCACGCTATGAGACCCCAATGATATTGGCACAACCATCGGTTGGGGTATGCAAATTTACAAATAAATCATGACATTACTCCTTACCGACACAGCAAAAAGATAGCAATTCCACCGGGATATCCATATCACGGGCAAATCTTGACGGCCTCCTTGCTGCTTTATTTGGGTGACACGGACAACATTTCCGCAATAATGCGTGGATACATGTCCCAATGCGCCAGCCCGTACCAACACAGACAGCCGCTTTTTGTCCCAAAGGAGAGGGAATACCGACGCCCACGACAAAAAAACACGTGTCTGCCAATTGGAATATCGGTAATAATCCTAACTTTGCATGGGAAACGACATCAAACACACCAAAAAGACAGACCAATGAACCTGCAGAACACCCCCTCCGCTGCCTTTGCGGACACCAAGCCCCACTACGAAATCCTCGACGGCCTGCGTGGTGTGGCCGCGTTGCTGGTCCTCGCCTACCACGTGTGCGAAGGCTACGCATTCGCCTCCGGCTCCGACATGATAGACAGCATCAACCATGGCTACCTGGCCGTGGATTTCTTCTTCATGCTTTCGGGCTTCGTCATAGGATATGCCTACGACGACCGCTGGGGCAAGACACTCACCACCTCCAACTACATCAAGCGACGCCTCATCCGTCTCCACCCCATGGTCATCCTTGGCGCGGTCATAGGCCTGATATTCTTCCTGCTTCAGGGCAGCGTCACTTGGGATGGCGAGCACGTGAGCCTGACCCGCACGCTGGTAGCCCTCGTGTGCGCCATGCTCTTCATTCCGGCCGTCAAGGACGGATACTATGAGGTGCGGGGAAATGGCGAGGCCTTTCCGCTGAACGGTCCTGCCTGGTCACTCTTCTTTGAATACATAGGCAACCTGCTCTACGCCCTCTTCATACGCCGCTTCCCTACATGGCTCGTTGGCGTGCTGGCCGCAGGGCTGGGCGCAGGCCTGTGCGCCATGACGTGGCTTAACCTGTGCGGCGGCGACATGCTTGGTGTAGGTTGGACCATGAGCGACTACGGCCTGTTCACCGGCGGCCTGCGTATGCTCTTCCCCTTCACCGTGGGTCTGTTGATCAGCCGTCTGACGCATCCCAAAGCCACACGCCACACCTTCTGGCCTTGCTCCCTGCTACTCATAGCCGTGTTCCTGGTGCCCTACATCCCCAGCGAGGGCGGCATCAGCATGAACGGTCTGTTCGAGAGCCTGGCCGTAGCCATAGTCTTCCCCGCCGTGGTGTGGCTGGGAGCACACGGCACCGTCACCGGCAAGTGGAGCGCCGGTATATGCAAATTCCTTGGCGACATCTCGTTCCCCGTCTACATCATACACTATCCGCTGATGTACTATTTCTACGCATGGATGATGGAGAAGCAGGCCTACACCTTTGCCGACACGTGGCTCGTGTCCATCGCCGTGGTGGTCATCAACATAGTGCTGGCATGGGTAGCACTGAAAATCTATGACGAGCCGGTACGCCATTGGCTCACCAACCGCTTCGTCAGGAAGGCGCCCAGGCAATCCTGACCCTCACTTCCTGCACTTGGCGGCCCTCAGCCTGCCGAGTGCAGGTCTGATACTGCTCAGCCACCTTTCGTCCGACCCGTCAGACAAGTCCCATCCATCCGACTTGTCCGACTTGTTTTATATGCCTTTTTGCCCTCAAGAAAAGGGCTATGTCATATATTTTTTGTAACTTCGTACCCCGTAAGACACCTAAGAAGATGAGCAGATTCAACCATCGCAACAAATGGACACAGCGCGACTACATCGTGCGTTACCTGTCCGTTACGGCCATCATAGTACTGCTGGTGGCCTTTATGCCGCGCGAAAGAGTGCGCACGTACTACTATCACGAAGGAGGAGTGTGGGACTATGCAACGCTGATAGCCAAGGACAGCTTCCCAGTGCTGAAGAGCGAGACACAGCTGCAGAAGGAGAAGGACAGCATAGTACACTACTATGAGCCGTACTTCAACTACGACGCCAACAAGGCGGACAGCATGATAGCGGAATGGCACAAAGTCTTCAAGACCTCGCTGGCGCAGCATGTGCCGGCCCATTTCGAAAAACACATCACCACAAGGCTGATGGAGATCTACGACAACGGCATTGTCTCCGGAGAAGACTACAACCTGGTCAACACACAGCATGCCAATGCCATACGAGTCATAAAAGGCAACGTCTCGGCCATACGGCCTACGAATGAAATCTATTCGCCCAAGACAGCCTACGAGGAACTGATGCAGATGGCCGACAGCACGATGTACAGACGCGAAGACCTGCTGAAATGCAATCTTAACGACTTTCTCACAGCCAACCTCTCCTACGACAGTAAGAAGAGCGAGCAACAGCTCATGGAGTTGGAAAGCATGATCACCCCCTACATCGGCCAGGTGATCGTGGGACAGAAGATTGTGGACCGCGGCGAAATCATCGGTCCTAACACCTTCCTCATCCTGGAGAGCATGATGCAACACATGGGCGAGAAGGAGAAGTCCACCACCGAGATCCTGCTGACCCTGCTGTGGCAAACGATATACACGGGACTGATAGTCATCCTGCTGTTGCTGTACTTCCAACAGTTCCGCAACGATTATCTGGCCAGCACGCGCAGCATGCTGCTGACCTGCACCCTGTCCATCCTCTTTCCACTGCTTGCCTTCACGCTGGTGGGGCACGGCATAGGCAACCCCTACATGCTGCCCTACTGCATCACCCCCATTTTCATGCGCATCTTCATGGACAGCCGCACGGCCTTCATCACTCACCTGATGATGATACTGCTGTGCGCCGTGGCCGTGCCGCGCCCTGCCGACTTCATCATCATCGAGACATTGGCCGGCCTGACAGCAATCATCACGCTGAGGGAACTGACACAGAGGTCTGAACTCGTAAGCGCCATACTGGCCGTACTGGGTGTATCCATACTGACATACGTGTGTCTGCAGTTTCTCAACGATAAGGCCCTGTTCGTGGAAGATGCAGACTATACCGACCTGTACAACATCATAGCCAGCAGTCTGCTGCTGATGATATCCTACTTGCTGCTCATCCCCATAGAACGCATCTTCGGCTTCACCAGCAACGTCACCCTTATCGAACTGTCCAATGCCAACAATCCCCTGCTGCGCAGCATGTCGGAGCAGGCGCCCGGCACCTTCCAGCACAGCATGCAGGTGGCCAACCTGGCCGCTGCCGTGGCGGAAAAACTTGGAGCCAAGAGCCAGCTGGTGCGTACCGGTGCCCTCTACCATGACATAGGCAAGATACGCCATGCAGCCTTCTTCACCGAGAACCAGAAAGGCATGAACCCACACGACAGGCTCACAGAGACACAATCAGCACAGATCATAATCAGCCACGTGCGTGAGGGCGTGGCCTTGGCCGAGAAGAACAAACTGCCTCAGGTCATACGCGACTTCATAGCCACGCATCACGGACGCAGCATGACCAAATACTTCTACATCCAGGCATGCAACAAGTGCCCCGAAAAGGAAGTGGATCCGGCCAACTTCACCTACGACGGTCCCGAACCGCAGACAATGGAACAGGCCATTCTGATGATGTGCGATGCCGTGGAGGCCGCAAGCCGCAGCCTGAAGGATATCACGGAGGAGAGCATCTCGGACCTCGTGAACAAGATAGTGGAGTCTCAGTTGGCAGACGGCCACTTCCGCGAGGCTCCCATCACGTTCCAGGACATAGAGAGCGCCAAGGAAGTGCTCAAGGACAAGTTGCGCACGATATACCACACACGTGTGCAGTATCCCGAGCTGAAGAAGTAAGCGCCCATATTTTGACACACCTCATCTGTGCGGCTACGGAGTACGCGGCAATCACTACATGGCAAGGATGGAGTGCGCCGTTCCGGCGCATCCATTATTCCGGGCTGACGCGGAAAGCCTGACCTCCCCCCTCAGTCCACGTCGTAATAGAGTTGTGCCGCACGATACTCGGGCTTGGCCAACAGGTACGCCTGTATCTCGCGCAAACGGCGGCGGGCTTCGGACATATTGGCCTCAGGCTCCAACTTGACAAGCACCTTGCGTATATACATGGATTGCACGCGGGGCACCGGTGGCATGTCCGGACCAAGAACACGCTGTCCGAAGACACGCCTCAGCAATTGAGCCATCTCGCCAGCCAGATGTTCCAAAACCGACTCCTGGCGATGCTTCATATAGACATAAACAAGGCGACAACAGGGAGGATAGCAGAACATCTGCCTTTCCTCCATCTGCGTACGATACATGGCCTCATAGTCCCCACGCACAACCTGGGCTATGGTGGGCTGCATGGCGTCGTGAACCTGTAGGATAACACGCCCGCGACGCGCCGTACCATCGGCAGTCCGCGGAGAGCGGCCGGCACGGCCGGCCACCTGGGTGAGCATCTGGTAAGCGCGTTCGTAACTGCGGAAATCGGGCTGGTTCAGCAGTGTGCTGGCATTAAGCACACCCACGAGGGTGACATTGCGGAAGTCCAGCCCCTTGGTGACCATCTGCGTGCCTATGAGGATGTCGGTGTGTCCGAGGCGGAAGTCGCGTATGATGCCCTCGTAGGCCGCACGACTGCGTGTGGTGTCGAGATCCATGCGCGCCACACGTGCCTCGGGGAACAGGTTGGTCAGCTCGTCCTCGATACGCTCTGTGCCATAGCCCTTGCTGCCCAGGCGGTCGCCCTCGCATTGCGGGCAGTGCAGGGGCATGGGACTGGAGAAACCGCAATAGTGACAGACGAGACTGGCGGAACGCTGGTGGAGGGTCAGCCCCACGTCGCAATGGGGACAGCGGGGCACCCATCCGCATACGTTGCACTCCATGACGGGAGCAAAGCCGCGGCGGTTCTGGAACAGGATTATCTGTTCGCCACGTTCCAGAGTGGCACGCATCTCGCCAAGAAGTTGCGGCGAGAAGGGACCGTTCATCAACTTCTTGCGCTTCATCTCGGCGATATCCACGGGAATGATCTCCGGCAGACACACGTTGCCATAGCGCGTTGTGAGGGAAACGTAACCATACTTGCCGCTGAGGGCATTGTGGTATGTCTCCACAGACGGGGTGGCTGTGCCGAGGAGAGCCTTGGCCCCGGCCATACGTGCCATCACCAGTGCCACGCTGCGGCCGTGGTAGCGCGGTGCGGGTTCGGCCTGCTTGAAACTGGACTCGTGCTCCTCGTCCACTATGACCAGACCAAGGTTGCGGAAAGGCAGCAGAACGCTGCTCCGCACGCCCACTATTATATCGTAAGGGTGGTCCGATACCTGCTTGCGGTAGACCTCCACCCGCTCCGCATCGGTATAGCGGCTGTGGTACACGCCCAGGCGGTCGCCGAATACGCGGCGCAGGCGGTCGGTCAGCTGGCTGGTGAGTACAATCTCGGGCAGCATGTACAGAACCTGCTTGCCTTCGGCCAAGGCACGGCTGATGAGGTGGATGTAGATCTCCGTCTTGCCGCTGGATGTGACGCCGTGCAACAGACACACATCATGCCGTTCCCATTGTCTGATAACGTCGTCGTGAGCCTGCTGCTGGGCAGGGGAAAGCGGCTGGAGCAGGAGAGATGTGGGGATGGACTCCGTGGGAATGCGTTCCACGGTCTTCTCGTATTCCTCTAAGAGTCCGCGCTCGCAGACGGACTTCAACACGGCGGAAGAACAGGAGGCGGCCTTCAGCAGCTCCTCGCGCGTGATCTCCTTCAGCAGGGAGGTGTTGCGAAGCGTGAGGGCGGCACTGAGGCCTGAAAGCTCAATGTAGCGCGTCACTATCAGCTGCTGCTTGGGCGAACGGCGCAGGGTGGCAAGTATGGCGTTAAGGCGGATGGCATCAAAATAATCCTTGCCTATACGGACGCAATCCACAGTCTTGGGGCGATAGCGCACCACGCCGTCCTGCTCCTTCAGGCCCGACGGTATGGCAGCTTTGTACACCTCGCCCAGGGTGCACATATAGTATTCGGCCACCCATTGCCACAGGCGCAACTGCCCGGGCAGCAGCATAACCTCGTCATCGGGGGCGTCCAATATGTCCTTCGTGGCATAGGACGGGCGGCGATCGTGCAGCTCGGCGACGATGGCGGTGTATTGCTTCTTCTGACCGAAGGGCACATTTACGCGGCTACCCACCCTGACCTTCCGGTCGAGGTGGGCAGGTACATTATAGGTGAAGACTCCCTCCAAAGGGAGCGGTACTATACAGTCTGCGTACATGTGGGGCAAAGCGGGTGTGACCCGCAACAGGGTGCCGTGATGTTAGAAGTAGTAGGCCAAGCGGATCTTGAAAGTCTTCTGCTTGAAGTTGGTGAAGACGTTGGCCATGTTCGCAGCACTCAGCTCACCGCTGCTGCTGATAGGTATGGTATAGGTCAGGCCCACCTGCAAGCGGTTGAGTATCTCCACGCCACCGCCTACGTTCCATCCCCATGTGGAGCGGGAATAGTCCTCCAGACGGCTACCATACAGTTCCTCGAGAGTGCCGCTGCCGCTGAGGCAGTAGTTGTACTGGGGACCTGTGGCCAGATAGAGGGCGAGGATGCGGAGGTCAAAGGAATAGCGCACGTTCAACGGTATCTCCAGGTACGAGAGATTGCGGCTCCTATTGTTGAACTTGGCGCTGTTCAGGCTATAGAGCACGGCGGCATCGGCGCCGAAACCCAGGATGGGAACTCTGAACTTGGCCTTGGGACCCACAAAGAAGCCCGCACGGTTGTCGCTCTTGAAGTCCTCGCTGGCGAAAGACATCTTGTTGAAATTCACACCGGCCTCAACACCCCAGGCCAGGTACTTGGTCTTCTGTGCATGAACACCGGCCACCGTTAGGGCGACCAGAAGTGTCAGGAATAATCTCTTGATCATAATTGATATTGATGGTTATTGGTTAGCTCATGTGTTACCTTCTCTGACGGCGCACGCTGACACGAGCCGCACCGGATGAGCCGGAGCCACCGCTGCGCTTCTGCTTGGGAGCCTTGGTGACGGTGGACTGGCGACGTGAGCCCGACTGACGGGCAGAGACCTTGCGTGCAGAGGGCTTGGTGGCCTGGATGCTGTCCTCGCGGGCGGCACGCAGACTGTCCTCATGGCTCATGTGACCCCACACACCTTCCTCAAAGTCCACAATCTCCTTCTCTATGCGCTTCTGCTCCTTGACCATGGCGGAGTCCGTGGGACAGTAATTGGCCAGGGCGCGTCCCTGCAGGTTGTTGGTCTTGTATATCTTGCCGTCGTAACGGTTCATGGCAAAGTAGTCCTCGGCAGTCATGTTGCTGACGTTGTTGAGGTTGCTTGCCATGATGGGCAGACGGGCCAGCCAGGGAGAGACCTCATCATAGTTGAGCCAGAAGAGGGGATACGGTGTAGCTTCGCCGCCAAAGTCATCGGCGCCGCGCATAAGCACCGGGCAAAGAGCGGTGACACGTGTAGAGAACGAGCCGGTACGCTGGTCCAGATACACACTCTCCTTGATATAGTAGCGGGTGACCTCGGCCGAGGGAATGTCGTTGTTCTCCACACTGAGCTTGCCGTCCTTTTCCTCGTAGTATATGCTGTAACGGTCCAGCAGGTCGCGCACCTCCATGCGGTCCTTGGAATCGAAGCTCTCCACGCCGTCCAGTTTGTACGTGTAGGCGTTCACCCGACCGGTCAGTATCAGATGGAAGACATACGTAAATAGATTGACCTGACGTCCGCGCGGTTCCACGGGATAGTACAGCGGGGAGTTGGCATCCTTCGTGAGGTCAAGCGTGCGATAGATATCGCGCTTCCACACCACGTCCTCGGGCATGTTCTGCTTCACGGGGAACAAAAGTGATGCACGGTCCGTCTGTGTCCTGGTCTGTGTCCTGGTTGTGCCACGCTGGGCGACCGTATTGCTTGTTGTCACACGACGCTTTGCGGGCTGGGCACAGATGCTGCCTGCCAAGCCTGCCATCATCAGTATCAGAAACAATCGTTTCATCATGTATTTCGCTTATATATGTGTGTATTTCTGTATCTATATTGCTCCAGGCACCACTCGGCATGGTCCGAGAGCAGTGGTTACACAGGCCGTGTCAGTTCACTATCACTTCCATGGCGCCATTGAGCGTACGTTCTATGCCGTCGGGGCCCTGGGCGCGTATCTTGGTTATGAAGAACCGCTTGCCACGCGACAGGCCGCGCATCATGTTCTTCTGTCGGTCGGTGAAGCCTGCTCCAGCGCTCACCTCGGGCACGGCATTGCCGAGATTGTCGAAGAATACCGTCTCGAAGCCTTTCACTCTGAATGGAATGTTCAGCAGGCCGTCGTCTATGGCGGCTCCTATTCCCTCGGCGGCCATCAGCTGCTGCTTTGAGAGTTTGCCTCCCATGAAGCGGTTCTCGCCTGCGGGGATGTACGCTGTGGGGTCGGGCAACTTGCGGACACGGTACTTGAACTTGCCCATCACCTGGTTCCGTCCCTCCTGGTTGGCGGTGACGGTAAACTCGGCCTCGCCACCTACGTTGGTGGGCACAGCCACATAGTGTCCGGGGGAAGTCTGCTTTAGGTTGCCGCCCGTCATGGTGAGGCCAACGTGGTTGGTGGGCACACCGGGCACACTGACACTGATGGGGTTGTCGTATCCGGCATAGAGGACATTCATGATGTCGGCACTGAGCGTGGCGCTTGGAGCCACCACGGTGTACTTCTGTTCAAAGTCGCGCCGCACCTTCTCGCCTTCTCCGTTCAAGGTCTCGATGAAGCCTTTCAGGGTAAAGTCGCCGGTTCTTCCGCAAACGGTCTCGTAGATGCCGTTGTCATTCTTTATCTCCTGCCCGCCGATGTATATGGTGGGACGGCGCGTGGTGTCCACGGCGGCCATGATGATCTGGGCCGAGAACTTGCCTCCCTGCACCACGGTCCGGCTGCCGGGTATGACGTAGGCATTGAGCTGGTTCACTCTCACATCCTTGACGTCGATATTGTTCTCCAGACCATGGATCACCTGTCCCTCGGCATATCGGATGTCGTTTTGCAACTTGGTCAACAGTGTGACGGCGGCGGCTGTAGGCATGGACTCGAACATATACTCCTGCCAATTCTTGCCCATGGCACTGGCCTCGGCAGGTACTTCGGTATCCAGGTTGGAGCTTACCAGACGGCGCTGGGCCTCGTCGTCAAGCATGCCCATAATGCGTTCGCGATACTGCACTATGGCATCGTGCAATTCCTTGCCTCTGCCCACCCCCGGAGCCAGCATCACCTGGGTGGCTGCCTCCAGGTCCTCCATGTTGCGGATATTGCGGACATCGGCATCCTTGCCATCGCTCTTGCTCACGATGGCCAGCTTCAGTTCCTCCAGCATGTTGTAGAGAGAGTCGGTCATGCCCCTGACATCCATGGCCTTGTCATACCACGTCTTCACCTTGGCGGGGTTGGCCTTGTACTGCTGTTCAAAGCGCTTGTACACCTCCTCATTGACCAGTGCCGAATTTTCCGTGCTGAGGGTAAGTTTCTCGTCCACCAGGACGAAGCCTTTCAGTACATCGCTGCTGACGTTCAGGGCCAACATGGCCATCAGCACCACGTACATCAGGTTGATCATCTTCTGACGGGGCGATATCTTTTTCTTCTTTATATTTCCCATGACATCTTGTATCTGTTCCTACGGCTTAGTCCTTGTTGGCGGCAGGTATATTGCCCTGTGCTCCGCCCATGTTCACCGTCAGGGCCTGTATCATGCGGGCATAGACGTTGTTCAGCTCGGCAATCTGGTCGGCCATGCGTCGTGTCTGCTCGTCTATTTGCTCTATGGTGCTCACCTGCTTGCTGATGTTGCGCAACTGCAACTCATACACGGTGGCTATGCCGGTGAGCGTACGGTTGAGGTTCTCCATCTCCTCACTGTCGGTGCTCATGCGTGCGGCCTGGTCCTTGACACGTGACAGCACCTCGGTCAGTTCCGTCAGTTCCGTAGCATAGTTCTTCACGGCCTCCTCTATGGCAGCCGGGTCGGTGGCACTGATTTTGCCGGGGTCCACCATGCCTGCGCCGCCTTTCAGCTGCGACAAAGCCAGCTGTGCCTCGGCTGCTGCCTGTCCGGCACTGGCCAGATTGGCTGCGGCGGCACTGAGGGCGGCACCGTGTGCCAGAGCTTCGGGATCCAGGTCAACACCGGATACGGCAGGGGCGCCTATCACCACGGAAGTTGTGCCGGCGGGAACGGATACCGTGGTACCGGAAACCACCTGATTGGCGGGTGTGGTATCGGGAGCCTTTTCGGTAACCCTTTCAAAACCCGACAGAATGAACACGAACACCTCGGTGCCCATGCCTACAAAGAGCATCAGGTTTGCACCGTCCATGTGAGTTAGTTTGAACAGCGTGCCCAAGATAACTATGGCTGCGCCCCAACTGTAGGCATACTGCATGAATGTCTGCCCTGCCATCGTGTCCATCCACTTCTGGATTCTATTTATGATAAACATGATCGTGATATGTGTTTGTTGTTTGATTATCGCTACTGTATTATATATAAGGTATGGGGTGCGGGCCTATTTCTTGGCTCTCGGCCTGGCATTGTCGGCCACCATGCTCCTGACACACCGGAAGCCTATGAAACTGCGAGGCTGGTTCTGGTACTCATAACTGCGCCAGGCCGAACGTATCATGCTCTCGGGATCCTTCCACGAGCCACCGCGCACCGATTTCTTCTTCAGGCGGTACGGATCCTCGATGGCTGCATTGTACTTCAGTTCGGGGTTCATGTCGCTCATGGCCTCCACACCGGCCTCGGTGTAGACGGTTCCGGTCCATTCGGCCACGTTCCCGGCCATGTCATAGAGTCCGTTGCTGTTGGCGCTGAATATGCCGCAACGCGATGTTATCAGGCTCCCGTCCTTGGTGTAGTTGCCACGGTCGGGCTTGAAGTTGGCATAGAAGCATCCCTTGTCGCTCTTCACGTCCTTGGACTCCCAGGGGAATGGCGTGCCTTCCTTGCCACGTGCAGCATACTCCCACTCCACTTCGGACGGCAGACGGTAGCGTTGCAGATGCTTGGCATAGGCTCCCATGCCCACGTTCATCATTTCCGTTCGCCATGCGCAGAAGGCATTGGCCTGCTCCCAGGTGACGCCCACGACGGGATAGTCGTCGTATGCCGAGTGCGAGAAGTAGAGCTTCATGTAACGTTCGTTGTCGGCATTCTCAAAGTCGTTCACCCAGCATGTGGTGTCGGGGTAGACGTTCACTATGTACGTATTGAGGAAATCCCACGGTCCGCTCAATGGGCGCGTGATGGTCTGACGCACTATCTTGCCGTCATCGTCTATCCAGGCCGTGTCCTTGGAGATCATCACCACCTCGTTCTCGTCAGGCACTATGTCTGTATTGAGGTCGCGTTCCTCCGGGTTCATGCGATACTTGCGCTTGGCCGCCATGGCATAGTCATACACCTCATAGCGGTAGTTCATCTGCGATGCGTCCAGCATGCGCGTGCCGTCTATGGGATGTGTCACATAGACGCTTTCTATGGCGCGCAGTTCGTCCTCCGTCGCCTTACGCTGCGAGGGGATGGGCTTGTTCCAGTTGAGGTGAGGCGTCACGGGTTCGCCATACTTGTCCTCCTCTATTTTGTAGGTTTCATCGCCTCCGTAGGCAGGGTCGGCCAAGCGTTCGCGGATAATACTGTCGCGAACCCAGAAGACAAACTGCCTGTACTTGGCGTTGCTCACCTCGTGCTGGTCCATCCAGAAGCCGTCCACACTGATGTCGCGACGCGGAAAGGCCACGCCCCACAATGTATCGTTCTCCTCCAGGCCTATCTTCAGGCTGCCCTTATTCACGGCCACCATGCCAAAAGGCGCGGTTTCACCGACCGACGAGCCTCTCACGCCCACCAGTTCACCTCCGTTGGCCATGGCATTGCTGCGGGAACCCATGCAAGATGTCATGGCCATGCCCATCAACACGGGCATGCCCACGGCCATCAGTAATTTCTTTGTCACTATCATATTACGTTTGTTCCTTATTGTCTATCCTCGGTCAAGCCGTCGTCCGCGGCCCTGCATATCTCGTGGTCACAGCCAACGCACGGACTGGTGCCGGTTCTTGCCCTTCTTCGTCAGGTTCATCTCCATCTGGTATCCCAGGTGTATCTCGTGCGTGCCGTTCTGTATGGCTATGCCGCCGGTGTACATCTCATAGCTGTAGCCCACGTTCACCCCGTGGAAGTCTATACCCAGCAGCAATGCCACGCTGATGGTGGGGCTGTAGCTGACGCCGGCATACATCTTGCCTTTCTCTCCGTCGTAACACAGACGGGCGGCCACATCGGCGCGCCAGTTCTGCATGTCCGTGCGGAACATGGCGGCGGTCTTCAGCGCGAACTCCTTCCGGCGCATCCTCAGGTCATATCCGCCCGTGGCATATATCGTGGGCGAGGTTTTCATCTGGAACTGCTTGTCGGTACCCATAGACACCGAGGGACTCATCAGATGTGTCACCGAGACGCCGGCATACCAAATGCCCCTGCGCTCAAACCTAATGCCGAAGTCCAGGTCGAAACCCGTGCCGTTGACGTCCGACGTGGGCACGTACTCGTCAGAGCTTCCTTCGCCCAGATCCACGTCACCGCCCTTGAAGGAGTTGGCAATCAAGGCCAATCTCAGTCCGGCTCCCAGCACATATTTCTTGCCCAAGGGATGGTGGTAGGCATACTGCAACCACATGCGCTTATTGGAGAAAAGGCCTATCTTATCGTTCAAGAAGCCGGCTCCCATGCCGTGCCTCTCTGCCTTGGGCATGAAGAACATGGGCATGTCGCCCTGTATCAGCATCGTCTGGCCGGCATCCTCAAATCCCAGCATCTCCATCCTGTAGGCTCCCTTCACGTCCAGCATGGCCGAACGCCCCGCCGCTGCGGGATTGTAGAAACTCTGGAACGACCAGAAATTGGTGAAGGCCACATCGTCCTGACACAACGCCCACGCGGGAGCAAGCATCCATGCAAGTATCGACAATAGCCTCTTCATCATTATTACAACGCGCCATGCCGGGTGTTTATTGCCCGGACACATTATTATTTTTACTCACCAGCACCATGCCGCTATCGGCATTGGCGGCAAGCCAGCGAGCCATATCGTTGAGTTCCATGCACACCGCACGATGCAGGTCAGCCTTATGGGCCGAGGAACGCAATGCACCGATGTGCAGGCAACGTCCTTCGGCGCACAGGTCGAATTCGCGTCCCGACGGTTTGTACTTCTGCTCTATGCCTTCGGGAATGATGCGTATAATGGATGCTCCCTCTTCCATGCCTCTGAGCATCACCTTCTTCTCTGCCTTGCTGATGAACGGCGACACCAGCACTCCACCGGCACGTATGGTCTCGTCCCATTCGTTTTCATGGGCTCTGCGTTCCTCCTCGGTGTAACGACTGCTCACAACGACGGCAGAGATAACCGGATGCCTGAGCAACTGGAAATTGCCATACACATCCATCTCCCTGCCGTTTATCCTCACGCTCTGCCTGCGGTCGAACAGTTCCGGATACCTCATCACCATCAGTCTGCGGCGCGGGTTGTCGGCGATGTACCTGTGGAACCTATGGAACAGATCCTCGGTATATGCTATCCTGTCGTTATACTTCGGTGCGAAGACAGGCTCACCACTGCCGATTGGCATTCCCTGCTGTTCGCGCCATATCTTGGAGCAACGCGCCTTGAACAGCCCGACATAGAAGCCCACATCCTTGGGCAGCCTGCAGGCCACATGCCACAGGATATGCACATGGTCCGGCATCACCACATAGTTGCACACGGCAAACTGTGGCATGGCATTGATGCTGCGTATCTGTTCGTCGATAATCCGCCCCACACAGGACAGCACCGTACGCGGCGGATCCTCGTCCAAAGCCTTGGGGTTCCCGACAAGGCAGGAAAACGGCGGGCATTCCTTGGCCTTGCTGATGGTAATCATATAATTGCAAGGCGCCTGATAGTCATGAAAGATGGCGCGGCGGTTATTGTGCGGGCAGTGTGGCTTGCGAGGGGGCTGCATGGCGGGTGGATTACATCTTCGGTCTTACGCCCTCAGCACAAAGCCGAATACGAGCCGAAGAACAAGTGAAACAAAGAAACAAGCAAACAGCAACCTCAGCCACCAGGCTGAGCCAAAGAGGCCAAGCAGCCAAAGGGGAGCAAGGAGCAGGCCAAGAACCAAGCGCATAGGCCAAGGCAGCCAATGGGAGCAGGGAGCAGGCCCAAAACCAAGCGCAGAGGCCAGGCAGCCAAAGAGAGCAGGGAGCAGACCCAAAGCCAAGCAGCAGAGGCCAAGCAGCCAATGGGAGCAGGGAGCAAGCCCAAAGCCGAGCAGCAGAGGCCAAGCAGCCAATGGGAGCAAGGAGCAAGCCCAGAACCGAGCCGCAGAGACCGAGGCACAGAAGCCGGAGCCGAAAAAGCCCAAGCCCAAGAAGCCGGCAATTTCCATCCATGGGCCATCAAGCCCTCCGTTGTCTGTGCTGAGGGCGCAAGCCCGAAGCCCATCAATACTCCTCCTCATCCCACAGGAAGTCCTCCTTCTGCGGGTAGTCCGGCCAGATGTCCTCGATGGTCTCGTAGACATCCCCCTCGTCTTCTATCTCCTCCAGGTTCTCTATAACCTCCAGGGGTGCGCCGCTTCTCACGGCATAGTCAATCAGTTCCTCCTTGGTTGCGGGCCAAGGCGCATCCTCCAGTTTGGAGGCCAATTCCAATGTCCAATACATATCGTATATCCACTTTATTGTTATTCCAAATCATTCGGCACGCCGAGGCATCCCTCCGCACATCAGCCCCCCCAAGCATCAGCCGGGCAGCCCTCCCCCTCCGCACATCAGCCCCCTCAGCCCCATCCGGGTAAGCACGTTCCCCGCTGTTGCCTGGCCATCCTCCCCCTATTTTGACGTGCAAAGATACTACTATTATCCTTACGTTCTACGCTTTTCCCACAAAATTTCCTCTTTTCCTGCCAAAAAGTTCATACGCCCTGCCAACACATAGAGCAAATCGCTCAGCCTGTTGACATACCGCAGCACCTCACCCGGCACCTTGGCCTCCCGTGCCAGAGCAAGAATGCGCCTCTCCGCCCTGCGGCACACCGTGCGGCACACATGTGCCCGAGACGCCGCCTCCGTACCGCCCGGCAGCACAAAGCCCCTCCAGGGGGGCAGTTCCCCGCTCCACAGGTCTATCGTCCGCTCCAGGGCGGCCACATCCTCGTCCGTCACCACCTGGCGCGTATGTCCTCCGGCCTCCTCGTCCGTCGCCAGCACCGCCCCCATGGACAGCAGCACCGCCTGGCAGCCGTAGATGCAGTTTCTCGCCATTTCATCGTCCACTGCCACTGCCAGCAGCCCCAGGTGGCTGTTCAATTCATCCACAGTGCCATAGGCCTCCAGCCTTGCACAATCCTTTCTCGCGCGGCAACCGCCCACTAGGTCGGTCATGCCCTCGTCTCCCTTTCGAGTGTATATCTTCACCAGTTTATGATATAATGTTGTCTGTTCAAATCCCTGCGGGCAAACGCCACCCCCACATCGTAGAGGTCAAAGGTCACCGTCACCCGTCCGTCCTCCTGCAGCCGTTGCCACAGCCGCCTCTGCCCCCTCAGGTTCCACAGCACCACCATGCTTCCCTCCCCCAGATACCTCAGGGCGCTGTCATCCTTCTCCCCCGTCACTATCATGTCGGCCACACCGCGGTCCTCGTCCCACACCCCCAGGTTCCTCATCCCCAGGCAGCCGCGATGCAGAGCCATCACCGTCTCCTCGTCCACCCCATGACAGCACAAGGTCCTCGGCCTGCGATAGTTCGCCAACCTGAAGAGCAGCCGGCGCAGGCTCCTCACCCTCCCCCGTTGCCACCAGTGCAGGGCGCTGTCCATGTCCTTATAGGCATAGTAACTCTCGCCATTGTACAGCACATTGGTGACAAAGTCGAAGGCAAAAGGCGAGTGCACACCGTATCCGTTGCGGTGCCGCACGCGCAAAAGCCACACTATGGGGTTTCTCATCAGCCTCATCTCAACGCAAAGATACGCAAAAAAGCCAGCTCGCCCACCGCCCCCTCCGTTTATTTGCCTACTTGCCGTGTTAATGTTGGTTAAATTCTATCCTCTTGTCCTCCCCGGCATTCCATCTTCTTCGCCCTCGCCCACATGTTCCCGTCCCCCCACCCAATACGGCAATGCCCGGTCCTCCGGGACAATCCCCTCATCATCCCACGCCTCCCGGCCCCTCTCTCCACGACACCCACCATCAACAAACCGGTTCTTTGCACTCCAAAAACCGGTTCTTTCGTCCGCA
>DBLZ01000072.1 GCA_002297545.1 Prevotellaceae bacterium UBA711 | reverse complement strand
TTAGTGCACAAAAGCGCTTCGGGCAGCAAGATAGATCTAAATCATCTTCCAAAAGGAGTTTATATCATTGAACTAAGAATACATAATACTATTCACCGGAAAACAATTATCTTATGAAGAGAAAACCACGCTTGTTCTATTTTATGAGATCGTAGGAGACGGTCGTGTTTTTCTTACACATTGGTGTACTGTAAACCTCAAAATTCATACGTGTCGTCTCGTAATAATGTATGTACTGACCTCTAAAAGAATTTTGTCTAACTTTTAGGGGTCAGTACAATCATAACACGGTCTCGTGTCGGGTTGGTGCAAGTATCTTTGGCCTTATACTACCGATGCAATCACCTGTATGGCTATGATGAGGCACACCATGGCGATGGGGTAGACGGTGGCATAGGCTACGCTGGGGATGTTGCTGTCCACCATGGAGTCGGCGGCGGCCAAGCCAGGGGTGGACGTCATGCCGCCGGTGATGGTGCCCAAGAGGTCCAGGATGGAAATCTTGAAGATGAGGCGTCCGACCAGGACTGCCACCAGCATGGGGACGAGTGTCAGTATGGCACCGATGCCGAAGAGCAGCAGGCCGCTCTCTTGGAAGGTAGCCACGAGGGTCTTGCCGGCCGATGTGCCTACCTCGGCCAGAAAGAGGAGCAGGCCCAATTGGCGCAGCAGCTGGTTGGCAGAGCCTGACATGGACCAGATGATGGGGCCAGTCTTGCCCATGGCACTGAGGAATAGGGCCACAAGCAACACACCGCCAGTCAGGCCCGGAGAGAAGCTCATGCCGTCACCCAGACCGATGTTCAGCTTGCCCACGATGACACCCAGGACTATGCCCAGCGCGATAGGGAAGAAGTCTGTGTCGGAGAGCAACTTGGCATTGTTGCCCAGCATGCAGGCAAAGCCGTTCAGCCCCTCCTTTTCGCCCACTACCATCAGTTTGTCGGCAAATTTCAGTTCCAAACTTTCCGAAGGGGTGAGATCGATGCCGCTACGGCGGACACGGGTGACGGTGCATCCGAAGTTCTGGTGGAGGCGCAGTTCGCCCAACTGCTTGCCAATCATCTTCTTGTTGGTCAGCAACAGTTGTTGTATGTCCTGCCCCTCGGCCAGTGGCAGTTCACCCTCATGGCGCTCGCCCAAAAGCAGTTCTGCCTGTGCCAGTGCCTCCTTGGTACCTACGCATTGTACCCAGTCGTTGGCATTCAGCACGGTGATGCCCATGGGGATGAGGATCTTGTCTCCGGATTTCATTCTGGAGATGATGGCTCCCGTCATGTTGGCGAATTTCAGCTGCATCAGCGTATGGCCTATGACGGCATCATTGGTCACACGGAACAGGCAGGTTTCCATCTCGGGGAACTTGCTGCGGCGCTGTGCGTCCAGTTCACGGGCCTCCTTTTCCAGGTCTATGCGCATGACCTTGGGCAGGAGCTTGACGAAGAGTATCACGCCGATCACTCCGAACGGGTAGGCTATACCGTAGGAGATGGGCGCCAGGGCGTTGTTGGTCATCGCCTTGGTGCTATCTATGGCCACGGCCAGACCCGGTGTGGATGTCAGCGCGCCGGCCATCAGACCCACGATGCTTGGCGTGTCTATGTCATAGAGGTACTTCAGGCCCACAGCGGTCATGGCGCCTGAGGCAATGAGCAATGTGGTGATGATGATGAGCGTCTTACCCTTGCTGCGGAAGGAGTCGAAGAAGCCCGGGCCGGCCTGTATGCCGATAGTGAAGATGAAGAGGACGAGGCCGAAGTTGCCCAAGTCCTTGGGTATGGTCACTCCGTAGTGACCGAAGAGCAGGGCAATGAAAATCACTGCGGAGACGTCCAGCGATACGCCTTTCACCTTGATGCGGCCCAGCATGAAGCCCAGTGCCACGATGAGGAAGAGAGCAAAGTACGACGAGTTGAGAAGGTCAGTGAACATGATATGAATTAAAGTTTTTTATGGTTTGCCTGTAAAGGTATGATAATTGTGTTAAATCACTGTCTTCGCTTGCTATAGATATGGGTAAATGTGTGCACAAAAGAAAAAACCTGCGTGCGCATGGGCGGTTCCTCATTATTTTTTATTACCTTTGCGCTCTGAATGCGCCCTTTACCCCGTGGCGCCTTGCCAGAATAGCAATAAAATAACGATAAAGAGACCAATGAACATTTCATTTGAAAAGACCGGCAACGTCACTGCGTTGCTGACTATCACACTGGCCAAGGCCGACTATGCCGCCAATGTGGAAAAGACACTGAAGGACTATCGCAAGAAGGCTTCTCTGCCCGGTTTCCGTCCAGGCCAGGCTCCCATGGCCCTGTTGAAGAAGCGCTTTGGCCAGGAGGTTCAGGCCGAGGAGATGAACAAAATGCTCAGCACCGAGCTGTACAGATATATCCGCGAACAGAAGGTCGACATCCTGGGCGAGCCTCTGCCCAGCGACAAGCAGGGTGAAGTGAGCCTGGAGGCTGAAGAGCAGACTTTCGTCTTCGACATAGCCCTGGCTCCCCAGATGGATGCCAAGATCAGCGGTGAGGATAAGGTGGAGTACTACCATATCGCCGTGGACGACGCCATGGTGGACCAGCAGGTGCAGATGTACACCAGCCGTGCAGGCAGCTATGCCAAGGTGGACGAGTACCAGGCCAAGGATATGGTCAAGGGTACCATCACCGAGTTGGACGAGAATGACCAGGCAGTGGAGGGTGGCATAGAGGTAGAGGGTGCTGTGCTGCTGCCCGACTACATGAAGAACGACGAGCAGAAGCAGAAGTTCGAGGGTGCCAAGGTGGGCGACGTCATAGTCTTCAACCCCTCCAAGGCTTATGAGAGCGACACCGAGTTGTCCTCTCTCCTGAAGATAACCAAGGAGGAGGCTGCCCAAAAGACCGGTGACTTCCAGTACCAGATCAGCGAGATCACCCGCTACGAGGCCCACGCCTTGGACCAGGAACTCTTCGATCAGGTGCTTGGTGAAGGCAAGGTGTCCGATGAGGCCGGTTTCCGCGCTGCCATCAAGGAGATCCTGGAGGGCCAGTTCTGCGTGGACAGCGACTTCCGCTTCGTCATGGACCTGAAGAAGTATTTGGTGGCTCGTGTGGGTGAGGTAGAGTTCCCCGAGGATCTGCTCAAGCGTATCATGAAGTTGAACAATAAGGACAAGGATGACGAGTTCATAGAGAAGAACTTCCAGCCCAGTGTGGAGGAACTCAAGTGGCACCTCATCAAGGAACAGCTCTGCGACCAGATGGAGATCAAGGTGGAGCAGCCCGACGTGATGGAGACCGCCAAGGAGGTCACCCGCATGCAGTTTGCCCAGTACGGCATGACCAACGTGCCCGACTCTGCTTTGGAGAACTATGCCAAGGGCATGCTGGAGAACAAGCAGCAGGCCGAGGGTCTGGTGAACCGCACCGTGGAGCGCAAGCTGGGTGCCGCTGCCAAGGCCATTGTCTCCCTGGACGAGAAGACTGTCAGCCTGGACGAGTTCAACAAGGCCTTTGAGGCATAAGATACAGGAAACGCCGCCCGGGCTGGCCATGTACCATGCTTAGGGGCATGGCATCCGATGGATTTTCACAAGACCCCTCTCCCCGTATCCATCCCTGTCAATGGGGCGGAATGAGGACAGGGGTCTTTGGTTTACATGACACGAGGCTCCGCAGGTTGTGTACCGCGCTGCGACATGCTGCGGGAAACGGACCGGGAAGCCATTTGCACACTATAATATATATATTAAGGTATATGAGAGATTTCCGCAAGTTTGCAACAAGCAAGATGGGCATCAACGGCATGGTGCTGGACGACATAGTATCCATGCAGAACCAGTACATGAACCCCTACATCCTGGAGGAAAGGCAACTGAATGTCACGCAGATGGATGTGTTCAGCCGACTTATGATGGATCGCATCATATTTCTGGGCACCGAGGTGAACGACTACACGGCCAACACCCTGCAGGCACAGTTGCTGTATCTGGACAGCGTGGACCCCGGCAAGGACATCAGCATCTACATCAACTCTCCCGGCGGCAGTGTCTATGCCGGCCTGGGCATCTATGATACCATGCAGTTCATACAGAGCCCAGTGGCCACCATCTGCACCGGTATGGCAGCGTCCATGGCCGCCGTGCTGCTGGTGTCCGGCACCGAGGGCAAGCGTTCCGCTCTGCAGCACTCCCGCGTGATGATACATCAGCCTTTGGGCGGTGCGCAGGGGCAGGCCTCCGACATAGAGATCACGGCCCGCGAGATACTGAAGCTGAAGAACGAACTCTATACCATCATTGCCGATCACTCCCACCAGCCTTTCGATAAGGTGTGGGCCGACAGTGACCGTGACTACTGGATGACCGCTCAGGAGGCCAAGGATTATGGTATGGTGGACAATGTGCTGATGCGCAAAGCATAAACCGGAAATGTCAAAGAAGATAAACCATTGCTCCTTCTGCGGACGGAGCGAGAAGGACGTGCCCATGCTGCTGACAGGCCTGGAGGGCTTCATCTGCAGCGACTGCGTGGAGATGGCACACCGCATGGTGGCTGAGAACTTGAAGCAGGATGCTGCCACTTCGGCATACGATGTGGAGAAGCCTCTGATGCGCCCGGCCGAGATAAAGGCACGCCTGGACGAGTATGTCATCGGTCAGGATGACGCCAAGGTGGCCCTTTCGGTGGCAGTCTACAATCACTACAAGCGTCTGCGCCAGCAAGCCTTGGCAGGCAAGGATGCCACCGACGATGTAGAGATAGAGAAGAGCAACATCATCATGATTGGTTCCACCGGTACGGGCAAGACTCTGTTGGCCAGAACCATAGCCAAGATGCTGGATGTGCCTTTTGCCATTGTGGACGCCACCGTGCTGACCGAGGCCGGATACGTGGGCGAGGACGTGGAGA
>DBLZ01000091.1 GCA_002297545.1 Prevotellaceae bacterium UBA711 | reverse complement strand
TTGCTCCTTTGCGATTTTTAAGTAAATTTGCAGTCGAAACCTATGACCTGCGACTTAATACTTGTGGACGAATGACAATTGCTATCGTTGTGGTAATACTTTTAGGTTACTTGTTCATTGCTTTTGAACATGTGACTCACGTGAACAAGGCTCTTGTGGCCCTTTTTTGTGGCACAGTAGGCTGGGTGCTGTTCATGTGTAGCGGAACTTCGTTCATCAATGTGCTGCATGCCGAGGAGTATCGTGTGTTTCTTGACGGAGCCTCGCATACAGTGGCATTGAGCAAGGAATTTATTGCCGGCCATATCTTCCTCAGATATGTCGGACAGGTTGGAGGACTGGCCTTGTACCTGCTGGCAACGATGTCCATAGTAGAAGTGCTGACCAACAACGAATGCTTTGCCTTTCTGGAGACATGGCTAAGGCGACGGAGTACGGCTCAGATGCTGTGGCTTACGGGGCTGGTGACGTTTTTGCTGAGCACATGCATAGACAATCTGACGGTAACCGTGTTGATGCTGATGCTCCTGCGCAAGATCATACGCAACGGCAAGCAGAGGATGTACGTAGGTTCGGCCGTGGTGATAGCGGCCAGTTGCGGCGGATGCTGGACAGTGATAGGCGACGTTTCCAGTCTGCTGGTGTGGAGCAAGGGAGCCGTAGAGGCTACTCCTTTCAGTGCGGCGCTGGTGCTTCCGGCCATCGTAGCCATGGTGATACCCACAGCACTCATACAGCGTCAGTTGCCCGACCATCTGGATCTGGACAGACCGGCATACTCTTTCCGTGGTGATGACAGCATTCTGGCATGGTGGCAACGATGCATCCTCCTGTTCTTTGGTATTGGAGGACTGTGGTTCGTTCCATCGTTCCATAGGATTACGTTGCTTCCTCCTTTTCTTGGCGCATTGTGTTGCCTTGGAGTGGTGTGGGTGCTGAACGAGATAATCAACATCAATAGGATACGTACCGAGCAGCCGCAGAACATTTCTTTGGGACGCAGCCTGCAGTATGAGGTGTTGCAAGTGATCATGTATTGTGTTGGTGTATGCCTGTGTGTGGATGTCCTGGTGGAGATAGGCGTTATGCGCGAGGTGGCTGGATGGCTGGACAACAACATCCACAGCATATACTTGGCCGGAGCATTCATGGGTGTGCTCAGCAGTGTGCTGGACAACATTGCCCTGGTTATGGCCGGCATAAGCATATATCCCGTGCTGTCTCCAGAGATGGTGCAGCCCGGATACATGGAGAGTTTTGTGCAGAACGGCCAGTATTGGCACCTGATTTCCTTGTGCGGCAATGTTGGCGGATGCCTGTTACCGATAGGTAGCGTAGCAGGTTTTGCCTTGATGCGTGCCGAGGGAGTGACGGTATGGTGGTATGTACGTCGCATAACTCTTTTTGCTTTTTGCGGCTTGGCTGCCTCCGTAGGCACATATTTTCTTGTGGACTATTTCTTGAGATAACACATTTGACGACAGAATGATATACAACCTTCAGACCTTGGGCATCGAGGCCATTAACGCCATGCAGGAGGACATGCTACGCGAAGTGCGCAGATATGACTCCGTGGTGTTGCTTTCGCCCACCGGCAGTGGCAAGACCCTTGGCTATTTGTTGCCTGTAGTGGAGCGCATGACTCCAGGGAATGTACCGACTGTGCTTGTACTGGTTCCAAGCCGTGAGCTGGCTATGCAGAGCAGAGACGTGGCGGCAAAACTATCTTCAGAGCTTAAGGTGTATGCCTGTTATGGAGGCCGTGCGGCCATGGACGAGCATCGCGCCATGCGCAACCTTGCACCCAACATGATCATCGGAACGCCAGGCCGAGTGCTGGACCACATGCGTAAGGATAATTTTGACTATTCTTCCATCGACACACTTGTCATAGACGAGTTCGACAAGTCTCTGGAGTTGGGCTTCCGTCAGCAAATGTCCGACATATTGGCGATGTTGCCCTCGGTGCGCAAGCGGATATTGCTTTCGGCCACCGACTCGCAGGACATACCAGCGTTTGTAGGTGTAGATAATGTCCGCAGGTTGGACTATCTTGCAGGCCATTCTTCAGATTATGCCGAGCGTATCAGACAGTACATGTTGCGCTCGCCTGAGAAGGACAAGCTGGAAACGCTTGGGCACTTGCTCTGTTCCATGGGCAGCAGTTCCAGCATAGTGTTCCTCAACTACCGCGAGGCAGTGGACCGGGTTTACCAATTCCTGTGCAAGGCCGGCTTCTGTGCCGTGTCGTTTCATGGTGCCATGGAGCAGAAGGATAGGGAACGCGCTTTGTTTCGTTTCCGCAGTGGCTGTGCCAATATACTCGTCAGCACGGATTTGGCGGCACGTGGACTGGATATAGACAATGTGGAGAACATCATCCATTACCATTTGCCACAGACCATGGATGTTTACACCCACCGCATCGGACGTACGGCGCGATGGGATAGGGAAGGCGTTTCCTATCTTATACTGGGACCCGAAGAGAACGTGGACAAGCTGGAGGCGTTGGCAGACATGGAAACAATTCCTGTGCCCTCGGCCACACGTGTGCCCGTTTCCCAATGGGAGACATTGTACATCGGTCGTGGCAAGAAGGACAAGGTGGGCAAGGTGGACATCGTCGGCTTTCTGAGCAAGACCGGTGGCCTGGCTTCAGGGCAAATAGGTTCCATTAGCGTTTTCCCGAGCTGGTCCTTTGTGGCGGTGGAGCGTAGGTGTCTGCCGCAGCTGATGCCACGCATCAAGGGACAGAAAATCAAAGGCCAAAGGACCATCATTGAGCCAATACGCCAATAGTGTTTACGGCTAACAAGAAGCAAATCATCGATACATTATAAACACGCTATACATTATTATAAATGGCAACAGTAGACGACAAGAAGATTATTTTCTCCATGGTTGGTGTGAGCAAGACCATCATGCAGAACCAGAAGCAAGTGCTCAAGAACATTTACCTCAGTTTCTTCTATGGTGCGAAGATAGGCATCATAGGTCTGAACGGTTCTGGTAAGACGACACTGATGAAGATCATTGCGGGGCTGGAACAGCCATCCCAGGGCGAGGTAGTATGGAGCCCCGGATACAGTGTTGGATATCTGGAACAGGAGCCGCATCTGGACGATGACAAGACCGTGCTTGAGGTGGTGCGCGAAGGCGTGCAGAACGTTGTGGATGCCTTGAACGAATATAACGCCATCAACGACAAGTTCGGCCTGCCCGAATACTATGAGAACGAGGACAAAATGAACGAGCTTTTTGCTCGTCAGGGCGAATTGCAGGACATTCTGGACGCAACGGACGCCTGGAATTTGGACAACCGTTTGGAGCGTGCCATGGACGCCTTGCGCTGTCCGCCGGCCGATCAGAAGTGTGCTTTGCTCTCCGGTGGCGAGCGTCGCCGTGTGGCATTGTGCCGTCTGCTGCTCACCAAGCCCGACGTGTTGTTGCTGGATGAGCCTACTAACCACTTGGATGCCGAGAGCATAGACTGGTTGGAACAGCATCTGCAACAGTACGAGGGTACGGTCATCTGTGTTACTCACGACCGTTATTTCCTGGACGACGTGGCTGGATGGATCCTGGAACTGGACCGTGGTGAGGGCATACCCTGGCAGGGAAACTACAGTTCATGGTTGGAGCAGAAGACCAAGCGCATGGCTCAGGAAGAGAAGGTTGCCAGCAAGCGCCGCAAGACCTTGGAACGTGAGTTGGAATGGGTGCGCATGGCTCCCAAGGCTCGTCAGGCCAAGGGCAAGGCTCGTCTGAAGTCGTATGAGAGCATGCTCAACCAGGAGCAACGCGAGAGGGAAGAGCGCCTGGAGATCTTCATTCCCAACGGCCCCCGTCTGGGCAACAAGGTGATAGAGGCCCACGGACTGTGCAAGGCATACGACGGCAAGGTGCTGATAAAGGATCTTGACTTCTCGTTGCCCCCCAATGGCATTGTGGGAGTCATCGGTCCCAACGGTGCCGGCAAGACTACGCTCTTCCGAATGATAATGGGGCTGGAGACGCCGGATTCTGGCACCTTCGAGGTTGGCGAGACAGTGAAGCTGGCCTATGTAGACCAAAGCCATAAGGCCATCACTCCGGAGGCCAGTGTCTTCCAGGTGGTAAGTCAGGGTAATGAACTGATACGCATAGGAGGCCGCGATATCAATACCCGTGCCTATCTGTCGCGTTTCAACTTCACAGGTGCCGACCAGGAGAAGAAGTGTGGCGTACTGTCTGGAGGTGAGCGTAACCGCTTGCATTTGGCCATGGCGTTGAAAGAAGAGGGTAACGTACTGTTGCTCGACGAACCTACCAACGATATCGATGTGAATACGCTTCGTGCCCTGGAGGAAGGTTTGGAGGCTTTTGCCGGATGTGCCGTGGTCATCAGCCACGACCGTTGGTTTCTGGACCGTATATGTACACACATCCTTGCTTATGAGGGCAATGGTGAGGTATTTTTCTTTGAGGGATCTTACTCAGAATATGAGCAGAACCGCTGCAAACGTCTTGGTATAGATGCACCCAAGTTTGCGCGTTATCGCAAGTTGGATGATTGAACACCCTTACGTGTGCGCATGCCCCGTGTCATCCTTGCGAAGGAACGGCACGGGGCATGGTGCATAGTCTCATAGGTGATATACCCCATGGTACCCGGCTATAATGTTCACTGACCGCCGGTGGTATGCTTGCCGTTCCATGGTGACCATGCATGATAAACAGGTTTTCTCACCCGCAAGAACCGGTTTGTCGGATTGCAAGAACTGGTTTGTTCTACCCGATAAACCGGAAGTTTCCGCCTTCGTCCGCGGTCATGAGGGCGTGCGGCATAGTATATCGTGATGTCGGACATAACGAAGCCCAATCGGCGGACATGCCGATTGGGCTTCAATATGCTATGTGTCGTTGGTCTTAGATAAGATACTGATTGCTGATGCTCTCGTTGTTCTGCACGCTTCGGATGGTGTTGGCAATGAGGTCGGCTATGGAGAGTTGCTTCACCTTGGTACTGTTTCCGTGGTATGGAATGGAGTCGGTGAATATCATTTCCTCCAAGGCACTGGCATCCACCCGCTCATTGGCCGGACCGCTCATGATACAGTGGCTGGCAAGGGCACGTACGCTGTTGGCACCATTCTCCTTGAGCAGGTCGGCTGCCTTGGTGATGGTGCCGGCGGTATCCACTATGTCATCGATAAGAACCACGTCGGCACCTGTTACGTCGCCAATGACATCCATGTGGGCAACTTCGTTGGCCTTCTTGCGGGTCTTGTTGCACATGACCATGGGACAATTGAAGTACTTGGCATAGGACGATGCACGCTTGCTGCCGCCAACATCGGGGCTGGCGATAACCAAATTCTTAAGCTGCAAGGACTTGATGTAGGGCAGAAGCACGCTGCTGGCATAGAGGTGATCCACAGGGACGTTGAAGAAACCCTGTTCCTGGTCGGCATGCAAGTCCATGGTAATCATGCGGTCGATGCCCGCTACGGTGAACATGTCTGCCACTAACTTGGCTGCGATGCTTACGCGTGGTTTGCTCTTACGATCCTGACGTGCCCAGCCAAAGTAGGGAACCACGGCATTGACAGTCTTGGCAGATGCACGCTTGGCGGCATCGATCATCAGTAGCAATTCCATCAGATTGTCGGCATTGGGAAACGTACTTTGGATGAGGAATACATCCTTGCCACGTATGCTTTCCTCGAAGCACACCTCAAACTCACCGTCGGCGAAACGTGTCACAGTCATGTTGCCCAGCTCGCAACCAAGGCTGGCGCAAATCTTCTCGGCAAGATAATGTGATGCCGTGCCGGAGAACACTTTGAATGATTTATTCTCAGTCATTGTTGTGTGGATATAATTGTATAAGGGATTCTATCTACTCTGTAGCCTTTCTCAACTTGTGGAAGTGCTTGATGACATCCTTGAAGTCCATACCGTTGTGGATATTGAAGCGGTTCCATATATCGTTGCATACCACAACGCCCCCGAAGCCTAGGTCGCGAATTTCGTGGGTATTCTCCAGTGTGATGCCGGTCTGTGCCATAACACGTTTGTCTATCAGTCCCTGGCGACTGGCATCGCGTAACTGCTGGTGTGTGTATTGTGACAAGTTGTTGCTGCCGGAGGTGCTGCTGTATATGTTCTTCAGAATGACGTATTGATTCTTGTCCTTAGCCTCGGTCAGTTCCTCCAGGCTATAGCATGTGCGGGTGGTGACGCCGCTGTAGTTCTGCGGTATGTCTGGATTGCGATGGGACAGATGTATGCCCATCAACCCGAACTCCTCCTTTAGGTAAAAGTGGTCGTTGGTCACAATGCGATGGTGGTATTTTTCGGGGAGAAGGGTGAGGAGACGCTCACAATACACAGGCTCGGAATCTGGTTTGCGCAGGTGAAGTATGTCCAAGCCTTCCTCGAACAGAGTAGCAAGTATCTTGTCTTCTTCAACAAAAAAGTAAGGACTGCTGAGCAGTAATAACTTCATGACTCCTTTTGCCTGGTGAACTCTGTGCAAAGGTACGAATAAGTACTGTATTTACCAAAAGTTATACGCCCTTTTTTAGCAAAGCTAAATGAAAGAGGAGAAACGCCTCATGCTGCAATGTAATAGGGTAACTGATAGCATATCGGAGGTACAATGCCGTATAGCCTGACGCTGTTTGTCATCTCCTTCGGAATTCCGAGCAGGTGATGGCGGTGGCCACAGCAACATTCAAGGACTCGGTCGTGGCGCGCTCCGAAGGATAATTGGGTATGAGCAGGCGGTGGCTTACTGTCTGCGCAATGTCTGCAGAGATACCTCTGCCTTCGTTGCCCATGACAATGATGCCGTTGGGGGTAAGGTTATGCTCATAAATGTTGCGACCGTTCAGGAATGTTCCATAGACTGGTACAGAGGCATTGGACGCATTGCGCAGATAGTTTTGCAGATTGGTATAATGTACATGTACCCGCGATATGGCACCCATGGTGGCCTGAATGGCTTTAGGATTGAATATGTCCACAGTGTCCGGGGAACAGATGATATCTTCTATGCCAAACCAATCCGCTATTCTGCAGATGGTGCCAAGGTTTCCCGGGTCCTGTACTCCGTCCAAGGCAAGTATGAGTTTCTTTGCCCCTTGGTTGGGATCGGGCACCTGCCATTGCGGTATGGCGAAGAGGGCAAGTACCTGCTGAGGGTGTTGCAGCAGAGACACTCTTCTTAGTTCTTCCTCGTCAACTACATCTGTGGGGTAGGACAGGGTAGTGGGTGGAGTAGGATAGGCTGTTGTTTCACTCCATTGGTTGGTGTGGCACACATATACCGGGGAATGGCCGGCAGAGAGTAATTCGCCGACCAACTTGTAGCCTTCGGCCACAAAGAGACCTTCGGCACGACGATATTTCCTCTGCTCCAAAGAGCGTATCTGTTTTATGCGTGTCTTGCTGAGCATTTAGCCTATGGCAATGAGTTTGATTTCAAATATCAGGGTAGAGTTGCCCGGAATAGGACCGGCACTCTTGGAGCCGTATCCCATAGCGGCAGGGATGTAGACCTGCCAATGGTCGCCTACGTGCATGTTGAGCAAGGCTATCTGGAAGCCGTTGATCAACTCGTTCACCCGGAATGCCTCGGGACAGGAGCGCGCAAAGGAGTTATCGAACACCTTGCCAGAGATTAGCGTTCCTTTGTAGTGGCAGGTGACGATGCTCCGTGGCATTACGGCGGTTGTTCCGTCACCGGTCTCCAATACCTTATATAATACACCTGCGCGCAAGACATGTACGCCTTCTTCATGAGAAATATCTTCCATGAAGCGTTCGTTCTGTAGACGGTATGCCTCTTTCTTGTCCCTGACCAT
>DBLZ01000114.1 GCA_002297545.1 Prevotellaceae bacterium UBA711 | reverse complement strand
CTTGTCCCTGACCATACCGGGTTACTTATTGTTATTGATGACCAATGCTGCAATCACTCCAGGCACCCAACCGCACAGAGTCAGCAGGAAAGTGATGAGGATGGAGCCGCATCCTTTGTCCAGTACAGCCAAAGGAGGGAACAGAATGCATAGTAAAACTCTGAATAGACCCATGTCGGAAATATGTATGATATGTTTTGTTTGATGCTTATCTCATATCTATGACCTCGTAGCCCGGATACTGTTGAACCGGAAACTGAAACTTGGCATCGGAAAGTCCGGCGTTGAAGTTGAGGTCGGTGATGCTTATGCGTGTCCAGTTGCCTTCGTTCAGGATGCGCAGGCACATGGGAGTGAATGTCTCCTGATCTATGCTGACCACGATGCGCGATGGTTCCTGTCCACGTTTTTTGGGACGTAGCGTGATGTCCCATGTATTGCGTCCACGCAATGTACTCTTGTTGTACGAGAGATTGAAGCCTTGCTTGTACATTGTCAGGAAAGCGGTGGGGGAGGATACTTGCAGTTCCTCCTCTGTCGGAGTGACGAGATTCACCTCCTTATTTTCAAGCATCAGTGTCCATTGCTCCTTGCCGTTGAACCATGTTTGCATTGAGGGAGTGGTCATCACATATTTGTCTCCAAGCATACTCAGCGTTCCGCTCAGCGTTTCGTTGGGTGTGGTGCCTATGAATGTGGTAGTGGTGAAGTTTGCGCTTATGCCGCCCTTTGTTTGCATACGTTCGGCTGTGCGGTCAAGTATCTCTTTGGGAGAGAGCTTCTGAGCAGATACCATTGCGCTGGTAAGGGTTAATGCAATGGATAGTGTTATGATCTTCTTCATGTGGCTGACGGTGAAATGTCTGGTGTATGCTTATATTTATGTATAATGTATATCTGTAAGTGCCGGGCTGCGATGCTGATACTAACGCATGTTATCCAAGCGGAACTGCAAATCCTCTTCGCTTATACATAGGACTTCACGGGGCTTGGCTCCATGCGCAGGACCAACGATGCCGGCAATTTCCAATTGGTCCATCAAACGACCGGCACGGTTGTAGCCGATGGAGAACTTGCGCTGTATCATGCTGGTGGAACCCTGCTGGGTCTGTACGATGAGGCGTGCCACTTCCTCGAACATGGGATCGAGATTGTGCATATCCACATCCGGACTGTTGCCTTCGTCGCCATCCAAGGCTACGGGGGGGAGGGGAGCGGGACCAAGGTAACTCTGCTGGCATGCTATGTATTTGACTATTGCATCTACCTCGGGAGTATCTACGAAAGCACATTGTACACGTACCGGTTCGCTACTGCCTGCCAGTACCAGCATGTCGCCCTTGCCAACCAACTGTTGTGCCCCGGCTCGATCCAAAATTGTTCGGCTGTCCACCATGGCACTGACCTTGAAAGCCATGCGGGCAGGGAAGTTTGCCTTGATGGTACCGGTGATGATATTGGTTGTAGGTCGCTGTGTGGCAATAATCATGTGTATGCCTACGGCACGTGCCAATTGTGCAATACGACAGATAGGCTGCTCGATTTCCTTGCCTGCCGTCATTATTAAATCGCCGAACTCATCGATGATGACAACAATGTATGGCATGAAGCGATGGCCGTTATTGGGATTGAGGTGACGAGAAGTGAATTTGGCGTTGTACTCGCGCAGGTTACGCACTCCGGCTTTTTTCAGCAGGTCGTAGCGGTTGTCCATTTCTGCACAAAGCGATTTCAGTGTCTGCACAACCTTCTGTACATCTGTGATGATGGGTTCGTCATCTTCAGTTCCTTCTACCTGTGCCAGAAAATGGTTGACGATGGGGGAGTAGACACTGAACTCAACTTTTTTGGGATCCACCATCACCAACTTGAGTTCTGCTGGATGCTTTTTATATAATAGAGAGGTGATAATGGCGTTCAAACCGACAGATTTACCTTGACCGGTGGCACCGGCGACCAGTAGGTGAGGCATTTTGGCAAGGTCGACCATAAATATCTCGTTGGTGATGGTTTTGCCCAAAGCCATTGGCAACTCAAACTGCGTCTCCTGGAACTTTCGGCTATTGAGGATACTCTCCATGGAGACGATCTGTGGACGGGCATTGGGCATTTCAATGCCGATGGTACCCTTACCTGGAATGGGGGCAATGATACGTATGCTCAATGCTGAGAGGGACAGGGCAATGTCATCCTCGAGGTTGCGTATCTTGGAGATGCGCACGCCTGGCGCGGGAGTAATTTCATATAGGGTAATGGTGGGGCCTACGGTTGCCTTGATGCTGGAGATCTTTACGCCAAAGTCAGACAGCACCTGTATGATTTTATTCTTGTTCTGCTGCTGCTCCTCCATATCTATCGATGTGTCTACGTCATAATGCTGCAGCAAATCCAGTGTGGGGTATTTATAATTCTCCAGGTCCAACTTTGGGTCATAAGCCTCTAATTGTCCTGTTTCATCCAATATCGCCTCCTCTTCTTTTTGCCCTTGATGTATAGTCATTTCGGTATCAGGTGCGTTGTTTTTAGAGGTTTCATCGGGACTCGTAGTGGTATCCTCGCTATATGATGTGTCTACGAATCCTTCGTCTATAATCTTGTCATCAGTAGTAGCCTCTTTGTTATCAATAGTTTCAGGCATGTCATTGAAATCAATGGTTGTGGCGGTTTCTTCGGGAGTCAAGCCTTGATATATGTTGTCCTCTATTACCTCATCTTTAGCTTCTTTGTTGGCCTCCTCGTTGGTGTTGTCGGTGTTTTGTATGTCGGATGATATCTTACGTCCGACACGCGGAATATATTCTCTGGGTGATAAGACTTTGCGTATGATTCGTATGGTTTTATCGGACAAATATATCAGGTATCCTATAGCTATGACCACAAGGATAAGGACCGTTCCTACAGTACCTGCTGTTGTCTCTAAAAACTCTACTTGTGCTTTGCCGATGCCGCCTCCCAAGCTGATGGGGCTGTTGTAGGCATTAAGTGTAGGCTGAATCATGAAATGTGCAAAGGCGGAGAGCCATATCATGAGAGTGGAGCAATTGAGGAACCATTTCCATAGGCGTACCTTGTACACTTGCATAATCCTAAGCGATGTAACCAATAAAAACAGTGGAATAAAGAACGATGCGACTCCCCAGCAGTCGTCAATAAAGAAGCGGGCTATTGATAGTCCTAACGTGCCCATCCAATTGTGTGCACGTTCTCCCTCGCACCAAGAAGAGTCTGCCATGGCGGTGAAGAGATGAGATGTTATGCTTAGCAATATGAAACAACTGATGATAAACAATGTTGCGCCTATGCAGAAACGTGTGATTTCTGCTTTGGTCATGCCATCTGCTTCATTTGTGGATGGCTGTTTGTTCATATCTTGCCAGAAGCGTTGTGACTTGGAGAAAAAGCCTTCGGTTTTGATGTCTTGCTGCTTGTCTTTGGACTTCTTCGGGGTGTTCTTTTCGCTTTTTTTATCTGTCATGTCAATTGCTCATATAATAGTTCTCCGCAAAATTAGTGGAAAAAAACGTAAAATGGGCGGATTTGACTTTATTTTTTCTTAATTTTGTACACGATTACACTAACATGAAATGCAAATAGCTATTATAACCGACAATGAAGACGCTGGCTAACAGATATGACAAAAAGCGAATAGCGCAATTACCTAAAGTTCTGTTTCAAGGCCGGATAATTGTTGTACAGGGCAAAGAGGAAGCCAGTAAGGCTGTCGAATACCTGTTGGCACAGAAGATTATAGGGCTGGATACTGAGACTAAACCTATTTTCAAAAAAGGCTGTGGCATGAATCCTGTTGCTCTGTTGCAAGTCTCCACACACGACACATGCTTCTTGTTTAGGTTAAATCACATTGGAATCACGTCGGAATTGTTGACGTTATTAAGTGACGAGAATGTTTTGAAGGTGGGACTATCACTGAAGGATGATTTTATGCAATTGAATCGTCGTAAGCAGTTTGCTCCAGGAAAGCATGTCGATCTGCAGAACCTTGCAAAGGAGATGGGCATAATAGATCAATCCTTACAGAAGTTGTACGCAAATGTCTTTGGACAGCGTATCAGTAAGACGCAGCAACTATCCAATTGGGAAGCAGATGTACTAACAGAGGCACAAAAACGCTATGCGGCGACAGATGCGTGGGCATGCATACAATTATATGAGGAGTTTTTGCACTTGAACGAGGTTGGATATATGTTGGAAATCATACCGGAACCAGAACCTCCGGCACAACTGCCTCTCTCTCCCGAGCAGATAGAGAAGCGCAATGAGCGTAAAGAAAAGAAAAAGCAGGAAAAGCGAAAACGTAGGGGATTGAGAGAAAAGGAACGAAGACGCAGGAGTTCCGACAGACGCGAAAAGGAAGCATTGAAAAATATATAGTCACAAGGGGCAGTTGCACACATAAAGCATTAATATACAGAATGGCTGAATACAAAACTATTATCCTTAAGAAAGGAAAAGAAGGTAGTCTATACAGAAATCATCCATGGATTTTCTCCGGAGCCATATATCAGATAGATAGCGGCGTTGAGGAAGGCGAAGTGGTGAGGGTAGTTACTTATCAGGGCGATTTTCTCGCAGTGGGACACTGGCAGGTTGGCAGCATTGCCGTGAGGGTGCTGTCATTTGAAGATAAACAAATAGATGATACGTTCTATGCAGAACGTTTAGCAACGGCATGGGACGTCAGACATCGTATAGGACTGATACGTAATGAAGTGTCTGAAGGTAGCGCAATAAATAACACCTATCGTCTAGTGCATGGCGAAGGGGATAATCTCCCTGGGCTGATTATCGACATCTATTCAGGGACGGCTGTAGTGCAAGCGCATAGTGTTGGCATGCATAGGGATCGTATGATTATTGCCAATGCACTACAGAATATGATGGGAGACGCATTGCAGGCTATATATTATAAGAGTGAATCGACGCTGCCATTTAAGGCTGAATTAGGACAGGAAAACGGCTTTCTTTGGGGACAGTCAGACAATAACATTGCCATAGAAAATGGTTTGAAATTCCACATAGATTGGTTGAAGGGACAGAAGACGGGCTTCTTTGTTGATCAGAGAGATAATAGAAGCCTGTTAGAGCAATACTCTCATGGTATGCGTGTGCTGAATATGTTTTGCTATACCGGTGGTTTTAGCGTGTACAGCATGCGAGGCGGTGCCGAACTGGTGCACAGCGTGGACAGTAGTACCAAGGCCATAGACCTGGTCAATAGGAATATGGAATTGAACTTCCCAGCTGATGGACGTCATAAGGCTTATGCTGCGGATGCATTCAAGTTCCTTGATGAAATGGATGAAAACTACAATCTTGTGGTGTTGGATCCGCCAGCTTTTGCCAAGCATCGAGATGCCATAAAGCAGGCTATGCGCGGATATACAAAATTAAATGCCAAGGCCATGGAGAAGATGCCCAAGGGAAGTATACTGTTTACATTCTCTTGCTCTCAGGCCATCAACAAAGAGCAATTTCGCACGGCTGTCTTTGCGGCAGCAATACAGACGGGTCGAAAGGTGCGTATTTTGCATCAGTTGCATCAGCCAGCAGACCATCCTGTGAATATATATCATCCCGAAGGAGAGTATCTGAAGGGGTTGGTCTTATACATTGAATAAAGGAATGCCTGTTTAGATGATATAATTTAGGTATGGCCATTGTATCGACAGATAGGCAGAGAACACACGAGCAATAATAACATCCACAATATACAAGTTCGATTATGAATATAAAAATAAAACTCACCATCCTCAGTTTCTTGGAGTTCGCTGTTTGGGGCGCATATTTGACCAGCATGGGCGGTTATTTGGCAAGTGTTGGGCTGGGTGCGAATATCGGCTATTTTTATGCGGTGCAGGGTTTTGTCTCCATTGTGATGCCAGCCTTGATGGGTATAGTTTCCGACAGATGGATACAGGCTCAGAAGACATTGAGTCTGTGCCACTTCCTTGCCGGTCTGTTTATGATAGCCGCCAGCGTATATTGTTTGCAGTCGGCGGACAAGGTGGAGTTTTCCGTGCTCTTTAGTCTCTATTCCATCAGCGTGGCATTCTTCATGCCAACCATAGCTTTGGCAAATTCCGTGTCCTACAATGCTTTGGATAAAGCCAAGTTGGATGCCGTCAAAACATTTCCACCAATCAGGGTGTTTGGAACAGTCGGTTTTATCGCATCCATGTGGATTGTGGATTTGAGCGGTTGGCAGGTAACGCCTTACCAATTCATGTGGAGTGGCGTGCTGTCTGTTCTCATGGCGTTCTATTCGCTGACTATGCCCAAGTGTGCCACAAATTCCAATGTAAAGGCTCACAACCTGGTGCAAGCCTTAGGATTAGAAGCCTTTAGCCTGTTCCGTAATTACAGAATGGCTACGTTTTTCATATTCTCCATGCTGCTTGGATGTTGCTTGCAGATTACCAACGGTTACGCCGGTCCGTTCTTGCAGTCTTTTGGTAGTCAGGAGGTCTATCATGGAAGCTTTGGAGTGGAGCATGCCAACATTCTCATCTCGTTATCACAGATAAGCGAAGCGCTGTGTATACTGTTGATACCGTACTGCCTGAGCAAGTTCGGTATTAAGCGTGTAATGCTTATGGCCATGCTTGCGTGGGTGTTGCGTTTTGGATTCTTCGCTGTGGGCGACCCTGGTAGTGGCGTATGGCTCTTGATCCTGAGCATGATAGTCTACGGTATTGCTTTTGACTTCTTTAACATAAGCGGCTCACTGTTTGTGGACCAGGAGACCAACGTCAGCATCCGCAATTCGGCACAGGGGCTGTTCATGATGATGACCAATGGTTTGGGATCATCATTGGGCATGCTTATAGCCGGCTGGGTGGTGAATATGTACACAGTTAATGAGAGCGGCCTTATGCTCGACATGCCCGGAACCGGCGGATGGAGTGAGGCATGGATGATATTTTCTGCCTATGCACTGGTTGTGGCCATTTTGTTTTGTGTGCTGTTCCGTTACAAGCACAATGTCAGTAAATGAGATAGAAAACAAATGAAAGAGGTTCGATACTTTTATTCCCCTGATGTGTCCGGAGCACTTCCTGAGGAAGAGGCCAAACATGTGGTACGTGTCCTGCGTATGAAAGCGGGAGACAGAATAAACTTGATGGATGGTTGCGGAACGTTCTATTTGGCAGAAATAACCGCGGCAGACAACCATCATTGTTTATACAAGATCATATCGGAAGAGATGCAAGAAAGAGCCTGGAGTGGTAGTATACATCTTGCGGTGGCACCGACGAAATTGAATGACCGTATGGAGTGGTTGGCAGAAAAGGCTACAGAAATAGGGTGGGATAGGGTATCGTTTTTGGATTGCAGATTTTCGGAGCGTAAAAGCATAAAGACAGAACGCATAGAAAAAATAGTCCAATCCGCAGTGAAACAATCCCATAAGGCCTGGATGCCCGCTGTAGATGAAATGGCACCTTTTTCCGCATTTGTCAAGCAATATGGACGACAACTTGGCGCGGTTGACGATGGAAAGCAGCGTTTTATATGCCACTGCTACGAAGGAGAAAAGCCACACCTGAAGGATGTATTAATCAAGGGTAAGGACACCATCGTCATGATAGGGCCAGAAGGCGATTTCTCTATAGAGGAGGTGCAGATGGCGCTGGAGTACGGTTTCCGTCCTGTCACACTCGGCAAGAGCCGCCTGCGTACGGAAACGGCAGCATTGGTGGCTGTACATTTGATGCAACTGGAGCAGTCATAAGGTCCGCATGTTATATATTCATTACGATATCAGTGAAACATACAGACATGGAGTCATTAGTTAATCTATATCAAATATATATGGGCAAGAAGCCGTGCTCGTGCAGCCAGATTGCCGGTGGTGGTAGTCGCAGAAAGTACTACCGATTAGTCGACGAGCAAGGCAATAGTATTATCGGCTCTATTGGAACTTCAAGGGAGGAAAATGAGGCATTTATCTATTTGTCCGAGCATTTCTCCCGGTGCAATCTGCCTGTTCCACATATATTGGCTGTGAGTGCGGATGGATTGTCGTATTTGCAAAGCGATTTAGGCACCTCCTCGTTATATGATGCTTTGAAGGCCGGGCGAGAATCGGCCGATGGTTATTCGTCAGAGGATGTGATTCTGCTGGAGCGTGTGATACGGGTTTTGCCTCGGATTCAAGTGCAGGGTGCCGTCGGACTGGATTTTGTCAAGTGCTATCCGCAGGCTGTCATGGACGAGAGATGTGTGATGTTCGACCTAAACTATTTCAAGTATTGCTTTCTCAAGACAACGGGCATTGAGTTCAACGAGATAAAACTGGAGGAATGTTTCTGCCGGATGTCACAACAGTTGGGAGCTTCTGTTCCACCTTATTTCATGTACCGTGACTTCCAGGCACGTAACGTGATGCTTGATGCGGCAAAGACCCCCTTCTTTATTGATTTCCAGGGGGGGAGGCGAGGACCATTGCAATATGATTTGGTTTCTTTCCTTTGGCAGGCTTCATCTCATTTTGGTACAGAGTTGCGGCAATATCTCATCGATGAATACATCAAGGCATTAAAGCAATATATTTCTGTAGACGAAGAGGCTTTTCGCGTATCCATACCGCAATGGGTTCTGTTCCGCACTCTGCAGGTTTTGGGTGCATACGGATTACGAGGTCGTTATGAGCGTAAGAAATACTTTCTGGACAGTATTCCTGCTGCCATCAGAAATTTGAAGGAGGTCCTTGAAGATCGCAACGCATGCCCATATCCTTATTTATATAATGTATTGATGGAACTGGTGGCTTTGCCGGAATTCCATCTCAATGTAGCTTCCGGGGCTTCTCCTTCGGCCTCCAAATATGACAATCAAGGTAGCCTGAAGATTAAGGTCTTTAGCTTTTCATATAAAAAAGGCATTCCTGAGGATAGTTCTGGCAATGGCGGCGGTTATGTCTTTGATTGTCGTAGCACTCATAATCCCGGTCGTTATGAGCCCTACAAACAACTGACCGGCCTGGACCAGCCCGTGATAGACTTCTTGGAACAAGATGGCGAGATATGTACCTTTCTTTCTCATGTATATAAGTTGGCCGATGCCCATGTACAGAGGTACATAGAGCGCGGTTTTACCTCTTTGATGTTCTCTTTCGGTTGCACTGGAGGCAGGCATCGGAGTGTGTATAGTGCCCAACATTTGGCAGAGCATCTTCATGAAAAATTTGGTGTTGAGGTACAACTTGTTCATCGTGAGCAAGGTATAGAAACTCATTTTCCACCACGCAGAAAGGCAATGGTTTTTGCCGCGGGCTTGGGTACACGTCTTAAACCCTTGACAGACAGTATGCCAAAGGCTTTGGTGCCGATCAATGGCAAACCCTTGATAGAGCATGTGTTCAACAGACTCATAGCGGCCGGTTTCACTGATATTGTTGTCAATGTCCATCATTTTGCCGACATGATCGTTGATTGGATATCATCGGCAACGCAGCACGAATATAAGAATAAAGACATCCACATTGCCATATCTGATGAACGTGCCAAGTTGCTGGACACTGGTGGCGGTCTTGCTCACGCTATGTCATTGTTGACAGCGTCCAATCCCTCCAACAGAGTGTTGATACACAATGTAGATATCATTTCCAATGCCGATCTGGAGCGTATGTGGAATTTTGACACACAGGCCGATGCAGTTCTCCTTGTCTCTAAACGCCAGACAGCACGTTATCTAATCTTTGATAATGACATGAAATTGGTTGGATGGACAAATATACAGACCAATGAGGTTCGCAGTCCGTATCCCGAGGTGTATACATTTTTTGCCAATAAGTCACAAGCTACATTGGACATTGCCGAAAGATACCATCTTAGGGCTTTCGCCGGTATTCACTGCATCCATGTGTCTTTGCTAAAGCACTTGGATGTGTATCCGGAGAAGTTCAGCATCATAGATTTCTATCTCAACATGTGCAATACTGCCAATATCAAAGGCTATGAGCAAGACGGACTGCAAATAACGGACGTTGGCAAGATGGATACTTTGACCTCATTACAAATAATGCTATAAATTTTTGTAATACGTATTATGTTTACTTGTCTTGTGGCGCTAATCCTTATATAGCGTTACAACTGTATTGCCCCCTATGGCAAGCAACCAATAATGACATGGCTAAAGACCGTCATCACGGGAATGTATTATCGGGCATGTATAATGCAAAGTGTACAACGCAAATGGAGCGTATAGCAAAATTAAAGCACCGCAGGATGCAAAAATGCTTGTAATAGCATTGCCGTATCAAATAAAATCGTTACCTTTGCAATATAACAATAACACCGTCATGGTTACATAAAAGTTTTGGGCAGCGGCCCGAACAACGGAGATTTCTCGGCTCACATAGCCATTACCGTACATAAGGAGATAATTTGACCACAAGAGCAACAGCCGCACTGGTTTGATCGGGATACTCATCAATTATATTCTGAAACCGAGATCAGCTCTACCGACTGATGGCGTGCCAGGTTCCTCGGAGCTATGGATTACAAAAGTCGGCAGGCCCTCAAATCCTATCATAAGGAGTTTCATCACATCATCAGTGCGGCCCTTATAAGCAAGAACCTCAAGATTGCCATAGAGCATTTCTTGAGGTTCTGTCGTTGTTTATACATCTGCCTTGCGATGTCGTATCCTTATTGTAAGTCGTGTATATCCAACGGTTTGGCATCTGCAAGGTTCTTGTCCACTTCCGACTGTGTAATGATGTATATGCGTGGAGTGATGGAACGTGGAAACCTATTGAAGAAATGATTGGTGCTGATGTGCCAGGTACAGCTTACGACGTCGGGCCTCTTAGGTAGTTGTCTCCATAGGTATTTTAGCCGCGTTTGGGCTGCAATGGTAATTCCTACCCTACCGTCCCTTAACTTTGAGATACATATCAGATGTAGACGACGTTTTGTGTCACTGCTTCTGGCATCCTCCGGCAGTCGGATGCTTATGGTTACGTTCCTGTGATATTGGCTATTGATGTGTGCCATCATGTCCCGGAAAATAGTGCCATGGGACGAGGTGTCGCGCAGTTTGTGGTACATTATATAATAATGTATCATCTCGTGTATGATGGTGTCCTCTATTATCTGTTCGGACACGTTAAATCGGGTGCTTATGATTAGTTGAAAGTTGTTGTACGTCCACCCTCTGAACAGGGCACGCTTTTTGGTGTAGCTCAATTTGCCCATGAACGTCCTGGCAGAGCTCAAGCGTATGGGTAACGGAGGCAGTTTGCCACCAAACATCTGCGTATTGTATTCGGCAAACTTCTGTTCTACGTATTCTATGTCAGGCTTCATCGGAACATACAAAAAAGGATGCGACATAAGACTTCTATGCCACATCCCATTGATATTGTTACTCCCAGGTATTACTTCAAGGAAATCATAAGTTCCTTGCCTTCTTCAACCACGTTCAGCTTGTCCTCACGGAGCAGCCAACCCATAGCAAGAAACAGATCCTTGTCAGTCTTGATTTTACAAACTTTCTTCAGCTCCTTAGCGTTCATCGCACCGTTCTCGTTGAGGGTATTCCAAATAGAACCTGCAGTGATACCAATCTTCTCAATCATTTCTTTTTACCTCTTGATGGTTAATACTTCGTTGTGAAAGCGATGTCTTAACAACTTTCACGCTGCAAAGGTAGTACTATTTTACGAAAAGCCCAAGAAAAATGTTATTTTATTATGTTTTAGAGCATAAATATAGCCAAATGTCGGCCCTTAGGGCATCGAAAGTCACTACTTAGGGCCATGTGGTACGGAGACAACTCTACCACATGAATGGTCGACGTACATGTGTGGTCACAGACCAACCCTCTCCCACCCTCTTTACGTTCGTGTGAAGGCATTTCGTGATAAAACCTGTGTTAAGAAAGCTGCCACGCTTTAATTTGAGCCTTTCAGAGAAGTTGATATGCACTTTTTTTCTTACCTTTGTATTAAGAACTACCCCCAAATGATATGAATAAGCTATTATTGACTGCCCTTATGGGCATCTGGGCATTCGGTGCCATGGCACAGGAGAAAATCGTGCAGACAGCAGGCCGTTCGCAGCTGGGAGACTTCGCCCCCGAGTTTGCAGAAATCAATGACAAGGTCCTGTTTGGCGACAATGTGTGGAACGATGCTACGCTGAGTTTACACGACCGCAGTATGGTCACCATCTCCATTCTTCTCGGTAAGGGACTTGTCGACTCCTCTTTCCGCTCACATCTGGAATTGGGCAAGAAGCACGGCATCACCCGCAGGGAGATCTCCGCCCTCTTGACTCAGGCTGCATTCTATGCCGGTTGGCCCAATGCATGGGCTGGTTTCCGTGTGGCAAAGGAAGTATGGGCGGAAGACATCACTGGTGACGATGCCAAGGCTGCCTTCCAGCGCGAAATGATTTTTCCAATTGGCAAACCCAACACGGACTATGCCAAGTACTTCATCGGTAATAGTTACATTGCCAGTGTCTCTTCGGAGCAAGTGCCAATTTCCAATGTCACGTTTGAGCCTCGCTGCCGCAACAACTGGCATATTCACAAAGCCAGCAAAGGCGGAGGCCAGATGCTCATCGGCGTTGCCGGTCGCGGATGGTATCAGGAAGAAGGCAAGCCTGCCGTGGAAATCCTGCCAGGCACCGTCATCCACATCCCGGCCAATGTAAAGCACTGGCATGGAGCAGTATCCGACAGTTGGTTTGCTCACCTCGCATTTGAGATAAAAGGCGAAAAGGCATCTAACGTTTGGCTCGAACCAGTCACGGATGAAGAGTATGATAAATTGAGATAACGGCCGAGGGAGCGCAGGCTGTCGGTCGGGACCGGGCTATGATGGATTATTGGGCCTGTTTCTTGTCTGCCTTTGGATCGAAACGGTATCTGAAGGTCAGGGTAACGTAGCGGCCGAGACTTTTTTCCCAACTCTCGGAGTGCGAGGTGGCGGTGATGCTCTGTTCGTACCATTTCTTCTGGTTCAGAAGGTCATAGGCACGCAGTTCCAAGTCCGCGCGGTTCTTGAGGAACTGGAAGTTTATCCGAGCGTTGAGCAGGAACTGTCCGCCGTTCATGTAGCGGGACGTGTAGCCACGGTCCAGGATGTATGACGGATCAAGTAAGAACTTCCACTGCTTCAGTTTGTAGCTGCCTTGCAGGGCCAGATGGTACTTGAACAGGTCGCTTTCCAACAGCCCTGCATCGCTGTAGGCATAGTGCTTCCATGAGAACCTGTGGTTCATTTCTGCATGCCACGGGCCGTGTTTGTATGTCAGGCCGAGTTCGTCCCGGAGTATCGTTTCGCTCTGGCGGTTGTAGGTTAGTCCTGTGGCATCGTCCACCAGGGTCATGATGCCAAAGCTGCGATAATACGTGCCACGGATGGTATTGCTCAGCGTGAGGCCATCAATCAGGTCGCGCTCGTAGGCCACCTTCATGCTCCAGCGGTCGCCGCCGCGCACGTTCTGCTTTTGTACGCGATAGGCACCGGTCTGCGAGTTGTAGTGCATCACCGTGCCTATGGGGTCGTAGGTTTTGCTGTAATCGGCTGTCACTGAGAGCGACTGGCAGTGCCGGGTCAGCATCAGTGTGTAGAGCAGAGTAGCGTTGAGCGTGTGCGAAGTCTTCAGAGCAGGATTGCCCATCAGAATGTACAGAGGATTGGTGTCGTCTACGTAGCCTATGCAGTCTATCATATCGGCGGGTGTGTTGCTGTATGACAGCGTTCCCTTCAGACCCATTTGTCCCTTGAACCTGTAGTGCATTTCCAACATGGGGCGTGTCAACAGCATGTTGCGCGTTGCCAGTGTATCGAGGGCTGCACGGCGATATGAGGTCTGTTCGTGGTGGTGCTTGAGTTCCAACGACGGCTTAATGGTGAGATGCCCCACCTTGACGTTGGCATCCAGCATGAGTGTGTTGCGCCAGATGTTGTCTTTGCGGTAGGTACTGTTCTCCGTGTCCGGGGCATCGTTGCGCCACCGTTGCTCGTCTCTGTATTTGTGCTCGTAAGACGTATGCCATTGGGCATGTGTCATGATGTCCTTGCCGATGGTCTTGTTGAGATCCACTCTCCAGTTGACGGCAAGGTTATGGTCGGGAGCCGAGAAGCGCTGTGTGTCAATGGTGGTCTCGCCCGATTGGAAGTATCGGTATTCCGCACGTGACGAGCCCTTTGCCTCGGCGTTGGCATAGCTTACTCCGGCATTGGCTGCCAGCGATCCGCCACGGAAGTAGTGCGTGAGGGTGCCCTCTCCGCTTACCTTGAACGTCTCCGTCTCCGTGCGCGACCGGTATTCAGAGGCGTTCACCCTGGTGAGCCAGTCCTCAGCCTCCGCCGTCTCCTGCTCCGTGTTGTTTTTGGTCAAATCGCGTACGTAGCTGAGGTTGGCATTAAGCCACAATGTGTTTTTGGCACCCAGATTGAGGTATGAGGAAAAGTCTATCGGAACGGTCAGGTTGTGCCGGTAGTCGCGACTGTCGCTCTTACTCATGGTGGGTGTGGTTTCAGGCATGAAAACCTGCCGCTCCTCCCATTTCTCGTTGTTTTCGTCGGTATGGTTGATGCCGGCCGTTATGTCCCAGCGGCTGTCGCGGTATGCCGTGCTGTCGGGCCGCCACTGATGGCGGTAGGCCAATGCACCCATCTGTTGGCGCACAGGCATGATTCCTGATGACCACCCCTTGGCACCCATGGTCATCAGACTGGTTTTCATAGGGTCGTCCGCCACACGCCCGAAGATCATGATGGGATTGCTGTCGCTCAACTTCATGGCGTTCAACTGGGCGGCATACTGCTTTCCGGCGTATGCCTTGGCTTCGGCCTCTGTCAGGAACTTCTCCATGAAGCCCGGCTTGACCGCCACGTCCAGAACATGCTCCTGATTGCCATCGGCCACTCCGGTACGGTCCTGCAGTTCACTGGTACGGTCGTATGCCTTGATCTTGTCCACCGCCTCCACGGGCAGCAGGTTCAGCATCATGTCTTGGCTTAGGGCATCCTTGCCGTTCATCATCACCTTCAGCGGTTCGCCGTTCCACAGCAGCTTACCGTCCTTCACGCTCACGCCCGGCAACTTTTCCACCAGCTTTATCAGGCGGTCGCCGCTCTCCATGTTGAAGGCTTGGGGATTGAACACCACGGTGTCGCCCTTCACGTAGAAGCGTTTCACCTTGGCATCCACCATCAGTTCTTTCATCAGCATGGCGCTGGGCTTCAGTACTATGTCGTCCAGATAGATAGTATCGTTGCCGCCTATACCTATGCGCTTGATGCTTTTGTCGTTGTAGCCAAAGTATTTGCCGGTTATCGTCAGGATGTTGCCCACTTGGGTTCCGTAGTGGAAGTATCCCGCCGAATCGGCCGTCAGAGTGCACATCGACGTGCAGAAGTCCGGTATCACATCTTGTATCTCCACCTTGGCACCGCCGAGCGGTTCACGGGTCTCGGCATCCACTATGCGACCCTTCAATACCTCGGCCCTCAACACATTGCAGGCGGCAATGATACACACGATGCACAGGAGCGGTTTTCTGAAATACATGGCCTTACATTAAATATGCTTGGAGGCTTTGCTCTATATAGTGTTTGATGGTGTGACAGTGAGAGAACCTCCTTGTGTCCTGCCGACCATGTCGGGTGAAACTCCTACCCCACATCACAAAGGTATGCAAATCCATCGGAATAGACAAACAATTACGGCACAAATCCTTTCAACCAGAAATGGGGAATGCTTTATTAGTCAATTGTTCGCATTCGTATGACGGCTGATGTGGAACCATGGTAAGTCCTTGCATAGACATGGACGTACCGCATGTATGTCCCGTGTCCTCCCCGGGCGTTGCGTAGGCCGATGATATATGTCCCGCACGGCGTAGGCCATCTCTTCGTCGTGATTGGCATCGGACCCCATCGGGGCCTGCTTGTATATTTCGGTTTATTCGAGTGTGAAAACGGGTTTATTGACCTGCAAAAACCGGTTGTCTCAGATCAATAAACCCGAATATGTAGGGCCGTCTCCGTGTAAATGAGGCTGTGGGGTGCTGTGACGGAGTGTGCGACAGCCTGTGGTGTCTATGCGAAGACCATGTGGTGTGTGGCCCAATCCTATGCCCCTTGAGCCACCACCTTGGAACCGCCGAAGACACGGCTCATAGGCATTTTGTCCTGCATTTCGTCAATCTTCTTCACCTCGTCTGCTGTCATCATTATGTCCGCAGCACCGATATTCTCCCTTAACCTCGTCTCGTGTCTGGTGCCGGGAATTGGCACAATGTATGGCTTCCTGTTGAGCATCCAGGCCAAGGATACCTGTGCCGGTGTGGCATGATGCAACTCGGCAAGGGACTGGATAAAGGTCATCAACTGTCTGTTCTGCTCAAAACTGTCACGGCTGAACTGAGGCATGGTGGCACGATAGTCCGTCTGAGGATTGAAGGTGCTGTATTCCGAGTAGCAACCGGACGGTCGCGCGCAGGACCATAGGCATGGCTCATGCCCATGCATCCCAAGCCGACGGCCGATACCTCGGGACCGTTGGCACCTAATTTCCTTGTCGCCATTCCTGTGGAGTGAGAGTTTGTTATTTGATGCCCAGGCTCATCTCATAGGCCTGTTGCATGGCCGGATGGTCCTTAATCTCGCCTTTGTCATAGACGCCTTTGCCATAGATGACGCCTTTTTCCACGGAACCGGAAAGGCATTTGGCAAAACCACGGAAGCACTCCAGCGTGCAGTCCATCACGTCGTCGCTGTCCTCGGCTGCTGTCATGATGTAGTAGAATTCCTTGTTCTTGAACTCCAGCCAGCGGGCGACCGAACGGTCTATCATCGCTTTCATCTGTGCATCGATGGCGTAGAAGTAGACAGGCGATGCCATCACCAAGACATCTGCGGCCAGCATTTTGGCCAGTACCTCCTTCATATCGTCTTTCACGGAGCACTCTCCGGCGTGGTTCTTGCAGTAATAACATGCACGGCAAAAGCCTATCTGCTTGTCGGCCAAGCAGATTTTCTCTACGGTGTTGCCTGCTTCCTGTGCCCCACGGACAAATTGGTCGCAAAGCAAGTCGGAATTGCCCCCCTTGCGTGGGCTTCCGGATAATATCAGTACATTCTTGGGCATAATGTATATAGTGTTGTGATTATTATATGTTCACTGTCTTCTTGGCCTCGTTGTCTTGCCTAACGGTGTAAATGCCATGAGCGTTCGTGGCCGAGGTGATATGCGTATGCACCGCCCGGACTGGTTCTGTCATCAACGATAGCGTCTGCTTCATGCTTTCCTTACTGTATGAAGTTATTGTCTGTGTGCGGTTGGGGTTCCTTGGCATCATTCACGCTGCAAATTAACGAAAATTCCACGAACCGCCATGGATACGGATGGCGGGGAAAGTTTCACATTGTGCATATCCATGGAAGGGACGGACCGTTATTCTGCAAAGGAGGATGGCGATGCCCCTAAATGCTTATGTACATAGCGGCTGAAGTATGATTCGGAGGAAAAGCCGAACAGGTCCATAATCTCAGTAAAGGTCAGTTGCTTGGCGTGTAGCAGGCGTGCAATGTCCAGTGAGGTGTAGCGTGCGATCCAGTATGCTGTGGAAAAACCGCTGATGCGCTTCGATACCTCGGACAGGTATTTCGACGTAACGCACAGCCTGTCGGCATAGTAGCCAAGTTCCCGGTGCCTGCGGTAGTCGCCGCGCTCAAGCATGGATAGGAAGTTGTTCATTAAAACGGAGTGTTGCTGGCTCACCGCCTCATCCTCGGCATGAAGAGTGGCATGGAAATCGAAGAAGTCTATTATCATGGCCTGTACGGCGTTGATGATGGCATCGCGATGGAACTTGTGCGTGTCCAAGGCAAGCCGCCTCTTGATATAGTCGATGTCCAGGGCGCAGACCTGCTGCTGGCGTTCATCGAGATGCATGATTGGGTTGTTGAAGAGCGACAATCCTCCGCGGGTGCTATAGTTGGTCTGCGGAGTGGCCAGCGTTATGAGCTGTGAGGAGACATACACCACGTCCACCTTGAAATCCTGGCTTTCGACCATATTCTCCATCAGGTCGCTGCGGCGCACTATTAGGCAATCCCGGTCCGCATCACGTACTGTTTGCCGTTGAACGAGAACGTACATGTGCCATCATGGCAATAGGCATGGCATAGGTAGCCTTTTCGGTTACTCTCGCCTATGTGTAATAGCGTGTTGTCTATTATTACGTCGTGTTTCATGGCATGTTGAGGGTTAGGTGTGATTGTGTGTCATGTTGGGTGGGGCATCTGA
>DBLZ01000037.1 GCA_002297545.1 Prevotellaceae bacterium UBA711 | reverse complement strand
CAAGGGCACCACGCTCATCAACGTCTCCGGACTATCCATGGTGGGCGTCATAGGCGTCAACCGCCGCATATTCACCTGCCTGGCCGACAACGGCATATCCGTCTTCATGGTCTCACAGGCCAGCAGCGAGAACAGCACCTCCATAGGTGTGCGCGATGAGGACGCCGCCGAGGCATGCCGCGTGCTGGACGAGGAGTTCGCACGTGAGATAGCCCAGGGTGCCATGTACCCCATGTCGGCCCAGCAGGGACTGGCCACCGTAGCCGTCGTGGGACAGAACATGAGGCACACCCCGGGTGTGGCCGGCAAACTCTTCGGCACACTGGGGCGCAGCGGTATCAGCATGATAGCCTGCGCACAAGGCGCCAGCGAGACCAACATCTCCTTCGTCATAGCCGAGGAATATCTCCGTAAGGCGCTCAATGTCATCCACGATTCCTTTTTTCTGAGCGAATACCAAGTGCTTAACCTCTTTATCTGCGGAGTGGGCACCGTGGGGGGCAGCCTCATAGAACAGATACGCCATCAGCGCGAGAAGCTCAAGCAGGAGCTCCGCCTCCAGCTCAACGTCGTAGGCATAGCCTCGGGCCACAACGCCATGTTCGCCCGCGACGGCCTCGAACTCGACGGCTACCGCCAGCGCCTCCTCGAGGCACCCGCCAGCAACATGGAGCGCCTCCGCCACGAGGTCATAGGCATGAACATCTTCAACAGTGTCTTTGTGGACTGCACCGCCTCACCCGACGTGGCCTCGCTCTACAAGGACTTCCTCTCGCACAATATCAACATAGTCGCTGCCAACAAGATAGCCGCTTCCAGCGACTACGGCCAGTACCGCGAGTTGAAAGACATTGCACAGGCACGCGGCGTGAAGTTCCTCTTCGAGACCAACGTTGGCGCAGGCCTGCCCATCATACGCACCATCAACGACCTCTGCAACTCCGGCGACAAGATTCTCCGCATAGAGGCCGTGCTCAGCGGCACGCTCAACTACATCTTCAACACCATTTCGGCCGACATTCCCTTCAGCCGCACCGTCCACCTGGCCAAGGCCGAGGGCTACAGCGAACCCGACCCGCGCATAGACCTCTCCGGACGGGACGTCTTGCGCAAGCTCGTTATCCTTGCTCGCGAGGCAGGCTACCGCATCAACCAGGAGGACGTGGAGGCCGAACAGCTCCTGCCACAGTCCTTCTTCGACGGCACGCTGGATGAGTTCTGGCACAACCTCCCATCCCTCGATGCCGCATGGGAGCAACGGCGTCAGCGCCTGGAGAGCGATGGCAAGGTGTGGCGTTTTGTGGCCAAGTATGAGGACGGCCGCGCCTCCATCTCGCTCTGTGAAATAGGTCCGAACCACCCCTTTTACCAGCTCGAGGGCAGCAACAACATAGTCCTGCTCACTACGGAGCGCTACAACGAGTACCCCATGCTCATCCAGGGCTACGGGGCCGGTGCCTCGGTTACGGCGGCCGGCGTCTTTGCCGACATCATGTCGCTCGCCTGAGCCATTGCCGGTGCACTTATAGAACCAGCATCCATATACAGCGGATGCATACATGACACTACGTGTATGCTCCGCTGCTTTGTTGTTACCCAAATCTAAGGACGACCGATTTGGGAAATATCCGCTGCCCCAAAATCAGGGAGGAGGCTTCTTGATTGGGCAGTAAAGTTTATACGCATCCGAAAGTCCAGTAGAAACGCGGACGAGAGTCTACTGATGTCGGGGGCGAGGGTCCAATAGAGTCAAGCCCTCGTCTCCAGTAGAGTCAAAAATACGTGTCTCGTGGCATCATGCCCTCGATCTCATTTCTTTTTGCTCTTTGGGGATTTGGAGTGTATTCCAAATGTCGGATGAACCCTAATTTGTGTCTTTTGAATGCCTTTCATGTCATTTGTGCCATCGATTACGCTATAGTCTCGCGGATATTTCATAACTTTGCGCCAAATAATACACCAGACCAGCAAGTGCTCAAGCATGTGTATGGAAGATGTGGAGGTGCTGTATCGCATGGTGCGGTGGCAGAGATAATGTAACGTATTTATTAACCATAAATGTTTTGGGCTTATGAAAAGACTTTTATTTTTTTTAGTAACCATGCTTACTGGTGTGGCCTCTCTGTTTGCAGAAGAGAAGGTGGTGACTATTGACGTAGCAGATGCCCTGTGGGTCACCACAAGAGGTGCTCAGAGTGGCAAGAAGGATGGTGTGACAATCGCTGTAACTGATGGCATAATGGGTACTGAGGCATATCGTGCATATGCTAGCTCGACATTTACTGTATCAGTTGATAATGGTAATATCACACGCATAGAAATTACAAGTACAGCAAGTGGTACATCCAATTATGGCGTAGGTAATTTTTCGTCCAAAGTAGGCAAGTATTCATATAGCGGTAAGAATGGTACTTGGGTGGGCAACTCCTCTATTGTAGAGCTGTCGGCATCTAAACAGGTTCGTATGACCAGTATCAAGGTGACATACGAAGTGGATAGCTCTACTCCTACGCCGGAGGTTACTGCATTAGCACTGAGCGAAACTACTCCCGTACAGACCGAGTACTATGTCGGTGATGCTTTCAGCACCGAAGGTTTGGTTGCTACGGCTACATTTGACGATGCCAGCACTCAGGACGTTACAGATGCAGCCTCTTGGACTTGCGAGCCGGCAGTGATTGCTGAGGATACCAAGACCGTTACCGTCACAGCAAGCTACAAGAACCAGACAGTGAGCAAAACGTACAATGTCACCGTCAAGAGCATTGCCAACACAGCAGAGACTGCTTACACCGTAGAGGAGGCCGTGGCCTTGATTGATGCTGGAAAGGGCTTGAATGCCGAGGTGTATGTCAAGGGTATTGTTTCTAAGGTTGCAAAGTTCAACGATTCGTACGGTCAAATTGATTATTACATTTCAACCGATGGTACAGAGGAAGCCCAGCAGCTCGAGTGCTACAATGGTTTGAACATCGGTGGCAATAAGTTTACATCCATTGACGATGTGGAAGTGGGTGCCCAGGTAGTGGTGAAAGGACAGTTGACGCAGTTCGGTAGCACTTATGAGTTGGGACGCGGCAACGAACTTGTCTCATACGTCATGGAGACAAAGACCGTTACATCGCTGACCATCTCCGGCACGGCAACTAAGGTTAGCTATATGGTTGGCGAGAAGCCTTCGGCTGATGGTCTGACTGTAGAGGCCATTTTTGATGACGCAACAACACAGGATGTAACGAACAAGGTGGTATGGACATTTATTCCAGAGACAATAGTTGAGGGTACGACACAGGTTATAGCTACCGCAACGTATGGTGATAAGAGTACAACTATAACCTATGATATAGCCATTAAGACACAAACTATCAATGATAGCTACATACTGGATTTGACTACGAACACCAGTACATCAGAAAGTACAAAGCAAGTGGTGTGGAATACCGGTGTGGGTACATTGGTGCTGGACAAAGCCCAAAGTGGTACCAATGCGAATAATTACCTCGGCGGTACCGCTGGACATACTCGCACATATAAAGACCAGATTATGACCATTAACCCCACTATCAGCATCGCAAAGGTTGTATTTACGTGTCCCAGCAGTACATATGCAAACTATTTTAATGGGTATACTCTTACCAATGCCGATAAATATATATCAGGTAGTAATGTAGAACTGATACCAGAAGAACCGTTGAGCCCGATGACCATTACATTTAACCAGGCTTGTCGTTTCACCCAGATGGTCATCTACACCACTATCAGCGCCACCATATCTGATGCCGGATATGCCACTCTGTGTTTGCCCTATGCCGGCATCATGCCCGAGGGTGTGACTGCATACGCGGCCAAGGACAATGGCACCAACATTACACTGATAGAGAGAGAGGGCGGCATCATTGCTGCTGAGGAAGGCGTACTACTGAAGGGTGCTGCCGGCACATACAGTTTTGCTGCCAAGCCGGGTGCAGTGGCCAAGGCAGATGTCAATAATTTGGTGGGTATCACGGAAGACACTCCCCTCAAATCCGAGGACGGCGTCTATTTGCTCAGCCGTAACAAGACTACCAACAAGACGGCGTTCCGCCTGCTGGATGCCAACTACACTCTGTCTGCCCATAAGGCTTACCTCAAGCCTGAGGTTGTCAGCTACAGCCGCCTGATGATAGACATCGACGACGAGGTGGAAACCGGAATCGACACCGTTTCCGGACAGGAGAACGGAACCAAGATCAACGTTATCTACAACCTCGCAGGCCAGAGGATGTCACGCGCCACCAAGGGCATCAATATCGTCAATGGCAAGCTGATACTTAAGTAAGCCTCGGATTTTGAGTAACACAATACATACTACACATAAAATATGAGTGAATATATGAACAAGCGCACATACATATCTCCTGCCATGACATCCATGGATGTCGCTCCCATGCAGGTTTTGGCTATCAGCATTGATGATACAGAGACCATCACTAATCCCGATGAATACGAGATTCTGAGCCGCGACAACAACGCAAGTAAGGACGTTCCCGACTTGTGGAACGAGAAGTGGTAAACACCCTTGCAAGGCTTGGAACCTGATACATTATAACCTCGGATTGTGTGACCATGCACCAATCCATTAGCAACGGTGCCGGAATATAGTTCCGGCACCGTTGCTGTCTATGGCTATTTTGCTGCTCCTTCTCACATAAAGCCGTAGTTTTGGCGTCGTTGCCTCGGTTTTTATGCCACTAAGTGTTAATCTTTATAAATAAAAACCTATCTTTGCTCCAGTTCTTGTTGCATTTTAATCCAATATCAATATGGGGCTATTTGACAAACTTCGCTCTAAGGGCGAGACTTACGACGGTCAGGGCGATGAACGCTCAGGACTGATAGACAACATTTTTGTAAACCTCGAACGTGGCTGCCTGGTGCATCGCTATCCCTACGACAACCTTTCCACAAGGGCCAAGGTTACCGTGCAGGAGGGACAGCAGATGGTGTTCATGTCGGAGGGGCAATACTCCGACCTCTTCCTGCCCGGACAGTATACTCTGTCGACCAATAATATACCCTTCCTCGAACGCCTTGTCAATCTGCCATACGGCGGATCATCTGCCTTCAAGACGGCTCTATACGTTATCAACACCACACGTCAGCGTCTGGCCGGTGATGATGCCGGTTGGGGTGTGGGGTTAACCATACGCGATTATACCCTCGGTGATGAGGGCATGACAATAAAGGTAGGCGCCTATGGCAGTTATGAGTTCCGCATAATCAATGCCATCGCTTTCATACGTGAGTACATGGGCACGTTGCATGAGATGTATCTGGTGGATTTCTGCAGCGAGTTCACCTCTGCCGTGTCGCAACGGGTGGTGACGGCCATCAATCGTTATTTCAGCAAGAATCGTACGGGCATCACAGAGATTAACAACTACCTTACCGAGGTAGCGGACTTTGCCCGCAGGGAGATGAACGAGTATTTCGAGGACTATGGTCTGGAACTGACAAAATTCGATATTGATGGCATCAATCCGCACGAGGACGACCCGAACTACCAACGTATCATTGCTCAGCAGAGCGAGGCAGCATCCATGGATCTCGAGAGCAGAGCCATGGCGCGCAAACGGCAACGCGAGGGCTATTCCTATCAACAGGAACGTCAGCTCGATGTCATGCAGACTGCTGCTGCCAACGAGGGCATGGCTGGCTCTATGATGGGGGCCGGCATGGGCATGGGCATGGGCATGGGCATCGGTGGAATGATGGGGCAACAGATGGGTTCCGTTGCTCAGGGTTCCATGCAGGCCGCACCGGTTGCACCGCCTCCCGTAGCGCCTCCCATGCAAGTATATGTGTATCTGAACAACCAGCAGGCCGGCCCCTATGATATGCCCATCCTGCAGCAGCTTGCATCACAGGGCATCCTTACTGCCCAGACTCTTGTGTGGCGCGCCGGCATGCCGGCATGGGCAGCAGCCGGTACTGTGGCAGAATTGCAGTCCCTGTTTGCCCCTGTACCACCGCCTGTGCCTCCTGTGCCTCCTGTTCTCTAACCGATAAACTCCATGACAATGAAGAATAAGAATCCCTTCTACGGTTGGCTGACTCCGGTGTTGGTATGCCTTGTCACTTTGATATCCTTCCTTTTGCTGAGGCCATCTGATGCCACGGCCGGTTATTGGATAAGCATGGCATGGGTGATGATGCTCGAAGCCCTCTTTTTTGCCTGGGCAGGACGAGGCTATAACCGTGAGACGGAGCATACATCGCAGTTTCATGTCTTCCTTGGTGTCGGAGCCTTATATTATATAATATGTAGTGCGGCATGGATGATTGCCTACGCATATCTCTCCGACCATATCACGCTCAACCTCTACATTGTGGGCATCTTGGTGATTACCGTATTATGGGTAGTCGTTGCTTCGTTGCAAGGACGTCATGATGCAGCTTGCCACGAGCAACAGACAATGCTTGAAGACAATACCGTGAAAGTGCGCGCCCTGGTAAAGGAGATAAAGGGAATGGCCGAGGTTCATGGGACATCGGAGAACCGCCGCGCTTGGGCCGCATTGATAAGGGAGGCAGAAAGTGTGATACCATCACAGATTTCGGAACATGGCTCACGACTCATGGCCAAGGCCCGGGAACTGGCCGGTACCGGCACACAGGGCTGATATTCACTCCTATTACAGATAATACATATACATATTCATATTCATGGCACAACTACAGATAAACAGATGTAAGGTTTGCACCCGTCCATTGCCGGCCGGTGTGAACAAGTGTCCCAAATGCGGCACAGAGCATCAGATAGTCCCCGAGGTGGTCAATCCACTACGTTTCAGCCCCAAGGAAGCTGAGGAGTACAAGCAAATACTGGAACAGCAGACCAAGGCAAATCCTGCCGACACCAACTCGCTCTTCGGCATGGGTCTGGTGTATCTCGGCCTGCAACACTACGAACTGGCCAATAAGAACTTCCAGAAAGCCGTGGAGCAGACTCCGGACAATCCGGACGTCTATTACTACTATGCCCTCTCGCTTTTTGCCCACAGGTCGCCAGCCACCCTCTCGGCTCTCGAGGCCGAGCGCATAGAGATGTGGTTGCAGACTGCACTGAAGATGCAGGCCAAGCGCAAGTACCTCATCCTGGAGATGCTGCTGTTGCAAGGCGCATTCAAGGGGAAGGGCAAGGCCGTGCCTTTCGGGAAGCCGGAACCGGAGGAACTGCTTCGTCAGGCCCTGAACACAGTGCAGGAGGAGGATGAGCTGTATGAGATAGAGCAACACGTGGTGATCAGCGACCCGCGTAACAGAGACTTTGTGGCAGAACTCCGAGGCGAACGCAAGACATCTGGAGCATCGGGCGCCGACTCCCTGCGAAAGCGCTTGGCAGCCTACGGTCAATTGTGCAAGTATCCCAAGGGTGACGAGGACGGCAGCAGCACCGAAGAAGGTGTGATGCGCCTCATGGATCCTGCCGAGCGTAAGGATTTTTTCCTGGGCCTGCACAAGCCCAACAGACCTCACATGGAGAGCAAGGAGTCTGTCTTTTCTCCCGTATGGTTTGCCGTCAAGCGTGGCATCATATGCTTCATCGTATGGATAGTCATGTGTCTCATTGCCAGCGTATGTTGGACCGACAAGAGGGAGTTCGCCATACGGATGAGTGCCGAGGAATATGTGGAGAAGAACTTCCCCGATCTGAAGCGTAAGCGTAAGGCCGAGAAGGTGGAAGAGGTAAGGTGCGACTCCATAGAGAATGCCCGCCTGGACAGCATCTTCATGGCCGAGCATGTGGTACACGCATGGGAATATCGCCACTCAGACAGCATTACAGTGGAGGGAACCGGAGTGCTCACTGCAGAGAAACTGGCGCAGCTGCCCGCCGATGTGGAGTATATGAAAATGCAGGGCATAATGACCGGGTGGCGTCTGTGGGCGTTCTTGTTCTGTTGTCTGGCAGCACCGTTGTATTGGGTGATTGCGGTAATACTGGCCTTCCGCAATTGCTTCAGGTCGAGAAGAGAGACTGCACAGCGCAACCGCACCACAATGAACACCTACCACGAGTACGAGAGAAAGTACGAGAGCCGTCCTACGGTGGAGGACTACAAGCGCTTCTGCCAGCTCTTCGTGGGTCCCAATGCGGGATTGGTGACACAGGGAGATGTAGTAAGCATCGCCTTACGCGAGGCCGGCATCTCCGAACAGGATGTGACGAAGGGCAAGGTTTATCTCTTCAACTGCTTCTTCGATTGTACGAGCGATGGCGTGGAGACCACCAATCCGGAGGTTGTGCTCAGATATATGGGCATCAATGTGGCCGTGGCCATGCCGGATCAGGTGTTGTATATGAAGGCCGTATGGGACACTGTGGAGGACACGCTGCCACGCTTCGAGCAGTCCAGCATCATGTACAGCCAAATAGCCATGTTCCAGAAGACAGAGGATCAGATCATAATCAAGTCCAACACAGGAGTGGAGCTGGTGCCCATCACCACCAATTGGGGACACCTGCCCAGCCTCTTCTGCTATCAGAGTACGGAAAGTAGCGATCTACTCACCTACAGCCGCACGAGGACGACGGACAGAAACGAGTTCTACAAGTCACTTGTGGATATGCATGGACGATACAACAAACAATAACCATCAATACGTACAGACATGAACGAGGATTTAAAGAACCACAGAGCGTGGGAGATGCTGGACGAGGCATTGTTCGTCTCATCCCACATCAAGGCAGAAGAACGCGACAGAGGCGAAACTGACTGGGATAATGTATATCCTGTTTCTGCCGAGGAGACAGATCGCATGGAGGAGTTGCTTAATAAGGCAGTGGAGGCTGCCGACGACCCGTATGATGAGAACTTCCGCAACCGTGTGGATGATCTGAGGGAAATCATCGACTACTCCCGTACGCGTCACCGCACATGGAAGTGGGCCATCATCGGAGGAGCCGTGCTCGCAGCCGCTTTCTTCTGGTGGTGCAACTCGTCGAACGAGGATGATGTGAACGAGGCCAAGGCTCTCGTGGCCAAAGTGGAGGCTTGGGAGAAGAGCGACACCACGATTGCCTACGACTGCGTTCCTGTGTCGGTCGACTACGGCTCACGCTATAATTCCGCAGCTGCCTATAAACTTTACCAGTTGTCCCATTACAAGAGCCAGGCCGAAAGCTCAGCGAAGTATGCCCAGGAGTGTACCCAAAAGGCCGACACGGCGTCTACCAAGGAAGCAAAGAAGAAGTTCCTGGACAGGGCCGATGAGAGTACCCAACGTGCCGCTGATGCCATGAAGGAGTACAAGGAGATGGAGCAGATGGAGTATAAGGACATCAAGAAGACGGCACTGCAGGAGGCAAACAAGTCCCTCGGCTACAAGAATAGCGCGAAGAACAGCACATTGAGATGGATGATATTCCTCTGCGTGCTCATACCTTTGTACATCATCTCAGGTTATTCCCTTGGATACGTGATAACGGCACACCGCAAGCGTCAGAACTTCCTGGATAAGTTGCAGACATGGGGTTTTGCCATCGGCGGCTTCTTCTTCGGCACAGGTTTTGCCATGTCACTCTTGCCCGACTACAAGGTAACCACCACCTATTCCAACGGTCACAAGGAGACGTCTACCGAGCCCAATACGGCAAACATCATAGTGCTTGGCCTCAAGATAGGCCTGATGATTGTCGGTGCCTTTGTGTTCAGTTTCGTGTCTGTGCTTATCATGACGGTACAAACCATTTCCGGCCTGAAGAACAATTTCAATTGGCAGCCTCTGATATCCAAGGCCAAACAGCAGGCCGAACAGATCAAGAACAAGCAAAAGGCATGATGCCTTGTCATTGAACCTCACTTCCGTCGCGCCGTGAGCCGTGGACCTGCTGATGGCGGGACGGAGGTCAACGCCTCCGGAGATGCCCTCAAGATAGCGGAGCGCATGTTCCGGGGCAGCGGATATTTTCGGTTGGTAAGGCCAGGCAAGCCGTCCAAGAGGCTTCCGAGAAATCAGCCACCACGGAGACGCCCCGAAGGGGCAACAAGACATCAGCCCAGGGCAAGCGAAGCGGCGCCCTGGGTATTCTGTCCACCCACATTCTTACGCCCAGAAGGGGCATAAGCGGTAATATAGTGATGGCAGGACGTTGAATATCAGTGCTTTTGCCCTTTTAGGGCGCATATCTTCTCGCTAACTATATCCCCAGTGCGCCGCTTCGCTTGCACCGGGCTGGCTGCTTGTTGGGCTTTCAGCCCGTCCAGTTTGTCTGATGGGGCGTCGGGCTTTCATATAAAGTTGGTGTCGGCCGTCCAAGGGGGGGCGTTACCTGGCCTCACCAACCGGAAATATACGCAGACCCGTTATTCTCCGATCAGTTGGGCCAACCACTTGTCGCCCAACGCAGTTTTGTGCTGGATGTGCTCGGTTACGGCAGCTATGAAGGTGTTGCTCTCGAAGTCGCCGCGTACCTGTTCAAAGTCGGCGTCCATGGTATTCTGCTTGCGGGCATCGAAGCCGAAGCCAGTGCATGCCGACATGGAGAACTCCTTCTTGGAAGCCTGTCAGTTTTGTGGAAACAGGGCGCAGAAACCCTCTTTGTTGAATTGGTAGTACATGTCGATGCGCTCCGGCGTGTCGTTGCGGAGCAATAGCAGGAGCGCTTTGGCAAACTCGAGGGTTGCGGATCCGTTGGCCGTGACGATGTTCCTGTCGGTCACCGCTTGTGCATGGACATAACCGCCGGCGTTAGTGTAATGCTCTTCGCCCCACAATTGCAATTGCTCCAGCCCATTCCCCGTATGTGACACGGCATTCAGGAAACCGTGACGTGCCATGAATGAAGCCGCGTTGCAGATAGCGCCTATTATTCGGCCTTTTGCCATGGCCCGTTTAACAAGCGGCACCACCTGTTCTGCTATGTCCGTGCTCCATCCGAAACCTCCTATAAGCACCAGTGCGGCATAGTCCTCCGGCATGGTCTCAAAAGAATAGTCGGGTATGGTGCGGAAGCCGCCAATCGATCTGACCGGGTCCATCGTCGGGGCCACCACCTTATTTATATACATGGGGGGGGCCTTCAGGGCATGGTCATCTGATGCGATGGCCTGCGAAAGATACACTGCCTCGTGACCGGCATAGTCCGGCAGAAGGACGTAAAGAATCTCGTTGCTCATGTTCTTTTGTTTTCTGTTCTGTGGAGGGTGCCGTGCTTCCCTGCAATGCCTCACTTCACCTTCTATGCTTATGGTCTATTCAGAGCTGTTGCCCTGCTATTCAGCGACAGTATTTCTGCAGGAAATCCCTCACGACAGCGGTGTATTCCGCGGGATGGTCGTGAAAGGCTTTGGCGTGTTGTGAGCCGGGTGCTATCCACATTTCCTTGGGTTGTGGTTTGGCATTATACAGCGGGCGCAGCATGGAATACGGTACATAGGTGTCTGCATCACCGTGGATGAATAACATGGGACGATTGCACTTCGCGACCTGTTTTATTGGCGATGCTTCCTCGAAGCTCCATCCGTACTGCCATTTGCATAGCAGGCTCGTGGTGTACATCAGCGGGAAGGCCGGCAAGCCGAACTGTTCCTTTAGTTGACCGCTGAATTCATCCCATACGCTGGTGTAGCCGCAGTCTTCTACAAAGGCTCGTATATACGGAGGCAGGTTTTTCTTGCCGGACAGGCACATGGTGGTTGCGGCGCCCATTGACACGCCGTGCACTACCATTTTTGATTCATACAGGCTGTCGCGAAACATCTCCTCGGCTACCTTGGTCCAGTGCAACACGTCCAGGCGGTCCTTCCAGCCCATTTGTATGTCGTTGCCATCGCTTAGGCCATGGCCGTGCAGGTCGGGTAATAGGATGTTGTAACCTAAAGAGTCGTGGTACATTATGCCCAAGTCAAGGAAGCTTTTGCAGTGGTCCTTGTATCCATGCACTATTACGGCAGTACGCCCCTTGGCCGAGTCGTTGCTCATAAAGATGGCATGATGGCGGTCTCCACTTGGCATTGTAACGAAGGTGTCCATCATGAGGTATGGCATGTCATACTCGATGGACGGCAGCCTGCTTTCAGCGTTATACAAAGAGTAGTGTAACATGTATGCGCTGGCACCGGCACAGGTTATGGCCAGCAGAATGAAGAACGTGACCAGTACGGTCAGTGCCTTTCTCACTCGTGCTGTATTTCGCTCCATAGTAATTGGTCTTTGTGTGTACTTGTTAAACCCAAATGTACGACCGATTGGTGTTAAAAGCACATCGGGGCTGTGCGCCTTGCCGGCGAACCCCGATGCCTGTTGTCGTCGTATGTTAGGCGTATCAGTCCCAGTCCTCTTCCTCGTAGTCCTCTATCTCGTATTCGTCCTCGTCCAGAAACTGGATGTCTTCGTCCTCGCCCTCATCCTTCATTTCATTGCGGAGCATGACCATGTCCTTGTTGCGGTGGACGATGCTTTCCTCGTGGGTGATAGAGGCTATCTTGTTGCTTTCGGCGTTAAGGGCGGCCCAAAGCATGTCTTTCAGTTCTGTGATGCCCTTTTGGGTTACGGCCGAGATGAAGATGACCGGCAGATCGGAAGGCAGGTCTTCGGACAGCATCTGTTGCAACTCATCGTCCAGCAGATCGCTCTTGGTGATAGCCAGGATGCGCTGCTTGTCCATCAGCTCGGGGTTGAAGGTGGTTACCTCGTGCAGCAGTATTTCGTACTCCTTCCTGATGTCGTCTGTGTCACCGGGTATCATGAACAGCAGCAGGGAGTTACGCTCAATGTGGCGCAGGAACCTCAGCCCCAGGCCACGACCCTCGCTGGCACCCTCTATGATGCCCGGAATGTCGGCCATCACGAAGGATTGACCGTTGCGGTAGGGGACTATGCCCAAGGAGGGTTCCATAGTGGTGAAAGGGTAATCGGCAATCTTGGGCTTGGCACTGGACAGACTGGAGAGCAGGGTGCTCTTGCCCGCATTGGGGAAGCCAACCAAGCCCACGTCGGCCAGCAGTTTCAGCTCCATGATTACCGTCATTTCCTGCATCGGCTCACCCGGCTGGGCATAGCGCGGTGCCTGGTTGGTGGCGGTAGCGAAGTTCCAGTTGCCCAAGCCGCCACGTCCGCCGCGCAACAGGATTACCTCTTGGCCGTCCTCCTTCACGTCGCAGATGTATTCGCCCGTTTCGGCATTGTAGACTACGGTGCCGCACGGCACGTCTATGTACCGGTCCTCGCCGTCGGCGCCGGTGGACTTGTTCTTGCCGCCGTTTTCTCCGTGCGTGGCAAAGATATGGCGGTCATAGCGCAGGTGCAGCAGGGTCCAGTAGTTGTGGTTGCCACGCAGGATGACGTGTCCGCCGCGTCCGCCGTTGCCGCCGTCGGGGCCACCGTTTGGGGCGTACTTGGCACGGTGCATGTGCATGGAGCCGCGCCCGCCTTTGCCTGAGCGGCATACTATCTTAACGTAGTCTACAAAATTGCTTTCCATCGGTCGGTAGGAATGTTGTGGTCGCTGCACTTGCAGCGGGTGTTTGATTAGGCCTGCTCGTCTATGGTCTTGAAAATGGCCTCCAGCATGCCCTCCTTGGAACCAAGTTCTGCCCAAGAGAATGTATGGCGTATGCCTTCTTTGGCAAACCAGTCGGAGAGGGGAGCGGTCTGTGAGTGATACACGGCAAAGCGCTTCTTTATCGTCTCCTCGTTGTCGTCGGCACGTCCCTGTTCTATGGCACGGCGCAGCAGACGCTGCATCAACACGTCCTCGCCGACGATCAGTTCTATCATCATGCCCATGTCGTGTCCACGTTCGGCCAGCATCTTTTTCAAGGCCTCGGCTTGCGGTATGGTGCGGGGGAAACCGTCGAAGATTACGCCCTGTCCTGCGGGGAATTGGTCGTAGGCATTGGCCAGGATGTCGATCATCAGTTCATCGGGAAGCAGCTGGCCGTTATCTATGTAGCTCTGTGCCGTCTTGCCCAGTTCGGTGCCTGCCTTGATCTGTGCGCGCAGTACGTCGCCCGTGCTGATGTGCCCCATGTGATACTTGGTAACGATCTCGTCGCTATATGTGCCCTTGCCGGAGCCCGGGGCACCAAAGATGATGATGTTCTTCATAATAATATGGTGTGTGTATTTGTGTGATTATGCTTACATATATAATTACGGGTCGCGCGGGCACACGTCCATACTATCTTATGATATGATGGTATAGATGTCCTTCAGACCGCGTCCCAGTCCGTTGTAGTCCAGTCCGTAACCCAGTATGAAGTCGTTGGGTATCTCCATGGCCACGTACTTGATGTCCAGCTTCACCTGCAGGCACTCCGGCTTCAGTAGCAGTGTGCATATCTCAATGCTCTTGGGGTTCTGACTTCTCAGCCGCTCTATCATGTGCGCCATGGTTATGCCGCTCTCTACTATGTCCTCAACGATGATCACCGGGCGCCCCGTGATGTCGGTATTCAGGCCGATGACCTCGCGCACAGTTCCGGTGGAGGCTGTTCCCTCGTAGGAGGCCAGCTTTACGAAAGATATCTCTGCGGGTACTGTGACTTCGCGCATAAGGTCGGCCGCGAAGACAAAGGCACCGTTCAGCACCACCAGAAAGAGGGGACTCTGTCCCTCGTAGTCGCGGTTGATTTCCTGTGCCACGCGCCTCACCTGCTGCAAGATGTCCTCGGCCGGTATGCTGGGCGCAAATTTCTTGTCATGTACTTGTATCGTGCTCATAGGTATTGCCATAAGACATTACTGAATGGCAAAGATAGTGAAAAAAGTCCAAAGTCTCGTCCGCGTGGCATCGTAGTTTTGATTATTTTTGTATCTTTGTCATGAAATACGCGGATACGAATAAAAATACGTCATGATACATAGAATTTCCTCTCTTGTAAAGTGCGGCATCCTGCTGTCTTCCTTTGCACTTTCCACGACCTTTGGCCATGCGCAGACGCAGACCGAACAGTTCGTCCCGGGAGCCACTCTCGAAGGTGTCAGTTATTTCCTGCCCCGTACGGCATTGCGCATGATAGTGACAGCAGAGAAGAGTGTCACCACTCCCGGCGATGCCTATGCCTATGCCTACAAATACATGCGCATGCAAGATGTGCCGACGCATACATCCACCACGTGGCGTGTGAAGGATATTCAGCTGATACCGCACGGCATTCCCGATAAGGACAAGGCATATAGCATCAAGCTGAAGGGCCGCACGGTTGCACCGCTCATCAGCCTGACTGCCGACGGATTGCTGCTGGGCATCAATACCAAGGATGTAGCCGAGACCTGCTTGCCGTCCATCCCTCGGCCACGGGTGCTGGAAAAGGCTATCACCAGGTCGGAGCTCAATATGTATCTCAATCGCGACATGTTGCAGGCGGGTTCCACGGCCAAGATGGCCGAGTTGGTGGCTCGCGAAATATATGATATACGCGAGAGCCGCGATGCCTTGTTGCGTGGCGAGGCCGACAACACTCCCAAGGATGGGCAGCAGCTGAAGCTGATGCTCGATGGGCTGGACCGTCAGCAACGTGTGCTTGGCAGTTTGTTCTCGGGCACTACGGAAGTGACCGAGATAACGTATGCCATGGATGTGGTGCCAGCCGAGGAGACGGACAAGCTGCTGCTATTCCGTTTCTCCAAGTGG
>DBLZ01000018.1 GCA_002297545.1 Prevotellaceae bacterium UBA711 | reverse complement strand
TAGTCGCGGATGGGCTTGACGTCAATCTGGGAACCGGGAAGGAATGCCTCGATGCCGAATACGTCTACGATCATGCCACCCTTGGTGCGGCACTTGACGTAGCCCTTGATTATCTCGTCGTTATTAAGAGCCTCGTTCACACGATCCCATGAGCGGGCGGCACGAGCCTTCTTGTGAGACAGTACAAGCTGTCCTTTCTTGTCCTCCTGATTCTCGATGTAAACCTCAACGGTGTCACCTATCTTCAGGTCGGGGTTGTAGCGGAATTCGCTTGTGGGGATGATGCCATCGCTCTTGAAGCCGATATTGACAACAACCTCACGCTTGTTCATTGCGATAACGGTGCCATCGACAACGTCGTGGTCACCTACCTTGTTCATGCTTCCGGCGTATGCCTGCTCCTGAGCCTCTACGCTCACGTTAGCAGTGCTGCCATTCTCGAATGCTTCCCAATCGAAGCCTTCAACGGGAGCAACATTTTTGTAATCTGCCATACAGATTTACAGTCTTGATTAAATGGTTAAACAATAGGTTATAATCTCTCGCCCCGTGAGACCGGGGTTAAATCTGTGCAAAGGTATGAATTTATTTTTACATAGCGGCACAGCTGGCATAGTTTTTCTTGATGTAACCCTATAATATGTGGCATATACGTGCTTGGTGTGGTAGGTGGCAGTGGGTTACATGGTTATGCCTGTGTTGTCGGCTTCCGTCAAGAGTCTTTCAGCTTATAGCACTCTTCCCTCAGCCATTGTGCCCATTCCGTTTCAGTCTTGGACTGGTCGAAGTGCCTGTATGGGATGGGCTTGCCTATACGGATGCGGAAGTGCTTGCCGCGGGCGGTCTTCATCATTTGGCGTGGCAGGAGGATGAGTCCGATGTTGAACTTCATGCCCAACTGACGGCGCAACCATTCAAGGGCATAGAAAGCGAATGAGTTGCGCCCCTCGAAATACATGGGCACGATGTCACGTTGCGATTCTATGCTTTGCTTGATGACGCTCTTCTTCCATTCTATGTCCTGTATACGTCCGTCTATGTAGCGGGAGCAGAAACCGGCAGGAAAACTGATGAGTTGCGTGTCGGGGTCGTTGTAGGCTTGTTGCAGGTTTTCTATGTCCGCACGCTTTTGCTTGCCCATGGTGTTCACGGGCAGGAAGACGCTTTGCAAAGGTTCTATATACATGAGCAGGTCATTGACGATGACCTTTATCTTGGGAAAGAAGTCACCGAATACCGCTATGTATGAGATCCCGTCGAAGGCACCGAGGGGATGGTTACTCACCAGCATGTAGTGCCCCTTGCGGTTTAGATTCTCCAAGCCGTCCACCGTATATGTCACGCCCATATCCTGTGACATGGCCTTGGCAAAGGCGGCTCCCTTGTTGTGCCCCAGACGGGTGAGTATGTCGTTCATCTCCCGTTGGCAGATTAGCCTCTCCATCATGCGTATGATCCATGTGGGGAGTTTCTTCCTCAGTTTGGGAGCCTTGCCGGAGATTACGGCATCGAGGTTTATCAGTTGCATGTGCAATGGCGGAGTGTCGTTATGTGGACAGTATTGCCAGGGCATCGATAAGTTCCTTCTTCAGGGGCTTGTCGCTCTTGACAGCATTGGCGAAGGGTACGTACACGATTTCGTCGTGACGTATGCCTATCATAACGTTTCGTTGCCCCTCATTAAGAGCACGTATGGCACCTACGCCCAAGCGGCTGGCCAGGATGCGATCCTGTGCGCTGGGGCTGCCGCCGCGCTGCAGATGACCCAGGATGGACACCCTCACGCCGTAGTCGGGATACTCTTTCTTGACACGTTCGGCATAGTACATGGCACCACACTTGGGGCTTTCGCTCACTATTACGATGCAGGACTTCTTGCTCTTACGTATACCGTGGCCTATGAACATCTCCAGTTGGTCGGCACCTGTGCTGTCCTCGGGAATGATGGCAGCCTCGGCACCTGCTGCTATGGCGCTGTTTTGTGCCAGGAAGCCGGCATCGCGTCCCATCACCTCGACAAAGAAGATGCGCTCGTGGCTGTTGGCTGTGTCCCTTATCTTGTCCACGCACTCCACAATGGTGTTCAGCGTGGTATCGTAGCCTATGGTCAGGTCTGTTCCATTCAGGTCATTGTCTATCGTGCCAGGCAGGCCTATGCATGGGACATCATACTCCTCGGCAAAGATACGTGCGCCGGTCAGACTTCCGTTGCCGCCGATCACTATGAGAGCATCTATGTCGTTGGCCTTCATGTTGTCATAGGCCTTCTTCCTGCCTTCGGTGGTTGTAAATTCCTTGCTGCGTGCGGTCTTCAGTATGGTGCCGCCGCGCTGTATGATGTTGCTCACGTTTTCTGTGGTGAACTCCGTTATCTCGTTGTTCACCAGTCCTTCGTAGCCACGATAGATGGCCTTCACCTTCATGCCGCTGGCTATGGCGGCACGTGTTACGGCACGTATGGCGGCATTCATACCAGGAGCGTCGCCTCCGGAGGTCAGTATGCCTATGGTCTTAATCTTGGTCATGTGTTTTGTGTTGATGATTTCCCGTGACAAAGTTACAACAAAGAATTGAAACACTGTCAGGTCAAAGCGTGAAAGAATGTTATCTGTAGTAAAGTGCCGCGTCCTATTCCGTGCTATCGGCCTGTTGCCACAGTGGCTCGGGGTATTCGGCCAGCGTACGCAGTTGCAGGTCAAACTCCGGGATGTGTATGTCCGGCTCCTCCAACAGGAAAGGAACTTTGCCCGGATTGTAAAGCGAAATCTCCACTGGCACATATCCCTTGCCCAGGATGCCCAGCTGTCTGGCCGCCGCCTTGGAGAGGTCCAGCACAAAGCGTTTGGAGAATGGGCCGCGGTCGGTAACTTTTACCACCACCACCTTGTCATTCATAAGGTTGCGTACTTTCAGCATGGTGCCAAAGGGCAGTTTCAAGTGTGCGCAAGTCAGGCTGTCGCGATGGTAGCGGTCCCCGTTGCTCATCTTGCGGCCGTGTAGTGCATCGGAGTAGTAGGAAGCATTGCCTTTGTCCAGGATTTGGGCATGTGTCTGAGGGTGTGACAGCAGGCACAGCATGGCAAACAGCAGGATGCGCCATTGCGCTGCCGTTGGATAAAGTGAATGAAGTGGCATAGGCGTCTGTATTTCGTGCCGGGGTGTCTCCTTATTATATAAATAAGGTATAGGCGCCCTTTGGTAGCACGTGTTTTGCGTAAAGGTACGAATAAGTATTGGTAAAACCAAGCAAAAGCCTTGGAAACATTCCTCTTGCTCCCGCACATACGCTCTTTTAGGCAATGAAATGCCTGCTGTCTACCGCCCGTGATGTTTCAGATGCCACAGGAAGCGCCGTAGATAAAGCCCGCCAGCCAGGCTCAGCCCCACAGGGAATCCCCACCAGATGCCTATTGTGCCATGGTCCATGACGATGCCGAAGAGGAAGCTGAGGGGTATGGTCACCACGCCATAGCAGATGAAGGAGTACTTCAGCAATTTCTTGACATCGCCGATGCCGCGCAGTGCATTTACATAGCATGACTGCATGCCATCGCCCACCTGATAGAATATGATAGGCCACACCATTCCAACTACGGTATCGGATATGGTGGCCAGCAGTGCGGGATCCTCACCCGACACAAAGATGGCTGCCAGACTGTGGCGGAAGGTATATACCAACGTGGTGGCCACCATTCCGACACATACTATCAGGTGATACCCTGCATGTGCCGAATGCCTTATTCCGTTCCATCCTCCCAGGCCGTGGTAATGTGCCACACGTATGGCCACGGCGGAACCAATGCCCAGATAGAACATGTAGATGAAGGACGATATCTGTACGCCCACCTGATGTGCGTCCAATGCCGAGGTTGCGTCCCATGAGATTCCTCCACGCCCCAAGGCCAGTGCACAGCCCGAGAAGGCGGCCAGTTCCAGGCTCAGTTGCAACGCTATGGGCCATCCCAAACGGTTGTGTCGCACCAGTGATGCACGCGTGATGGTGGCCGTGCGCCATAGGGTGCGGTATATGGAATAGCGGCGGTTGAACAGGAAGCAGGCCACGTACATGCCCAGCATCAGTATGCGGCTGGACGCTGTTGCCCATGCCGCACCCTCTATGCCCATGTCCGGAAAGCCAAGGTTGCCGAAGATCAGTATCCAGTTCCACAGGATATTCCACAGGTTGCCGCAGAGTACTATCCACATGGTTATGCGCGTGTCGGTCAGGCAATCGTAAAAAGTCTTCATGCCAGTGCACATGTTCATTATCAGCAGCGACGGAATAAGTATGGTCATGTACGTGCGTATGGGGTCGAGCAGGTGTGGTTCCAGTCCCATGTAGGGCACTGCAAAGAACGCCGCGTACATCAATACGCACACCAGCACTCCCTGCAGGAGGTCGGCAAAGAGCGAGGACTTCAATTCGTTGGCTATGCCCTGATGGTTGCGTTGGCCATACAGTCCTCCTATGGTGGGTACGGCAGCCATGCAGAAGCCCATGCCAAGAAGTTGTCCCATAATCAGTAGCGAGTTGGAGAAGCCGGCCGCAGCCAGGTCGGTGGCCGAGTGCTTGCCAAGCATCAGCGTGTCTGCCATACCCTGCAGCGTCAGGCCTACCTGCGCTATGGTTATGGGCAACCCCAACTTTATTAAGTGTCGGTATTCTCCTATATAACTTGTCTTTTGCATATTGGCATGTGTATGTGAATTTGGAAGAGATAAGGCCTGCGTGTCTATATGACATTGAAGAACTTCCTCAATGTCTCGTCATCCATCTTTCTGCGTCGGGCATAGTCTTGCAGTTGGTCTTCGCCTATGTCGCCTATGTTGAAGTGCCTGCATTGCGGATGCGACAGCATCAGCCCCGATGTGCTGGCATGTGGGATCATGGCGCCGTTCTCCGTCAGTGTTATGCCCATGGAGGGCATGTCCAGAATGTCATGCAGCAGGAAGTTAAGGCTCTGGTCGGGCAGGGAAGGGTAGCCTATGGCCGGACGTTTGCCTGTGTATCGTTCTGCAAACAGTTCGGCAGGCGTAAGGTTCTCATCGGGTGCATATCCCCATATCTGTTTGCGTACGATTTGATGCCCATGCTCTGCTGTGGCCTCGGCCAGGCGGTCGGCCACAGTCTGTTCCAAGAGTTCTTTCGCCGGGAACGGTACCGAGGAGGCAAATACGCCCATCGTGCCGTACCCCTTTCCTACGGGCGGCAGAAAGTCTGCCAGGCAGAGGAATGGCGCACGTTGCTGGCGTAGTAGCGGCAGGACGTAGGATGGACTGGCATTAGTCGTGCTCCCTTGGATTGTCGCCCCGTCTTCATACAGCATAATGTCTTCGTCGTGCGAGTTTGCCTTGAATAGACCTACACGGAATACTGTGTGTAGGTCCTTTGCTGCCCATGTGTTCAGCAGGGACATGGCCTCTTGTTGCAATTCGAGTCCCTGCTCCTTGCGTATGCCCCAGGCATGGCAGAAGTATATCCAGTTGATATACGGCACAAGTTCGTCAACGGAGAAGACAATGTCCGTCGTATGTCCTGAAGTATGTATCTGCATACGGCCTATCGTAGCATGGCAAGGAACTCGTCCTCGGATACAATGCGGACTCCAAGCTTGTTTGCCTTGTCCAGTTTGGCCGGGCCCATATTGTTGCCGGCCAGGATGAAGGAAGTCTTGCCCGAGATGCTACCGACGTTTTTGCCTCCGTGCTGTTCTATCATGCGCTTGTACTCGTCGCGCGAGTGGTGGGCAAACACGCCACTGATGACGATACTCTGCCCGTTCAACGTGTCGCTGTGCTCAGATAATTGTTCCTCGCTCAGCGAGAACTGCAACCCGGCCTCTTGCAGCCGCCGTATCAGCGCCCGGTTCTCTTCGGATGCAAAGTAGTTGATTAGGCTTTCCGCTATCACCGTTCCTATTCCGTCCGTCTCCAACAGCTCCTGTGCCGATGCCTGCATCAGAGTGTCTATGTCCTTGAACTTCCGTGCCAAAGTCTTGGCGGCAATCTCACCCACGAAACGTATGCCCAAGGCAAACAGTACCCGTTCGAAGGGCACCTCCGTGCTGTGTCTTACGCTTTCAGCCACCTTGGCGTCATGCTCTATCCTGTAGAAGTCAGACACATCGTGCAACAGGCCGTTACGGTAGTATTGTAGTATCAACTCGGGGCCGATGAGGGTGATGTTCATGGCCTTACGTGAAACAAAGTGCTCCATGCGCCCGATTATCTGCGGGGCACAATGCAGGTCGTTGGGGCAGTAGTGCGAGGCTTCCTCGTCGTTGCGCACCAACGGAGTGCCGCATACCGGGCAATGCTCTATGAACCTTATGTGTGCTCCGTCGTTGCACAGGGAGGGATGCTCTTTGTCCTTGGCTACGATCTTGGGGATGATCTCGCCGCCTTTTTCTATCAGCACGTAGTCGCCTATGTGCAGATCCAGTTCGTCCAGCACGTCGGCGTTGTGCAGGGTGGCCCTGTGCACCATGGTGCCCGACAGCAGAACCGGGTCCATGTTGGCCACCGGTGTCACCACTCCCGTGCGCCCGACCTGGAAGGTCACTTCGCGCAGTACCGTGGAAGCCTGTTCGGCCTGAAACTTGT
>DBLZ01000108.1 GCA_002297545.1 Prevotellaceae bacterium UBA711 | reverse complement strand
AGAATGGGCAAAGAAATGTGAAAGGAAATGACAAAAAGAGGGAAAACGGAGGGACAAAGGACAGAGGGAGGAGGCGGATACATTATTTATAATATACGGACATGAGAAAAAAAATGGGAGGAGGGAGGGGCTGGGAGGCTGAGGAGGAAGGGACACCGGGGCTTCGGGCTGGCGCCCTCAGCACGGAAAGGCTGAGAGGAAAGTATGAGAGAGAGGGAGGGAACATAAAACAAGTTTGGGAAACTATTGATAGGTTAACAGAAAAGGGTTCGATAATAATAACGATGGCGCTTGATGGCATGAGCGGCAACAAAGAAGAGGAAAATGAAGCCGAACTTTCCATGAAGAGCACCGATAGGAGAATGATAATCGTGAAAAAGACGTACAACTGTGGCGAGGAAAGAGGATAATATGGTTAGAAGAGCAAAGACGAGGAGGCACTTCAGAGCGCGATTGGAAGTATGGAACAAGCGTGTATGCAACTTGTGCCATGGAAAGTGCAAACGAATGTGCCACAGGACGAAAGCAAAGAAGACAATGCCTATGATGATGTGGATGCAAATCCATGATATGGAGTGGCACGACGTGACTTCGAGATGAATGCCGGAGAACAGGATGAGAGCCGAGAGCAAAAGCAGAGCCTCATTGCAAAGACGCAGTTTTGATTTGTTGGTCATAATGAATAGTTTATTTACTGGTTACGCCCGACGTATGGACAAACACAGACACTAATCGACCATCCATGCCGAGCGCCAACGAAATATCCATGCCGCAGCTTTGAGGGCAAAGGTACGGTGAAAATGGCCTACGAGCAATGGACACAACGAGGCATGAATTGCACTATTCATGGTTTTGACGATAGTGAACCGGAGACATGCCTGTTTCCTTCTTGAAAAGGCGGGAGAAGTAGGCATAGTCCTCATAACCCAGCATCAAGGCTATTTCCTGCATAGACATGGACGTATATAGCAAATGACGTTTGGCACTGACCACTACCCTATTACGAATATACCTACCAACGCTCTGACCCGTAACGGCCTTCATCGCCTCATTCAGGTAAACCTCGGATATAGCCATCATGGAGGCATATAGTGACGGGCTTTTTATCTTGGACAAATGCAGTTCCAGCAAGGACTTGAAACGGCCGGCTATGGTGATGTAACGTGACAGTTCCCTGTAAGCGCCATTACTGATGCGTCCAAGCATGATGTCCCGAATAGACGAAGCGAGCGAAATGGCCACACGCACAGAATTCCGATGGCGGGCAAGCATACCAAAAAGACATTCGAGATCTGCGCATTCCGCATCGCACTCCAAACGGAATGACGCTCCATACAAAGCATATCGCGCCAGCAATTCCGTGTCCTGCGCAGAAAGATGTTCCGGCGAAAGTGCCAGCATCCATAGTTCCGCATCACGGGAGGCCGAAGATGGATAATGCACCTGTGACGGAGAAATGATCATAGCCTCACCGGCCGTGAGTTCCCTATTCTCGAAATCCACTGCCAAGGCAGCACGACCACGTATCATCAAGACAAACAGATAATAGTTATCCCGATGGCTGTAGCGTAATATCGAATGGCGTTCTGATGCCATGATATGCTTGACGTATATACCCGGTGTTGGGGAGGCGTCGAGCGTATGCAAGGGTATATTGCGTTGCTTTGTCATATTATCAAACTGTCATATCGTCAGGCTCTTCCCCTGGTCCCACGACGACCAAGGACACATCCCTTATGGCACGTATATGAACCTTGTGGCTACCATGCCAAACAAACCGGTTCTTTCAGCCAAGAGAACCGGTTGTCTCGCCGCAATAAACCAATTCTTCCTATCACATAAACCGGTTCTTTCGGCCGCATGACGGCGAGGTGCACGCTACATGGACACGACTAAATCGGCCTCGCCCGGCCACAACATGACCAATCAGCCACAGCGCCACAGTCTGCGTTAGCGTGGAAAGCAGTGCGGTGGGACAACCACATTTCCGTCATCCCACCGCAGTTGCAGAAAGCATCTGTCCGGAACCTATTTCTTCAGTTCCACAATCTTGGTCTTCTCGCGCTCAAGATTGCGACGGTCGGTGGCGGTCACTACGCGCGAGGCGAGCTGAAGAAAAGCATGTCCGGTGATGCTTTCCGCTTCGAGAGCCACCGGAGCACCTCCGTCGCCATGTTCGCAGATACTCTGCACCACCGGTATTTGCCCAAGCAGCGGAACATTCATCTCCTCGGCCAAGGACTTGACTCCCTCGCGGCCAAAGAGGTAGTACTTCTCATCGGGATGCGCCTCGGGCGTGAACCATGACATGTTCTCCACCAGGCCAAGAATGGGGACATTGACCTTGTCATTCGTGTACATGTTGATGCCCTTGCGTGCGTCGGCCAAGGCCACCTGCTGGGGTGTGCTGACAATGACAGCACCTGTGATGGGCAGGGTCTGCACCAGTGTCAGATGTATGTCCGACGTGCCCGGCGGTGTGTCCAGCACGAAATAGTCCAGGTCGCCCCATGCCGCGTCGCCAATCAACTGCTTCAAGGCATTGGAGGCCATGCCACCGCGCCACAGAGTGGGTGTGTCGGGATTGACAAAAAAGCCAATGCTGAGAACCTTGATGCCATACTGCTCCACGGGCATGATGAGGTCGCGCCCATCGATGTTTTCACTATATGGACGTGCATCCTCCATGGCAAACATCTTGGGAATGCTGGGACCGAATATATCGCAATCCAGCAGGCCGACCTTGTATCCCATACGTGCCAAGGCCACAGCCAGGTTGGCGGCCACGGTGCTCTTGCCCACCCCACCCTTACCGCTGCTGACGGCAATGATGTTCTTCACTCCGGGCAGCAGGTCCGGGAGGTCGGGACGGGGAGCCTGCAGTGTCTTGGTCTTGATCTCCACCTCCACATCCTTGGACACATAAGCATGGATGGCAGCCTCGGAGGCCTTGACCAAGGATTTCAAAAAGGGATTGGTAGGCTTGTCAAAGATGAGCGAGAAGCTCACATGCATACCGGAGATGCGCAGGTCATCCTCCACCATCTCCATCTCCACGATGTTCTTGCCCGTGCCCGGATAGCGCACCGTGGCAAGAGCATCCATAATCAGTCTGGGATATAGTTCCATAATAATGTATTTGGTTCTTAACGAATGAAAACGTAATGCGGCCGGAGAGGTGTCTCCGCAACCGCATTACGTTCATAATGTATGTGCGCTCTGGGGCTTTAGCGAACGATCTTCTTGCCTCCACGGATGAAGACACCGTGAACGTTGCCATTGATCTTACGGCCACTCAGATCATAGATAGCCCCGTCGGAAGCATCAGTACCCCGGATGCCGTCCACACCAACTGTGGGAGAGACGTTCAGGGTGGCATCCACTATGGTACCGCTATTTGCCAAGATACCATTGGCACCCGTGCAGGTGCCGTCTGCCGCCAGTTGTCCGCCGGCATCCACACTGTTCCAGTCTATCTTGAAGCGGATGCGGTAGCTACCGGCCTTTTCGGGAGCAGAGAACACCGGACAATCGATATTGCTACCGGGGTTACGGCTATTGCCGGATATGGCCTCGCCCAGAGAATTGACGCCGGAGGCATCGTTAGTGAATGAGCCGCTGTAGAAGACGAAACTTACCAGATCGGTACCGTTCTGATCTGTGCTGCCTTCCTTGAAGCTGAACTGTTTGTCATCATCCAGGTCTATGTAGACATAGCCGTGCATCCACGAGCCCCCATGCTTGAGGGTAACGTTGATCTGCTCGCCGGGCTTGCAAGTGAGAACCATACCGGCCTCTTCGGTCAAGTCCAGGTAACGCTTGTCGGTAGTATTGACGGTAAGCGTCTGAGGGTCCGCTTCGGCGGCAGCAAATACTATCTCTCTGAGATCACGGTTGTTGGCAGCCGCCCTGGTGATGTTCTTGTCGAAGTTGATGGCATAGGGCTCGCGCACCTTCTCTGTGACAGTCACCTTTACGGATGCCACGATGTCGCCATTGGCTACAGACGTAGCGGTGATGGTCACCACGCCCGGAGCAAGAGCCTTGACCAGGCTGTTGGTGACTGTAGCAACGGACTCATCGCTGGAGGCCCATGTCAGCAGCTTGTTGGTGGCGTTAGCAGGGGCTACCGTTGCGTTGATGGCAACGGTAGAACCCTCTTCCACGATGTATTCTTCCTTATCAAAAGTGATGCCTGTTACGGGAACCTCAGCACTGGCGCTGTTGCGACCGTTAAAGACATATACGCTGCTACCGGGCAGGGTGAGAGTCAACTCCCGGTCTATGTCGATAGCCTGATCCTCGGTGAGGCCGGAGAGAACGGCCTGGTCGGCAAATGCCTTGCGGAGAATAAAACTGCCGGTGATATTGGCAGGTATCTCCAGGGCCTGACGCAGGGTGATGGTGATGGTCTGCTCACCGTTGGCACCGTTACGCAGGGTGAGGCAAGCCTTGTCGCCATTCCATGCACCCCAACCGTAGATTTCCGCCTTGGAACCGGTCCAGGGATCACCGCCAACCCAATGGGCGTCCATCAGGACGTCGGCATTGTCCTTCTGCCATCTGATGCATTCGGCCAGATCGGCCCACAGCTGACCGCCGTTGATGCTGTTCATGAGGGCATAGTCGTTGTAGAGTTCTACCATGCCGCTACCGCAGGCAAAGGCACAACGCAACTCATTGAGAACGTTCCGGTATTCACGTGAATCGTCGGCTGGAGGGCCAAACTGTGTCAGGATAAACCCATGGGTCATCAGCGTATTGATGGGGCAGATGGGAGAATTGGTCACATAGTTCTGGTGCACCAGGTTGTCGCGATAGGTGATCCAGTTCTCCCTATTGACGCTATTGTCACCGATACGGCCGTGGTCATTCTCCTGACGCCATGTGGCATCGGTTATCTGATACCAGAAGGGCGATGCCCATGTACCCACGGTGGTATTGAAGAAGATGTCCTCCTTGAGATTCTCGCGCACGTACTGCTCCAGACGGATGATGCCCTCGGCATTCTCGTTACCAGTGTCACCATTGTCGGGACCTACGGCAGAGAACTGGGCGGAGATACCGTCGAACTTGAAGAAGTTGAACTGTCCCTGACCGTCGCAATTCTGGTTCTTCACCAGGTTCTCCGCTGCATTCAGGAACGTCTGGTAGTAGGCCGGATTGGACAGCTGCATGCCGCCACGGCCATCGGCATTCCAGTAGTTGCGGCGATAGGTTCCGCTCTGACCATAGCCACCTACGGGGCCAAGCCATGCACCGCAGCCAGCGCCCATTTGGGCAGACTCGTAAGCTATGTCCTTCATCTGGTTGGGGAATCCGGAGTGGAAAGTCCACGTTCCGTAGTTGTCCCAACCGTCATCTATTACAAAGCTGGCAGGGCCCATGCCGAACTTGTCGTACATGTGTGTCTTCCACTGAGACAGGACATCCAGCACCTGATCGGCCACCATGTTGGATGGCTCGGAACCTGGCGCAGCATTGTTGCGGTTGATATTCAGCTCATACCAGCTGATATAGCAGGGATATGCACGCCAAGGCACAGCACGCTCGCGCTCGCTGTAGGCCAGGAACGAACGACGCTTCTGGGTCTTGTTGATAGCAATCTCGTCCTGCTTGCCGTCCTGGGCAATGAGGCCCACCACGGCAGCCACCTTCCAGGTCTGGCCGGCCGCCAGGGTGGTGTTGCGGCTCCAGCGTCCCTGGATGTTCACCACGTCGGCACTGACATCCACGCCTTCCTTGGCCTCGTAGACCTCCACCTTGAACTCGAAAGTGGCTGTGATGGCCTCACGCTTGTCGCAGAAGGCACGCACGGAGAACGTACCGTCGTTGGGCACCATGAACGTATAGACATTGTTCTCTTTCTGTGTGCCTGTGTAGCCAAAGTGGTAGTCGCTTGCAACAACATCACCATTCTGGTCCAATAGGTCAACACCGTCCAGGTTCAGCCTGTTGTTGCCGCTCTTATAGGTGATGGTAACCACTACCTTTTGGTTCTTCTTCAGGTCGAGTCCGGCCTTGCTGTATGTATAATACTCCTGGTTACCACCTACCTCTATTACTCGGGCAGGAACGTCCGACTCCATCTTTGTCCATACGGAAGCGGCCAGACTGCCCTCGTTCACAGGCGTGGACTTGAGGTCCCACTTATCTGCATCTGCGGCCTCGCCACCTGCAGAGTTGTAGGCAGTAGGAGTCTCCAAGCCGGCGAAAATCTTGTTGCTCATGAGCACAGCGCCACGGGTGTTGCCCACAGTCGCAGGCTTGCTGCCGGCAGCGGCGGCATCCACGTTGTAGTTCATGGCAATGACATCGTACATGTCTACGTCATTGACACCAGTCAGCTCCATCTCGGTACGCAGATAGTGGCTACCGTCGCGCAGGACTGCACGCCATACGATCTTTATCTCAGCTTCCTTATACATATAGGAGTATTCTGCCTCCAGGGCCTTGCCGGCAAAGTGCTCGGCACCGCCTACGGCCTTGTCGTTGGCAGACAAGGCCCTAACGGCAAAGCTCTTCAGCGTCATCTGGCTGGCAGCAACCTTGTCGCCTGCGCCAAAGCCTACGATGAACGGTTCCGTGCCGGCCATCAGGTTCATGGCATCGCTGCCAACGAAATATATGGCCTTGTCGGTCTTAAGGAAGCTGGCAGCCAGCACATTGTTGTAGAGAGTGTAAACGTCATTGTCCACCTCGCTGCAGGCTACGCCCACATTGTCCTGCTGCATAGGATAAACCCATGCGTTAGTATATGCCTCGCTCTTGCGCAGGGCGGGCAGATCGTAGTAGGTCACGGAGATAGTCCTTGCCTCGTTGTCCACTATTACCACAGGGAACTTACCCCTCTTGGCAGAAGCCACCACATCGGCCGAAGACAGTGCGCTGGTCACCGTCAGGGTCTGGCCATTGGTGTATGTGACACCATTGACGGTGACGCTCTCACCCTCGCCCAGAGTCACAGTATAGGTGAATATCTGCACTTCGGCCACACTCCAGCGGCTACCGCCGTCCTTGGAAGCGTTGTCCTGCCACAGGCCTACGGTAATAGACGTATTGTCCAGCGGGTTGGCTGCGCCCACGCCCTGGAACCAGTTCATATACTTAGCCTCGACACCGGTGGTATTGAACGGTGCGAACTGATAGTAGTCACTGCCACTGACGGTCACCTTGTCGGTCTTCCATGAGCAGGCCGCAGCCCGTTCGTCCACCAGTTCGGCGAAACCTTTCGTGTTGGCATAGGAAGCGGCCCGGGTATAGGACACCCACTTCTGGCGGTCAACACTGTAGATGTAGTACGCACCATCGTTGGCCTCATCGGCATAGAACGCAAACTTGCCGGCGTTGGCTGGCGTCTGGGTCGGTGACGTGTAGGAGGTCATCAGAAAACTGTTTCCGCTCTTCATGGTGAAGAGATGCTGCGGATTGCTCTCGTCAGTAGACACCTTTATGATCTCCGACTGAGCCCATGCCGTCATAGACATGGAGGCAAGCACTGTGCTGAGTAATAATGCTCTTCTCATAGGCTTATTTTGTTTGGTTAGGATTATTGATCTGTATCGCCGCTCATACCGACGAACAAAGTTATTGATTATTTTCTACTTCTGCATGTTTCGGCGTCACTATTTTCCCTTTCTCGGCCAGTTTGGCGTGCGATGTCGTGGTTTAGGGATTGACAGGACCTGTCAGATGATCTATTATATGGATATTTACATGCTTGCTTGCCAACAAGATAATCCGAACCGCCAAGGAGCTTGGCTGCCATTTTGGGCAGAAAAGTGTTAAATGTCAACATGCTTAACAGCATTCGTCCTGTCATATTTGAGGCAAATGTAGTGAAAATAGCCTTACGGTCCAAAGAAATGCGCGAAAATGTCAGATGCAGGCCATGCTTTTGACCTTGTCATCATCTGTCAAGACATCGTCTACTCTGCAGCAACATTACTTGCGGAGAAAACTAAATCTGCCGTGAGCAAGGGCAAAAAAGCCCTCTGCATTTGGTTATTCTCCCGCTTCTTCGTATCTTTGTCACAATATGGAACAACATGAGATATTCAATCGTTCGCAACTCTTGCTGGGCAAGCACGGCATGGAGGCACTGCGGGCTGCCAGGGTAATAGTCTTTGGCGTGGGCGGCGTAGGCTCGTGGTGCGCCGAGGGGCTGATACGTGCGGGGCTGACACACCTGACCATAGTGGACAGCGACGTGGTATGCACCACCAACATCAACCGCCAGCTGATGGCTACCCGGCAAACCATCGGACGTCCCAAGGTGGAGGCCATGAGGGAGCGCCTTCTGGACATCAATCCCGAGGCTGAGGTCACCGCCATCAACGCCCTCTACAGCGCGGAGACGGCAGAGCAGTTCATGCTCAATTCCTATGACTACGTGATAGACTGCATAGACTCGCTCCGCGACAAGTGCGACCTGATCCTGCGCACCACCGCCCTGCCCCACCCCACACTGCTGTGCAGCATGGGGGCAGCACTGAGGATAGACCCCACCCGTGTGCGCCTTGCAGAATTCGGCAAGATTCAGGGCGATGCCTTGGCGCGTGCGGTGCGCAACAAATTCAAGAAGAACAAGACGTTCCCACGACGCAAGTTCCTATGCGTCTATAGCGAGGAGCCTGCAATGACCAACTACAACGATGACAGCACCGTGCAGGAAGCCCTCACCTTCAACAAGGTGCAGATCAATGGTTCGCTATGCCACATCACCTCCATCTTCGGCATGACGCTGGCAGGACACGTAATACAGGAGATAGTGCGTGGGACACAAAGGATAACCACTCATAACCGATAGAGCAGAAGGTTCACACACACATAAAAACATCAGTGCCTGCAATGCGTTGATGCACATTGCAGGCACTGACGTTTTATTATACGAGGCATAACGTCACCGGGGATCCGTCCGGTACCCTCTGGATTGCACACACACTCACTCTATCACCACGCGGGTCCATCCATGGACATCGGGCTCCTGGCCGTACTGGATAGCGCGCAGTTTGTTGTACAGTTTAGTGGATATGGGACCAGGCTTGCCGTCCTTGGAGATAACGTAGCTACGCTTCTCCTCCAAATCGTCTATGCGCTCTATGGGCGAGATGACAGCGGCAGTGCCACAAGCTCCGGCCTCTTCAAAGGTGGACAACTCCTCCTCCGGAATGGGACGACGCTCCACCTTCATACCCAGATCCTGTGCCAGCTGCATCAGACTCTTGTTGGTGATGGAGGGCAGGATGCTGGTGGACTTAGGCGTGATGTATGTATTGTCCTTGATGCCAAAGAAGTTGGCAGCACCGCACTCGTCGATGTACTTCTTCTCCTTGGCGTCCAGATAAAACTCGCAAGAATAGCCCAGGTCGTGCGCCATCTTATTGGCACGGAGCGAGGCGGCATAGTTGCCACCCACCTTGTATACGCCGGTACCCAATGGGGCGGAACGATCGTACTCGCGGATGATGACGTAGGGATTGGTGGCAAAGCCCCCCTTGAAGTAAGGGCCTACGGGAGTGACAAAGATGAGGAAAAGGTATTCCTCGGACGGGTGTACGCCCACCTGTGCCCCGGTGCCTATGAGCAGAGGACGTATGTATAGGCTGGCGCCGCTCTCGTAAGGCGGAATGAAGCGTTCGTTCAGACGCACCACACGATCCACCATCTCGTTGAAACGCTCCGTGGACAACTCTGGCATCAGTATGCCTCGGCAGGTGCTCTGCAGGCGGGCGGCATTCTCGTCGCTACGGAATACACGCACCTTGCCGTCCGGGCAACGGTATGCCTTCAGTCCCTCGAAAGCCTCCTGCCCATAATGCAGGCAGGTGGCAGCCATGTGCAGGGGAATGGTCTCCTCGCTGCAGGTCTCTATCTCTCCCCATGCACCATTGCGATAGTAGCAACGCACGTTGTAATCAGTCTTCATGTAGCCAAAAGAAAGGCTACTCCAGTCTATCGTATTCATACCCTTGTTATGATTTAGCTTACAAAAGTACTTATTTATATTGGAAACACGATACAATAGTCTTATTTTTTAAGCCTCACGATGTGATTTTGCTACTGCCGCGCATCCTCGTCCATAATTTTCTTTATCTCGGCATCCACGGTGGTAAGCTGCGAGCGGCAAAACGCTACCAGTTTCTGTGCCTCGCGCAGACGGTCGGCAATCTTGTCTATGGGCAACTCGTTCTGTTCCAGCTGGCGTGCTATTGTCTCCAAGGTGGAGATGGCCTCTTCGTATTTCATCTGCATGTATGAATGTTGGATTGGGTGAGACTATGGTGTGTATATAAATATATAAGGTGTACCGGACTACCGTCTATGGTTGCTCCAGGACATCAGGCGCAGGAATACGCCTGGTCTCCCGTACGGACGATATTATTTCGCCCCCATGCATCCGGGTGGTTACCAACGTGCCTTCGGCCACATCGGCAATGTCGGTCAGTATGCGTCCGCCGGCCATGGTAATGGTATAGCCGCGACTGAGCAGCAGATCCGGATTCATGCTCTTCAGATGCTGCTCCAGCATGTCCACACGATGGCGGTGACGTTCCAGCAAGAGGGTGGCCATGGAAGGAATGCGCTGCTGCAAGAGAGCCATGCGCTGCCTGCCATGCTGCAGCAACTGACAGGCAGCAGCCGGAATGCGCTGCTGCAAGTCCTGCAATTCGCTCAGAAGACTTGCCTGGTGCTCCACAATGAAAGCAGCAACAGCCGTAGGTGTCTTGAACGCCATGTGTGCCACACGGTCTGGTACCGTCTCGTCGCGATCGTGGCCAATGCCGGTGAATACCGGTAACGGATGTTGGGCTATGCAGGCTGCCAAAGAATAAGAGTCGTAGTCGGACAGGTCGCTGGTGGCACCGCCTCCACGTATAATCACCACGGCATCCCATTCGTCTGCGTCATCGGCAATAGCCGTCAGGGCCAAGGATATACTTTCGGGCACCTGAGTCCCCTGCATCACGGCAGGGAACAACTTCAGACGGAAAGCCAGTCCGTAGCCATTATCCATCAATTGTCGCGAGAAGTCGCCATACCCCGCCGCCGTGGCACTGGATACCACAGCAATGCGCCGCAACAGCGTGGGCAAGGCCAACGTCTTGTTGTCATTGATGATGCCGTCCGCTTCCAGGCGTTGCAGTATCTCCTGCCGTCGTTTAGCCATGTCGCCAAGCGTGTAGGTGCCGTCGATGTCAAGGACATTGAGCGAATAGCCATACAACTCGTTGAACGTCACCCTCACCTGCATCAGCACCCGCAGCCCGGCTCTCAGGCTCTGCCCAGTCTCCCGCCGAAAGCGCAAGGCAAGGATACTGTACGTACGGGCCCAGATTGTTATGCGGGCACGGGCAACGATATTCCCGGTGGCTTCGCTCTTTTCCACCATCTCGCCGTAGAAGTGTCCCCCGTACCCCTCGCGACCCTCCATCAGTTCGCCCTGCACCCAATAGGTGCCGTCCATACCCTCCTCTATGAGGGTGCGTACATGGGCATTCAGTTCGTGTAACGTATATGTCTGCATAAGCTTGCAGATGAGGTGTATTGTTGTGCGGTTACAAATATACGCTTTTTCTGTCTTTGCGCAAGCGGAAGCGCCCGGATTTATAGGCTCAACGCCGCATAAGGAAGCGGTACGTTATGTCCGATACTTTGGAAATCAGCATCGAAGCCTGCTGCTCGTTGCCCGAGAAGTCCTTGACAAAGACCACCAGGCTATAGTGCCGTCCGTCGGGAAGAGTGATGTATGCGGCATCGTTGTGAGCCATCAGTTCTCCACAGTCGTTGGTGTAGCCCGAGCCGGTCTTGTGGGCTATCGCCACGCCCTGTTCACCTACCAGCGGGGCAGAGATGCGGTCCACGCCCGTACGGCACTGCCGCAGGGCACTGCATACAAAATCCCTGTCACCCGAGGAAAGAATGCTGTCATTGAACAGGCGCTCCAGCAGCATGGCTGTGGACAGTGGCGACGAGTGGTTGGCATAGCTGAGATCATGGTCGCGTTGCATCCCGGCCTCGCTCACTGCAATGGCAAACCCGTCGCGTGGGATAACTGTGGCGATGAAACTATCCGTCCGCGCCACTGAAACCAGGCGCCGAAACATAAGGTTGCTGGCATTGTTATCGCTCTGCATCAACGTGTACTCCATCATCCGGCGTGCAGAGAGGGCGAACCTCGTTTCCGTACAGTCCCTCAACATGGGACTCCAAGTATCGGGGGCGAGTTCCGCCCTGTCAATGTCCAAGACGGTATCGATCGTACTCCCTTGCCCCTCCAATTCGTGACACAGGGCCACAGCCTGGTGGAGCTTGAAGACACTCATCAGCGGATACTTGTCATCATTGTTTACCGTCACGGTATCCTCCCCGTCCACCACCACGGCTATGCCCACCTCCCCCGGGGCCTCGGCTGCAATGGCCGTAAGGCTGTCCATCAAAATTGCATAGGAGCGCACCGCCAATGGTGCTTCGGCACCGTTAGAGGCACTTCTATCCCCGCAGGATGTCAATATGGCAACAATTGTCATGAACGACAGCAGACTGCGATGCAGATGTAAGTTTGTCACGCGCATACAAAGAACATTACGGATTATCGCAGGCAAAAGTACACATTCCATTTGACGCACGCAAGCATTCGTAGCAAAATCTGTCACATGGCAACCGGTAAGCACAAAGCAAAGACAGGAGCAACCTCGAAGGTGCTCCTGCCCGTATAGACGCATTATGATGTCGGGAGCCTGCAAGGATGCCGGCATACCTCGACACGCGATTGCTTCCGTCTGGTCACATGGGGTTCTTCTGTGCGTAATCGGCCTTCAGCTCCTCATAGAACTTGGCGTACGAAGCCTGCATGTAGGGGCAAAGCCAAAAGTAGCCAATACCCAAAGTGAAGATACACAATATACCCCAGCAGAAGAAGATGAGGTTCATCAGGAAGAGGTCCATCTTGTGGCCGTCCATCATGGCCATGCTGAGTTCGATGGCCTTGTTGTTGTTCAACTCGGGATGGTCAGCAAGAATGAACGGAGTCATGGCATAGGAGAGCGACTTGATGATGCCTGGCACAATCAACAACAAGGTCCACAGGAATGTGTACACATTTGAAAGCAGAATTGTGGTGAAGATACGGACGAAATCCTTGTAGCCGTCAAAGAGGCATGAGATGTTGAACGGATCATCGGCACCACGGCCATTGCGCAGAAATGCCACGGCAAAGCCCCAGCCCATAGGAATCAACAACAAGGACGCCACTTTACCTACCTATGGAATCATGGAAACCAATGCCGCAATCAGCAGATACACGAAAGTGAGCATTGCAGCCTCGAGCCAATGTCCCTTGAGGGCGGCGCATGCTGCAGAACGAATTTGAGAATTTGACTGAATCATAGTCTGTTGTTTTATTTAAGAGTTAATTCTGTGTTATTTGAATCTCGGAGTATGAAAGTACTGCCATGCAGTAAAAGAGTCAGCATGGCAGTCTGCATAATTTGGTCTGTTTGTCAGCAGGACTCCACACGAGCGTCACGTGAGTGCACCCGTGTGGACGCGGCAATCAACTTACCTTGTTGAGTTTCTTAATGATGGAGAATATGAAGATGGCTGCCAGGAGGCAGATGAACATCAGTGTGCCCCATACCACGGAAAGGTCCATGCCCCACATGCGTCCGGGGATACCTACAAGTTTGTTGCCTATGGCCGTGGCTACGAACCAACCGCCCATCATCATGCCCTTGTACTTGACAGGGGCAACCTTGGTGACGAAGGATATGCCGATGGGACTGAGCAGCAACTCGGCAAAGGTCAGAATCAGGTAAGTGTTGACCAAGAGCATCGGAGCCATATCCGCCTGATGCACATGGTTGACAGGATCAGCCGCAGGGAGATCCAGACAAGCGAGCGTCATCATCAGATAGGCACCAGCGGCCACCACCATACCCAGACCTATCTTGACGGGAGCCTTGGGTTCCTTGCCCTTCTTGGCAAGCCAGTTGAAGAACGCTATGCTGACGGGCGTGAGCATAACTACGAAACAAGCGTTGAACTGCTGGAAGATGGGGGCATCGACCTCGGTAACCACACCGGGGAGGGGTATCATGTTATAGAGGAAGAGCAGGCTCACCAGCGTCATTACAGCAGCCAGGATGCGTGCCGTGCCCTTGGTCTGCACCAGACCAAACAGGCCATAGACGATGAAGATACATGCCAGAAGATTGCGGACATCGAACATCATGCTCTCTATACCGGTGGATGTGGTGGCGGTATACTCGTCGGCAAACCACGTCAAGGTGAGACCGTTCTGATGGAAGGCCATCCAGAAGAATATCACGACGGCAAACACCAGACACAGGCACACGATGCGTTCCTTGGTATCCTTCTCCTCGGGCACTGAGGCGGTCTGTGCCTTGACCGCCTGCTTGTCGTCCTTCTTCTGAGTGCCAATGACATGGGCGAACGTAGACTTACCCAGATAATACACCAATATAGAGACGATGACGCTGACACAGGCGACGGCAAAGGCAAAGTGATATGAGTCGGCCTTGCTATACTCCAGGGACTTCTGTGCCCAGTTCATGACGGCGATGGCCGCCGTAGGGGCAAAGAGGGCGCCAATGTTGATGGCCATGTAGAAGAGGGAGAAGCCGCTATCGCGCTTGTCGCGATACTCGGGAGCATTGTACAAATCCCCCACCATCACCTGCAGGTTGCCCTTGAACAGGCCGGTGCCCAGCGACACCAGCAGCAAACCTGCGCACATGGCCACCAGGGCGGGGCTGGCACCTCCGAGAGGTACGGACAATATGAGATAGCCCAGGAACATGATGACAATGCCTATGACCACCATCTTGCTGTAGCCGTAACGGTCGGCTAATATGCCTCCGAGCAGCGGCAGCAGATATACGAAGAACAGGAAGGAGGAGAATGTCTCCGATGCCCACTTGGCGTCAAAGCCGAAGTTGTCACCGAGGAACAAGACGAAGACGGCAAGCATGGTATAGTAACCGAAGCGCTCACCGGTGTTGGCCAGGGCCAACGTCCACAGTCCCTTTGGTTGCCCCTTGTACGATATAAGGAGGAACCAGAACCAGATCACGAACAGTCCCACAATGATGGGCGTGGAAAGCATTCCAAACATAGTATAACAGAAATTGATTTATATTAAGTAATTTTGCACAAAGATAGGGGTTTTCGGCGAAAGGTGGAAGCAAACGGGCAACTTTTTGTACCTTTGCGGACAAATTCAACCCGCAAGGTGGAAAGCACGTTTCCATGTGGCAATTCCACGCATTACACAATCAGCAAAGCAAAGAACAACGACATGAAAGTATTATCACCCAAGATCATCCACTCGCTCCGCGGCTACGACAAGGAGAGTTTCATGAAGGACCTTATGGCCGGCATCATAGTAGGCATAGTTGCCCTGCCCCTGGCCATAGCCTTCGGTATAGCCAGCGGCGTCACTCCCGAGAAGGGAATCATCACGGCCATAGTGGCCGGCTTCATCATCTCCGCCCTGGGCGGCAGCAAGGTGCAGATCGGCGGTCCCACGGGCGCTTTCATAGTGATCATCTACGGCATCGTCACCGATCCGGCCTACGGTCTGCAGGGATTGCTGATAGCCACCATGCTGGCGGGCATGATACTGATAGCCCTTGGCGTGTTCAAGCTGGGCGCCGTCATCAAGTTCATCCCCTACCCCATCATCATAGGCTTCACCGCCGGCATAGCCGTGACCATATTCACCACACAGGTGGCCGACGTGCTGGGACTGACACAACAGGCCGTGAGCGAGACGGGCGAACTAATCACCATCCCGCTGAAGACGCCAGGCGACTTCATAGGCAAGTGGATGTGCTATGCACAGAACATCAGCACCTTCAACCAATGGAGCTTCATCGTGGCCATGGGCTCCCTGGCCGTGATAATCTTCTTCCCCATGGCGGTAAGGCGCATTCCCGTGCTCAACAAGATACCCGGCTCACTCTACGGCATACTGCTGGGCACCGTGGCGGTGCTGGTGATGAAGAACCTGGGCATAGACGGTGTGGACACCATAGGCGACCGCTTCAGCATACAGGCACAGTTGCCCGAGATGGTGGTGCCAACATTCACATTCGAGTCCATACAGCGTCTGCTGCCCGTAGCCTTCACCATAGCAGTGCTGGGCGCCATAGAGAGTCTGCTCAGCGCCACTGTGGCCGATGGTGTCATTGGCGACCGGCACGACTCCAACACGGAGTTGGTGGCACAGGGTGTGGCCAACATCGTGTCTCCGCTCTTCGGCGGTATACCGGCCACGGGTGCCATAGCCCGTACGATGACCAACATCAACAACGGAGGCCGCACTCCCGTGGCAGGCATCATACATGCCATAGTACTGGTGCTCATCCTGCTGGTGCTGATGCCCTATGCCAAGTACATTCCCATGGCCACGCTGGCCGCCGTGCTGGTGGTGGTGAGCTACAACATGAGCGGATGGCGCACATTCAAGGGACTGTTGCGTAACCCCAAGAGCGACGTGACGGTGCTCCTGACCACCTTCCTGCTGACCGTCATCTTCGACCTCACCATAGCCATAGAGATAGGCCTCATCATAGCCTGCATACTCTTCATCAAGCGTGTGATGGAAACCACGGAGATCTCAGTCATAGAAAACGAGATACACCCCAACGAGGAGAGCGAGGAGGCACTGACCATTCCCGAAGGCTGTGCCGTGTACGAGATCAACGGACCCTACTTCTTCGGCATAGCCAACAAGTTCGAGGAACTGGAGACACAGTTGCAGAGCGGCAACCGTCCGCGCGTACAGATCATACGTATGCGCCGTGTGCCCTTCATAGACTCCACGGGCATACACAACCTCACCACCCTGGTGGAGATGAACCACGAGAAGGGCATAGAGATACTCCTCTCAGGCCTAACGCCCAAGGTGCGCACACAGTTGATGAAGGCCAACTTTGACCAAACCCTCGGCATAGACCACTTCTGCGACAACATAGACGAGGCTCTGCACAAGGCACAGAAGATGCTGAAATAAAGGGAGAAGCACATGCGGCGCAACACCCCCGGATCCGAGGCATAGCCACGCGGCATCCACGGGATGCACAATAGGCTCGGCCACCAACACCCGGCAAGCCTGAAAGCACACACAGGCAGGCGTTTACTGCCTGCACACACGTAGGCTTTCAGGTTTGCCGGGCGTTGCGTATACGCAATAACGGGGAAACGGAGGTACCACTGCGCCGAGGCAGAGGCGCCATCGCCACCGAGGCAGAGGCACGACCCCACAACAATGTGGACACACAAACCGGTTCATACGACCGCATCAATGGGTTTATTCGACCGAAAAAACCGGTTGTCGCCGACAAATAAACCGGAATATGCGTGCCAGCCTCCACGAGGAGGAAGCCGGGACATAGCGAGAATGAGGAGGCAAGAGCACAAGGATGAGGAGGCAAGACAGCTCAGTCTGCCATCGGCACGACACGGGATGAGCACCGTATCGTCTCCGGAAGCTCACTTACGAAACCGTTTGGACACAGCTGCATAGCCGCACTTGCGGCACAAAGGCTCCACGGCGCGATGATGGGTGAAGCCATCGTAGATGGCGCAGGCACGAGGGGAACGCAGTATCTCGTCCAGGGACTGAGTGAATAGGTTGCCCAGGGTGATGTCGCCGTCGTGGTCCAGACAGCAGGGCACCACGCTGCCGTCCACCAGGACGCCTATCTGATTGCGCAGGGCATAGCAGAACACCTCGTCCTCGGCATAGTCGTCGCGGTGGGTGTCGGGCCACTCGAACATGCCATCATATTCCAGATAGAGGTTGTCGGCCAGCTTCCACCCGTCGTAGCGTTCCGTCCACGGGCGGGGGACGTACTCGGCCATAAGCTCGTGCAGATGTCCGTTCTCGCTGTCATAGCCGCCACCGTTCCACAGCCTCAGCACCACTATGATGCCTTGACGGGCAGCCCGCAGCGAGAAGTCCATGACCTGGGCAATGTAGGCTGCGGCATCCGTAAAACCGTTGCCCTCATGCGAATGCAGGGAGATCTGCACCTTGTGCGGACGGGCTTCCAGAAGAGACACGCCGGCACGGGAGAGCAACGTACCGTTGGTGGTGAGCACGGGTATGAAACCTCGCTCACGTGCCATGGCGATGAAGCGGGGCAGGTGGCGATGCAGCATGGGTTCGCCCATCAAGTGGAAGTAGAGGAACCTGACCCTGCCCTGCAGGCGCGAGGTCAGCAGGTCAAAGTCCTCCGGCGTCAGGCTGCGTCTCTCCCGCCCGGTCTTGGGACAGAAGAGGCAGTCCAGGTTGCATACGTTGGTTATCTCCAGGTAACAGCGTGCTATCATCTCAGCCCTCCGCTACCATACGGCAGATGCAGACCACCGTCATCATGGCCTTCTCCATGCTGGGAATGGGCAGAAACTCGTGGCGGCCGTGGAAGTTGAGCCCCCCGGCAAAGATATTGGGACAGGGCAGCCCCTTGAACGACAGTTGCGCACCGTCCGTGCCGCCACGTATGGGCACCACGCGACACACTCCGCACGTCGTCTCTATGGCCCGACGGGCAATGTCCGTGATGTGCGGCTTGTCCATCAGCTGGGTGTACATATTATAATAGGTATCCTTCAGTTCGGGGACGAAGGTGCCCTGGCCGTACTTCTCGTTCATCCGTTCGCAGAGGTCCAGGATGATGTGCTTGCGCATGCGGAACATCTGCGCGTCGTGGTCGCGGATGATGTAGGTGAGCGTGGCCTGCTCCACCCCGCCCTGCATCTGATAGAGGTGGAAGAAGCCCTCGTATCCGCTGGTACGCTCGGGCACTTCGTTCTCAGGCATCTGCTGCGCGAACTCGGTAGCCAGAAGGGCGGCATTCACCATCTTGTCCTTGGCATAGCCAGGATGGACGCTCACCCCGTTCACAACTATACGCGCCGAGGCGGCATTGAAGTTCTCGTACTCCAGTTCCCCCACTTCGCTACCGTCCATGGTGTAGGCCCACTGGCAACCGAATTTCTCCACGTCGAACAGATGGGCACCGCAACCTATCTCCTCGTCGGGATTGAAGCAGACCCGCACACGTCCGTGGCGCACCTCGGGATGTGCCATCAAGTACTCCATGGCGGTGACTATCTCGGCTATGCCGGCCTTGTCATCGGCCCCCAACAGCGTGTGGCCGTCCGTGACTATGATGTCCTCGCCGCAATGTTCCAACAGTTCGGGGAACTGACTCACACGTGTGACTATACCCTCCGCGGAATCCAGGACTATGTCCCCGCCGTCATAATTCTCGATTATCCGAGGCTTTACATCGGCGCCACTACAGTCGGGACTGGTATCCATGTGGGCTATGAACCCCACCGTAGGTACTCCGTCCATCCCCTCGCTGGCTGGCAGCGTGGCATACACATACCCATGGACATCCATCTCCACGTCCTGCATGCCTATCTCACGCAGTTCTCCCACCAGATATTCGGCCAGGCGCAACTGCTTGTCCGTACTGGGGCACCGGCCCTCGTTCTCTTCACTGGACTGTGTATCGTAGGCCACGTAGGCCAGAAAACGCTTGACAATATCCTTCATATCCGTGTCATTTTATGGTGTTCTGCCACACAAAGGTACTACAAAGAAATGAAAGCCGGAAATTATGATGGCAGGAAGTACGGATTATAGTGTCTGACCGTTCCCGAAGTCCGTACAGGACGCAAATAGGAGTCCGTCCATGCAGTTTATTCAAACTTTACAGGCACTCCTCACTGGACTTTCCGCGCTTTTTATTAACTTTGCAGGGCATTAGGGTGTGTGTGCGGCCGCATGCGCGTGCCCACCATGCCATGCAACTACATATTGGAAGCGTCATTGATGCTTTGTTTTTGAGAATTCGGAACCTCGGAAATTCAGAATAACTGTCAGAAACAATGCCGGAAGTGATGCTTACGGGTATGGTATAGCATCCCCGGAGTGTGCAGAGGGCATTGTCCTCATTGCACACTTTTGGGTGTCTATCATACGACGTAGGTGTCTTTTCTGTTCGTTCACAGTTATGGTCTCCGAGGACCCCGAATTTAGAACGAGCTGATTTGGGCACCTACGTTTCTTTATGTATAGGTAATGCCATTCCCAAACAATCAGGGTCAGTCCGGGTCGCGCTGGCTTGCACACGTGCATGTGATACACGTCCATGCATCATCAGCGCATGAAAAGAAACATGTCAATTATCGGCTCTGCACTCCATCGCTTTGCTATGCCGATACAGGAGGCCCCGGGACTATTCGTCACCAACATCGTGCTTTTGACCCTTCCCGCATTGTCCTCCATTCTTTACTTGGTTGGCTGGACCGATTACGCATGCAGGAATCCCAAAGGCGAACTGGTAACTCACTTATTGACACTGACAGTATTCGTATGGCCATATCTGCTATGCTTGGCGCAACATCATGGCCAATGGGGCAGGAAGTGTACGTGGGGCGTCGCGGCACTGATGGCTACCGACATCTTTCTTGCCGTAAACTTTGATGCCGGCATTAGTTTTACAGCCTTTCAGCTGCTGATGCAGACAAATGCAGGCGAGGCCGGAGAATTCCTGGTGACCTATGTCATGAAGGCATCCACACTGCTATGCTTTGGAGGCGTATTCGCCATATGCGCAATGGGGCTGTCGCCATGGATCGACCAAAAGTTGAAAACAATCATCAACAGGCATCGGCGGGTATTCATTTGGTTTATTGTGCCATTATACACAATGCCATTCTCATGTCTGCCATGCGAGCCCGAGGATGTGATATACAAGACTGTGCGGTCCTTTGCTTACGTACTGTCAGTACAAAACGACATCAAAGAAGTTCGCATGGCCACTCATTGCGTCAGGGTAGACGATTGCGAATTCTCCGTGCCGCACATCATAGTGGTGATAGGCGAATCGTTCAACAGACATCATTCCAACCTATACGGCTACTATTTGGACACCAATCCGCGACTGTCAGAGAGGCAACGACGTGGCGAGCTGTATGTCTTCACGGATGCCGTGTCACCATACAACTTCACCGACAAGGCCATGAGGTACATGATATCATCATCACGAGCACGCCGTGGCGAAAGCTGGACAGAGGGCGCGATGTTCCCAACAGTATTCAAAAAGGCCGGCTATATGGTCACATGGTTCAGCAACCAGGGAGCCCCAGGAGGGAGTAACGGTTGGTTGGGCTTCTCATGCCTCGGCTTCATCTATGACAAGGAAGTGATGTCCGAGTCCCTTGACCGGTGGAACAGCAAGACTTACACCTATGACGGACAACTGCTGGACAACACTCTAAACGGTACAGACGTTGCATCACATTCCGGTTTGAGAAATGACAGTGCCAAGTACCGCCTTACTGTATATCACCTGATTGGCCAGCATGTGGATTACAAAGAGCGTTACCCCAACGAAATACGCTACCGTCATTTCACGTCCAATGACATCCGGCGTCCCGACCTCTCCGATGACAAGCGCTGGACAATAGCTCATTTCGCCAATGCCACACGCTACAATGACGAGATGATAGACAGATTATGCAGCCATTATGCCAACGAGGATGCCGTGCTGGTATATCTCAGCGACCATGGCGACGAAGTATACGACTATCGCAATCATGTCGGACGTTCGCATTCGCATGACATCACTCCAGGCATGGCAAGGGCACAATTCGAGATTCCATTGATGATATGGTGTTCCGACCCGTGCAGGCTAAGGCATCATGACATAACGGCAAGGATAGCCCGATCCGTGAACAGACCCTTCATGAGCGACGACCTGCCACATGTGCTATATGACTTGGCAGGGATAAAGTCACCGGCATACCATCGGGAACGTAGCATTCTGCAAGACAGCTATGAGCTGACGGAACGCCCGTTACTGTCCGACCCCGACCTGATATACGAAAAGATTAAGGACAGGACATCGCACGCCATACAGTAATCACGGGGAACGTAAAAGGTGTCGCCTCCCACATCAGAGCATTACGGAGACTACATGCCACCCTACCGTGTATACCCCTTCCCTTCTCTTGAAGCGTCAAAGATGCTCCGCTAACCCCTCGTCCAAGAACTCCAGGCTGGCGCAATGCGTAGTGATGCTGTCCTCGGGCGGCAGCTTCATGTAGTCGCCGAACAGTAGACGAAGCATGTGGTCGTAATCGTGCGGGACGGGGAAGTCCACACCCTCGAACTGCAAGGTGGAAAGAGGATAAATGTCGCGGGCGTAGCGGGGATTGTGGTAGGGAATGCCCATGCCGCTGGTGATGATGTCCGTGGACGATAGACGACAAAGAATGCGGAGGAGGGGAAAGACGTACTTGCGGTTGAAGCGGAACCATCGCATGACTCGGCGGATGGCCTCGGTATCGTCGGTGCTGGTACGCCATATCTTGTACATATGGCCCACGGTGTTCTCACTCAGTCGATGCAGACACAGAGGCTGGCGCTCCAAAGGGAAGATGTCGATATATATGCCGCGCTCCCGCCACATGCGGTCATAGTTGTTGCCCTCAGAGAGCACGGAACGACGGTCGCGCACCTTGGCGTAGAAAAAGAAGTAAGACGGGTCGGTCTCGTGGGTCTGCAGTGCCATGTGCCGTGGAAGTTCATCGGGGAGCAGGGACATCAGACGGTCATAGTCCGAGCGCATCATCTCTATGTCGAGGTCATCGTCCCATGGAATGAAGCCGCCGTGGCGCGCCGCACCAAGCAGGGTACCGCTGCTAAGCCAGTACGGTATGCCGTGCCTGCGACAGATACGATCCACCTCCATCAGTATCTCCAGCATCCGCATCTGCTGACGGCGCAACTGTGACCCGTCGGGGCTGTACCGCTCTCTCAATGCTCGGTGTATTGAGTCCTGTATCACTATAAGTAAGGTATTACAATGCAAAAGTAGGCATAAATGCGTGAATAGACAAATTATTTCCGTACTTTTGCCAAGCGAAGGGTGCCAAGTGAGGCGCTTGGAAGCAATGACGAACACTACAATACGGTATGGAGAGCAGCAACATCCCAACCATTCCCCAGCATAAGCCACGACTGGAGTGGCTGGATGCTATGCGTGGCTTCACCATGATATTGGTGGTGGCCTACCATGTGGCACAAATGGGCTTTCTGGAACAAGCCAAGCAGTCCTCGTCCATGCCTTTCCTTATGCTGTTCCGCATGCCGCTGTTCTTCATGGTAAGCGGGTTCCTGGCATACAAGGCGTCGCTGACGTGGGACCTGGGCACGCTCGGCTCGATGATAGGCAAGAAGATGCGTATACAGTTAATCCCCACAGCAGTATTCTTCCTTTTGGCCTGCGTGATGCTGTACCCTAAGTTCAGCCCGGCCGTGGAAGCATGCCTGCAGTCCCCGACAAAGGGTGGCTATTGGTTCACGCTGGTACTGCTGTATATGTTTGTGGTGTACTACCTGTTCTGCTGGCTGGAGTCACTGCTGGGGCGCCGGTCGTGGATACCCATAACACTGCTCTTCCTGCTGTCGCTGGTGGCATACGAGACTTGCTACCTGCCACAGTACTGCTGGTGGGCAGATGGTTTCCGTGGCAAGCTGCCAAGCCGATGGCTGAACTATAGTTCGGTAATACAGTTGATGAAGTTCTTCCCCTTCTTCATCTTCGGCAACATCGTGCGACGGTATTGGGAGAAGGCTCAACGCGTGATGGACTCGGCGTGGTTCTTCCCTGTAATGGTGATGGTGGTGATATTCTGCACGATGGATGTCCTGAAGTGGCACACGCTACGCATGGCGTGGGCCAACATCCCGTCCACCATGGCCAAGTTCTGCCTGCCCTGCATCGTCTTCATGTATTTCCGACACTATGCGGCCTACCTGACCCAATGCACCATAATAGGCAGCATGCTGCAATATATCGGCCGCCGCACGCTGGACATATACCTGTTGCATTTCTTGTTCCTGCCCAACCTGCCCGCCGTGGGGTCGTTCTTCCAGGACAACCGCCACAACTTCATCATGGACACCTCGCTGTCCGTGCTGATAGGTATGCTGGTCATCGTCTTCTGCATCATATCCAGCAACATCCTGCGCATCAGCCCGTTCTTCCGCAAGTATCTGTTCGGGCGCAGTTAGGGATTGTGATGTGGATGTAGAGCCAGGAGGTTGGTGCCCCAGTCGTACACCTTAATTTATAAAGCGCTCCCACACTACGGGCACCGACGCCTCATTCCCTATCATGCCTTATGCAACCGGGATGTGGCAGGCTTATCTCTCCGCTGCCATAGCAGACGGTACGGTCATGATCATAGATACAGCCGAACTGCCCCGGGGCTATGCCCTGAATAGGCTCTGGCGAACGGACGATGTAGCCGTCGCCATCGCGTTCGATGGTTCCGTCCATGAAGTGGTCCACGTGCCTCACCTTGAAAGCGATGTCCATGGGGGCAGCGCCCTCGGCAACGGGCAAAGGCTCTGTGATGGCATGGAAGTCGGCCAGGCGGAAGACATGGCCGTACTGCAACTGTGTGTCCCATCCGTGCGCCACGAAGACCACGTTCTTGCGTACGTTCTTCTTCACCACGAACCACGGACCGCCACTCAACCCCAGTCCCTTGCGCTGGCCTATGGTATGGAACCAGAAGCCACGGTGTGTGCCCACGATGCGGTTGGTCTCTATATCTATGACCTTGCCCTCCTGCTCGCCCAGAAAGCGGCGCAGGAAGTCGTTGTAGTTTATCTTGCCCAGGAAGCAGATACCCTGGCTATCCTTGCGCTTGGCCTGCGGCAGATGCGCCTCCTCGGCTATGCGCCGCACCTCTTCCTTCATAAGGTCTCCCAAAGGGAGGATGAGGCGGCTGATTTCCACACCCGGCAGTTGTGCCAGGAAGTCGGTCTGATCCTTCACCGGATCACGCGCCACACCCAGCCACGTCTTGCCGTCGCGCTCTATGATGCGACCATAGTGTCCGGTGGCTATCTTGTCGTACAGGTGCCCTACCCTCTCCTCGAAGGCACCGAACTTTATCAGTCTGTTGCACATTACATCGGGATTGGGTGTCAGCCCCTGCTTCACCCGCTCTATGGCATACCCCACTACGCGCTCCCAGTACTCCTTCTGCAGGTCTATCACCTCCAGGCGCAGGCCATAACGGCGTGCCGTGGCAGTGGACAGTTCTATATCCTCCTCGGCCGTGCACGACGAGTCCTCGCCCTCCATTCCTATCTTTATGTAGTAGAGGTCGGGCTTGTAGCCCTGCTGCACCAGCAGGTGCGTCACCACGGCGCTGTCCACTCCTCCGCTTATCAGTACGGCTATCTTTTCCACCGATTGCCTGTCCTCCATCCTTACTTGGCTATGAAGTGATGGCCATAGAGACGGCCAGTGAGGCGCAGCAGCACCGTGTCCGCAGTGAAGCGCGTACGCAGGCTCTCGAAGTCCTTCTTCTCCTCGGGGCTCCATCCGGCCTCGGCCACAGCCAGGAAGCGTGGGAAGGCCAGATAGTTGAGGTAATCAATGTCGGACACATGCTCCGTCCAGAAGGTGGCCTGCACACCGACGTAATGCTTGCGCAGATTGGGATTCCTGACATTGTCCGGCACAGGCTTGTAGGCATATACGGCCGGAAGCTGGTCGCCCTTGCCGCCGCTGCCGGCTGCCACAGGCTCGCCATCGCTGTCGAACTGCTTGCGGTTGATGTAGTAGCATCCGGGACCCCATTCGGTGATGACAGCGTCGAGACCCAGTGAGGCTGCCACGGAAGCACCCTTTTGGCAGGGGTTCCAGCAGAAGATCGTAGCCCCGGTCTTCTTTATCAGATCCAGGTCAGCACCCTCGGCCGTAACGCTCTCGTTCCACAATATCATTTCACGTCCACGTGCATGTATGTGGTCGGCCATCTGGGATATGAAGTAGCTCTGCAGGGGGCGGAAACGATGCTTGTCATTGAAAGAAAGACGTCTTACCTTGCGCTCAATCATCAGCTTGTCCAGCAGCTGCTTGCACTGCTCGTTGTTCTCCCATGCCGATGTGGGGCACTCGTCGCCTCCGATATGGATATACTTGCCGGGGAAGACGTCCATCACCTCGGTCAGCACGTCGCGGGCAAACTGCACAGCCTTTGGGTTGCCCACGTTCAGCACATCGGCCCATACACCGCCCTGATAGGTCTGCACCTTGTGCTCGCCGTCGGGGGTGCAGCTGAACTCCGGATAAGCGGCCAGGGCAGCCATGATGTGGCCGGGCATGTCTATCTCGGGGATGACCTCGATATGCAACTTGCGTGCATACTCCACTATCTCGCGGCAATCCTCATGCGTATAGAAGAATGGGCCGTAGGGCTTGCCCAGCCAGTAGTGGCCCTTCTCCATGTCCGTCATGCGGCAGTCACCGGCCACCGAGCCGATGGTCGTCAGGCGCGGGTACTTCTTCACCTCAAAGCGCCATCCCTGGTCCTCGGTCAGATGCCAGTGGAAGTAGTTCATCTTGTACATGGCCATGGCATCGAGCACCGTCTTGATCTCATCCACGGTGAAGAAGTGGCGTCCGCAGTCCAGCATGAAGCCGCGATAGTGGAAACGAGGCTCGTCCGTGATATCCACGCAGGGTATCTGGGGGCGCTTGTCGGCCTTGTACCAGTCCAGCACCTTCTGCGCCTGCTTCACTGTCATGCCTGCCATCACATTGGCGGGCATCATCTTCTTGATGCTTTGAAAAGCGTAGAAGAAGCCGCTGGGGCTGGAAGAGCTTATCTTGATGCCATGCTCCGTTATGGTAAGCTTGTAGCCCTCGCGGGGTATACCGGTGTCCATGTTCATGACGATGTCCGCATTCGCGGCCTCGGTCAGGCGTCCCTTGCAGCCGGTGGTGGTGCGTATGTCACGGATGAAGCGAGTAGCCTCGGCCTGAACATTGGCGGCCAGGTGCGAAGCCCTGACGGTGTAACTACGTGGCAGCACATAACTGCCGTTGCTCACGGCCATTTGCTTGGGCAGAGGGGTGAGATTGACAAACTGCTGTGCTGCAACGGACACGGCCGTCAGCAACATGCACACGAGTGCGAAACAGATTTTCTTCATAACTTTTTATAGGGCAGGATGTTTGATTACCAAGGCAAAGATACGAAATCAGAAAGATATAGACAACACTTGAGCCCACATTTGTGCCTAAAGAAAGCCATGTTGCACCCCAGACAGGTCATCAAGCCCCACGGGAGCCAGCGCCGCGCCATGTATGGCGCATGCAGGCATCTTGTGGAGGCATGGTAGAAAGAACCGGTTCTTTCTGCTGCGAGAACCGGTTCTTTCGCCCCCACAAACCGGTTCTTCCGATCATATAAACCGGTTCTTTCACCCGCAAGACGGCGAGGCGGATGTCCCAAAGTCACGTGGCATCAGCCGCAACTCCCGCAACCAGCAGGCCCTGCCCCTCGGATAACGAAGACGGGGACACCATGGCAATACATGAATGTCCCCGTACATAATGTGTTATACGGTCACGCGGCACGTCCGGATTACGCCCGGCGATAAAGTTCAGCCTTCTCCGGCGTCATCTTGCGTATCCAGGTGAAGTGCTTCTCCACCTCGGCCTCGGCAATGTTGACGTAGACCTGCAGGCTGCGTCCGAAGAGTTCGGGAGCCTTCAGGGCGTTCTGCATCAGCAGG
>DBLZ01000083.1:8819-11757 GCA_002297545.1 Prevotellaceae bacterium UBA711 | reverse complement strand
AGACGGCGGGCGAAACACCCGTGCTGGCCACAATCCTGCCCTCGCGTGGCACAACGACGGCACACGCCTACAGCGGAGTGGAACTGTTGCTGGCTCAACTGATAGTCCGTTATGGCGAACAGATCATCTGCGAAGCCGAAAACGAGGATGGCAGCAGTGTGCCACTGTCAGTGGCGGAGTTCATTTTCTTCTCCCTCACACAGGACGGTCTCACGTTCAGTGTCCCCACGGCTCAAGTCATCCTGGATCATGCCATGAAGCATATACACGACGAAGGCTTCGTGGCCGAAAAGTACTTTCTCAACCACCCCGACCAACAGCTGTCGCAGACGGCATTCCAACTCTGTACCGACAAGGAGGAGTTGAGCAAGTATCACAGCCGCACAGGGCAAGTCACGGCAGACGGCAACCGCCTGCTGGAGTTGACCACTCACGTGCTGGCCGACATGAAGCTGTCCATCGTGCGGCAACAGATACAAAGCGTCATGGCCGACATAAAGAACCCTTCCACCCCGAAAGCTCAGGCCATGCAGTTGCTTGCCAAGTTCAAGGAACTGAAGGACGCCGAAAGCCGTCTGGCCAAAGAATGCGGCGACAGGGTGCTGGTGTAGGAGGGAAAAGTTCAGAAGGTCAAGTTCCTGCGACGGTAACGGTGGTAGACGCATTGTTCCAGTGTGCAGTGATGGGCGATGTCGAAAATCGTGTGCAGGAACAACGCACCCACTATGTGGCTTATGACCGCTTGGGGTTCAGAACAATGTGTCCCTGAAGCAGATGCAAAAAACGGCTACAACCTGCAGCAGGAGGATAACAGGAATACCGATGAAGAACTTCTTGTGCAATGTCTTGTGGTGCCACACCTTCATGCCGCACCATGCGCCTACGCTGCCGCCTGCCACGGCAAGCCCTATGAGCGTCGCTTCGGAGATACGCCATTTAGACTTGCGGGCCTTCAGTTTGTCTATGCCGTAAAGCACGAAGGCCACAACGTTGATGCCAAACAGATATGAAAGCACAAGACGGAAAAGAATGCTCATGTAGCCTTAGCCTCTCATCCGTATAAGCGAAAGAAACTCCTCGCGTGTCTTGGCTTGCTTGAATGCACCGCAGAAGTCGCTGGTGGTAGTGATACTGCCTTGCTTCTCCACACCACGCATCTGCATGCACATGTGCTGCGCCTCCACCACCACCATTACTCCCTGGGGATGCAGGGCCTCCTGTATGGCTTCGCGGATTTGCTTGGTCAGACGTTCCTGCAACTGCAGGCGATGACTGAAAACATCCACCACACGGGGAATCTTGCTCAACCCTGTGACCTCGCCATTAGGGATATAGGCCACATGCACGCGGCCATAGAAAGGCAACATGTGGTGCTCGCAAAGGGAATAGAAGTTGATATCCTTGACGATGACCATCTGATCACAACCCTCCTCATGAAAGACCGCGCTGCGCAATATCGCGACCGGGTCTTGCGTGTATCCTCGCGTCAGGTCGGTCATGGCGCGTGCCACACGCAGGGGAGTCTTCAGCAACCCTTCCCTGGCTGGATCCTCACCAAGAAGCTCCAGGATTCTCCTTACATGCTGCTGTATCTCCTGTTGCGCAGGAGTCAGGCAGTTCTGTTCTTCTGTATTCATCTTCGAAAGCATTTACCTTACTCTTCACTACAACGGCCATGGGAAATCTCCCGGACTCTCTCATTACCTTGAGCAGTTCCATAGCCTCCTCTCGCGTCTTGAAGTCACCCACGCGACACATCCAGTGGGGTGACACAAAGTGGGTGTACACGGGTTGCTCCTCGAACCATATCTTCACCCTCTCGGCCATACGCTGTGCCTGAAGCTTGGACTGATGGTTGTTGCCTCCATAATACACTTGCACGCGAAAGCCATTGACACGCACTCGCTTCCGAGGAACACTATCCTGTATGGTTGTGGGCAGTGATTCACCAGCCGGTGTTCTCACCATGGAGCTATCCTGTTGGGCATGGGCAGACAGCATTGCAAGCGTGGCAAGCAACAAGGTCGAAAATAAACGGTTCCTCATATTGTAATGTCTTAGAGTTAAGGAATAAGAACGAGGGGGGTGAGAGTTGGGAGCCAAGACGGCATATACAGCGTCCATCGTCGGACAGCAGGATCATGGCCTTCTTCCTGTGGCTCCCAACTCTCAACTCCACACTTAGAGTTTCATATTACTTCCATGCATCGATAATGCCCTTGAAGTCAGCAGCCTTCAGGGAAGCGCCGCCAATCAGGCCACCATCGATATCAGGCTTGCCAAAGAGCTCGGGAGCGTTGCTTGCCTTGCAGGAACCACCGTAGAGGATGCTGGTGTTGTCTGCTGCCTCGGCACCATATACCTCAGCCACACAAGAGCGGATGAAAGCATGGATTTCCTCGGCCTGCTCGGCTGTGGCAGTCTTGCCTGTGCCAATGGCCCATATAGGCTCGTAAGCTATCACCACGTTCTTCCATTGCTCGGCGGTCAGGTGGAACACGCTGCCTGCCAGCTCGGCCTTGCAGACAGCCTCCTGCTTGTTAGCCTCACGCTCTTCCAGACTCTCGCCGATGCAGAAAATGACCTTCAGGCCGTTGGCCAAGGCCAAATCAACCTTAGCCTTCAAGATCTCGGGGGTCTCGTGATAGTACTCGCGACGCTCGGAGTGACCGAGAATAACGTACTCGGCACCTGTGCTCTTGACCATAGCTGCGCTTACCTCACCGGTATATGCGCCGCTCTCCTTGTCGGCACAGTTCTCTGCGCTCACGGCAATGACACTGTCCTTCAGCAACTCGCTTACGGTAGCAAGGTGAATGAAGGGAGTACCGATGATAACATCACAGTTGGGCTTCTCTGCTGCCAGAATGTCCTTCAGTTCGGTAGCCAATGCTACACCCTCTTGCAGGTTCTTGTTCATCTTCCAGTTGCCTGCTAC
>DBLZ01000083.1:0-8502 GCA_002297545.1 Prevotellaceae bacterium UBA711 | reverse complement strand
TCATCTTCCAGTTGCCTGCTACAATGTGCTTTCTCATATTACTTGTGTTTATTAGGGGTTATGTGTTAGTTCGTGATTAAGGGTTCGGTGTCGGGGCTCCGGCCTTCTGTTTTCGCCGTTGACGATACGATGTTACGGCTGTCATCAGCCTGTCGCCCAAAGTCCAAAGGAACAAGGGTATCAGATACCAGGCCATAAGGATGGCCGCACGCTCCGCGTATGTCGACTGCTCTTTGCGCACCCAGTCCAACTGTTCCAACGGCGCCGTCAGCATCGATGCATCGGGGATCTGGTTCGCCCCCCACTTGTTCACCACCACGCTGCCATCCAGCAAGATTACTCCGGGATTGCTGCGTATCATGGTCTTCAACGGGATCTCGTCCGCCACAAGAAACTGGTACTCGGCCCCGGTAGCGTCGCACCAGTCATTTATCAGGCTATCGCTTCCTGCCGTCAGTGCCACGATACGGTATCCATGTTCCGTGCAATAGTCGGTCAGTTCCGCCAGTTTGTCCATCACACCATCATCAGCCACCTCTATGCGCGGTATCACCACCAGAAACTTCCATCCAGGGTCGGCAACCACCATATCGGTAACATCCTCGCCGGTGGTCGGGTCGGTAATGACGAGATCCGTGATAGGCGGCACACGATCCGTCTCGTCCCATTGCATCTCGGCATATATGTCTGCGCCTATATGGTATGGACGGAAATCCATCACAGGCAGCGTGTATATGCAATAGGAAGCCAGGATGAAGGCAAAGAGCCAGGAGTACAAGGTGATCAACCATTGCGAATACTCGCTGATGAGCCGCATATGCAGGCGATACCATCTCCATGCCACCAGGGCACAGAGCAGCAGCACAACATTCTTGCCGAAGCTTTGCCAATTGGTCAGCACCCATGCATCACCGAAACATCCACAGTCGTGCACGGGATTGGCCAATGCCAGATACAGGGTGAACGGAGTGAAGAGGATGAAGACCAGCAGCACAACGCGCGTGGTCCACCGCCGGTTGTTGCCGAAGAGCATGTTGACGCCCAGACAGAATTCCGTCAGTGCCAAGACGATGCTCAGCAACAGGGGCAACCTGTACCACATCAAGTCCTCCAGACCAAAGGCCACGGCATAGTCGCGTATCTTATACTCGGTTCCGCGCGGGTCTATCAGCTTCACCACGCCGGAGAACAGCAAGGACGCAGCCAACGCCAGACGGCAGACATTGACCGTTGCCCACAGTGCCAGACGGAAAAGTGCCTTATTCCTCACCGAATGTCAATTTGATTAGTCCGAAGACGGCATAGTTGAGCATGTCCATGTAGTTGGCATCTATGCCCTCGGACACCAGGGTCTCTCCGCTGAGCGACTCTATCTGTTTCGTCCTGAATATCTTCATCAGGATGAGGTCGGTATAGCTGCTTATGCGCATACCTCGCCAGGCCTCGTCATAGTCGTGGTTCTTTCTCAGCATCAGCTCCAGGCACTCCTGTGCGTGGCGGTCGTACTCGACCAGGGCCTGCTCCGGGGTCATGTCATCGGTGACCTCGGCGGCACCCAACTCAAGCTGTATCAAACCTATCAGGGCATAGTTGACTATGCCCACAAACTCGGGGCGTATGCCCTCCCCCACCATGGATACACCCTTGGTCTCTATGCTACGGATGCGGTTGGCTTTGATATACAACTGATCCGTGACCGACTGCGGACGCATGATACGCCATGCAGGACCATAGTCGTGCAGTTTCTTGGAGAAGAGAGTGCGGCACTCCTTCATCACAGCCTCGAATTGCTCGCGCGTGTTCATTATATATATTATATAGGCCCTTGGTTGTGGGATGGACGCCCTTGGTATCACAAAAAGAACCGGCACCCCGGCCGGGGACCGGTTCTCCGTATCTCGTTTATCTTTTGCCCGTCTGCCACGGCATCAGGACAGATGATATGTCATCAGCATTTCAATATCTGCCCTACACGCAAAACGGTCTTGGGCGTGATATTGTTGAGCTTACACAGGCGACTGACCGTGGTACCACGCTTGCGGGCAATGGTAGACAGGCTCTCGCCCTTGGCAACCTTGTGTACAGAAGCGCGGATGGAAGCCTTGCGTTCCTCCTGGAAACGCTTGCTCTCAGCTGCTTTGTCGGCTTCGAAAGTAGGACCACCCACAGATGCCAGCACGTCGTTGGATGGCAGCTTTCCGGCCTCTTCCGAAGTGAGCAGACGACTGCCTCCCACGGAAGAGAACAGGTAATAGTCCCCTTTTATGTCCTTGGCCTCGAAGTCAAACATCTTCTCCGGGTCGATAAAATGCCCCATGAAGCGTGCTTCGAAGTGCAGATGGCTACCGTTGGAACGTCCCGTATTGCCACCCAAGCCGATAGGCTCACCGGCCTTCACCTCCTGACCCTCGGTCACCAGCTGCTTGCTCATGTGCCCGTAAAGGGTCTCCAAACCGTTGTTGTGGCGAATGAGCACATACTTACCCCAGCCTCCACGATTGAAGGCAACGATGCGTATCTTGCCGGTAAAGGCTGCGTATATGGTATCGCCCACATAGACCTTAATATCTGTGCCCTTATGGTTCCTGCGGAAGGAACGACGGTAGCCATAGTGACTGGTCACACGGTTGTTCTCGCACGGCATGCGAAACTCGCGCAGATCTATCTTGAATTCCTTGGGCATTACCACATTGGCACCAAGATAGAGGCTATTGTTCCATTCAGGATACAGCGAAGCCGAATAGTCATCGATACTCTCCTTTGCCCGCAAGGAGGCTATACTGACAGAGTCGATGGCGCGCATACGCTTGTCCACCGGTGCTACATCGGCCAACTTATCCTGAGCGAAACCCGTGGAGGCCGTCAAGGCCATCAGCGGCAGCAGCAGAACCTTCCTGGCCATTTGATTTAAAAGAAAGTGCATTGGCGTAATTAGGTTAAAGTGGTTGTAGGGTTAATCGTGTTATTTATGGCAGTGGCGGTTACGACAACTTCGGAAGCACGCGGATGCGCCTCACACCTCGTCAGCCGCATAGAGGCGGCTGAGATTGAGGTTACCGAGGTCGAAGATCTCCTCGGGGCGGAAGAATCTCTGCAGTTCCACCTCCGCAGCCTCGGGAGAATCCGAAGCATGAACAATGTTCTGCTGGTTACTCATGCAATAGTCACCACGGATGGTGCCGGGGTCAGCCTTACGACCGTTGGTATAGCCTGTAATGTAACGCACCACAGCGATGGCATCCACGCCCTCCAGGCACATGGCCACAACAGGGGTTTTCATCATGGAAGCCTTCAACAGGCCGAAAAACGGCTTATCCTTGAGGTGACCGTAGTGCTCAGCCAGGATGTCGTCGTCCAACTGCAACATCTTCATGCCGGCAATGCGCAGGCCTTTTCTCTCAAAACGGTGTATTATTTCGCCTACCAGCGCTCTCTCCACGGCACTGGGCTTGAGCAAAACCAAAGTTCTTTCCAACATTCCTTTTATCTTTATACGGGTCATGGAACAGGGCACCCCAGCTCCTTAACCGCGGCAAAGTTACAACAATTATTTGGAAATATGGGCATTATGCAAAACTTATATTCACTTATGGCCTTCTTTTTAACATAAATCAAGTCCAACGGCCACAAGAGTCCGCCCCTCGCCACACCGTTTTCCGGCCAACGCTTCGGCCAACGACGTCCGATGCGCCACGGCATCCAGACCATATAAACAGGTTCTTGCTTTCGGATAAACTGGTTTATTCACACGCACAAACCGGTTCATAGAAGTCGATAAACCGGTTTATTTCCGCAACGCGCCATGGGACCGCCCTCCACATGCCGTGGCGCACCACGATAAAGACGGCGTCAGCTGATGTTGCTCCAGTCCATCTCGTCGCGCTTCATATAGCGGAGACGCTCCACCATGATGCGGTTCTGCGGCATGGCCAGCGTGGGATCCTCGTCCAGAACCTCCGAGGCCGTGTCTCGGGCCAGTTGCACTATCTGTCCATCGCGGGCAAGATTGGCCAGTTTAAGATCAAAGGCTATGCCGCTTTGCTGCGTGCCCTCCAGGTCGCCGGGGCCGCGGAAACGGAGGTCGGCCTCGGCTATCTCGAAACCGTCGTTGGTCTCCGTCATGATGTCTATGCGGCGACGCGTATCCTTGGACAGGTCGTACTTGGTCACCAGAATGCAATAACTCTGGTTGGCGCCCCTGCCCACGCGACCTCGCAACTGGTGGAGCTGCGACAGGCCGAAACGCTCGGCATTCTGTATGACCATCACCGAAGCATTAGGCACGTTCACACCCACCTCTATCACCGTGGTAGCCACCAGTATCTGCGTCTCCCCACTTACAAAACGCTGCATCTCGGTGTCCTTGTCTGCCGGTTTCATCTGCCCATGCACCATGCTGATGCGGTACCGGGGGAATATCTCCTGCAGATGCAAACGAGCCTCCTCCACATTCTTCAGATCCAGTTTCTCGCTCTCGCGCACCAAAGGATATACCATATAGACCTGCCGTCCCTCGCGGATCTGTTGATCTATGCCCCGATACAGCTGCGCGGGATTGTTGTCGTAGACATGCGTCGTCACTATAGGCTTGCGCCCGGGTGGCAACTCGTCTATCACCGAAACATCGAGATCGCCATACAGGGTCATGGCCAAAGTACGCGGTATGGGGGTGGCCGTCATAACCAGAACGTGCGGCGGAGTGAGGTTCTTTTCCCACAGTTTGGCACGCTGAGCCACGCCGAAACGGTGCTGTTCGTCTATGACAACGAGGCCCAGGTTGTGAAACACCACATTGTCCTCTATCACCGCATGCGTACCCACAAGCACATGTACGTCGCCTTTTCGCAGACCGTCCATCACTTCCATGCGTCGCTTGCCCTTGACCATGCCGGTCAAGAGTTCCACACGTACAGACATGCCGTCGAGCATCTTGCGAAACGTATCGAAATGCTGCTCGGCAAGGATTTCCGTAGGTGCCATGATGCAGGCCTGATAACCGTTGTCCAGTGCAATGAGCATGGTCATCAGGGCCACCATAGTCTTGCCGGAGCCTACATCGCCCTGAACCAGGCGATTCATCTGCCGACCCGATACCATGTCGGCCCGCATCTCGCGGATGACGCGCTTCTGGGCCTCGGTGAGAGCGAAAGGCAGACGCCGGGTGTAGAAGTCGTTGAAATACTCTCCCACACGGGCGAAAACGTGCCCTCGAATAGTGCCCTTGCGATAGCGGGCATAGCGCTGTATGGAGAGCTGGACGTAGAACAGTTCCTCGAACTTCAGACGGTAATTGGCCTGCGTCAGTTCTGCGGCCGTGGCGGGATAGTGTGCAGCCCGCAATGCCTCGTCGCGCCCCATCAGGCACAGACGGGAGACGATGTGCGCCGGCAGGGTCTCCGTTATGGAGCCTGGCGCAATCTGCTGCAACAGCGTGCCAATGAATCTCTCCAGGGAACGCGAATGCAACCCGGCCTTCTTCATCTTCTCCGTAGTCTGATAGTAGGGCTGCATGCTCATCTTGTTCAGTGACAGGGTGTCGGCAGGATCCACATCGGGATGCGTGATGTTTATCCTGTCACCGAAGAGGGAGGGACGTCCAAAGAGGATGTAGTCGGTGTGCAACTTCACGCTCTTGAGTACGTACTGCTGGGAATTGAACCACACACAATCCACCCAACCGTAACCGTCGGTGAAGTGAGCCACGAGACGCTTCTTCCTGCCATCCCCCATCTGCTCGAAACTGACGAACTGCCCCCGCACCTGCACGAAAGGCATGTCGGCCGTCAGTTCCGTGGTGCGGTAGAGTCGGCTGCGGTCTATGTGCTTGTAGGGGAAATAGTACAGCAGGTCGCCCCAGGTCTTCAGGCCCAGTTCGCGCTGCAGCAGCTCGGCCCGCTTGGGGCCGATGCCAGGCAGATAGGTGAGTTCTCGTTCCAGGATGTGCACTACGTATTTAGCTTAGCGTGACAACAACTTTAAGACATCGTCGATGGATTGGGAGGGAAGTGGTAACTCGTGTACTATGCACCCGCGCACATGCTTCTCACCATGACCAAAAGCACATGCACGTGAAGATAATCAATGTGTTCAGCCGAAGAGTTCGGAGTGCGACCCGAGACGAACGAGATAGATGGTGTCTTTCTTCTCGTCTATCCATATCAGAAGGAAGTCGGGACCGAGGTGGCACTCGATACACCCTGCATAGTTGCCGGTGAGCTGATGTGGTCTGTAAGCAACTGGGAGTCCACCTTCCGCTTCCAGGAGCACGAGGACTTCATTCAGGGCTGCCAGTTTCTTTGGCTGTCGTGCTATCTTTTTTACATCGCGACGAAACCGGGAACTGTAGACGAGCTTCTTCATTCAAGTATAGACTTAATCATGGCATCAATACAGGATGTATCTACCGTGCCGGCATAGTTTCCAGCCCTACACTCTCTAATGGCCTCGAGGGTTTCGGCATTGGGTTCGTATGAGGTGGAGATTTCTTTCTTGGACAAAGTCTTCCGTTCCCTGACCTGTGCCACTCCCTTCAGCAGGCGTATGGCCTTCTTGATGCCGGAGGCCGCAGTATTGTCCTCCAGAGTTACGATAAGTTGCGTCATAGTTGTTTACACATTATATCCTGCCGGGGATTTTGGCCCGCTTGGGGCCGATGCCCGACAGATAAGATAGGTGAGTTCTCGTTCCAGGATGTGCACTACGTATTTAGCGTGCCAGCAACTGATTGTAGATCATTCCCTCGCGCAAAGGTGCCACAGCATCCTTGCCCAGGAAGTGCTCGGCTATGGCATAGCCGAAAGCCATGGCGGCGGCGGGACCCCGGCCGGTGATGAACAGGCCGTCGCAGGTTACGATGTCGGCCGTATAAACAGCACCTTTCAGCTGGCTCTCCACGCCGGGATAGCACGTAGCCCGTACTCCATCCAGTATGCCCAGATGACCGTAGACCATGGGAGCGGCACAGATGGCGGCCAGTGGCTTGCCCTGGGCATGGTGGGCCAAGATGGCCCGGCGCAGGGGCTCGCAGGCATCCAGATTGGTGCTGCCGGGCAGGCCGCCGGGAAGCACCAGCATCTGCGCCTCCGTCAGGTCGACATCGGCCAACATGGCATCGGCAACAACCCCCACGCCATGGGCGCTGAGGACCGTCTTCTCGTCCATGATACTTACGGTAGTGACGTCGAGCCCGGCACGACGCATGATGTCCAACGGTGCCAGGGCTTCGATGTCTTCAAAGCCGGTGGCCAGGAAAAGGTATATCATAATAGCCTCCTTTGTTTAAGGTTTCGCTTTCCGAAGTTACTAAAAGAGTGTAAATCACTGGAAATGAGCGTAGGTTGATTGCTCATTATGGTAATAGGTTACGAATTAGTAAGTTATCTACTGCATTATTCTTCTGCGCGTTGCGTAACCTTCAAAGAACTCTTCGTATGCAAAGGTAGCAATTTTATTGGGACTTTTGATGTTATCTGTCTGATTTTTCACACTTATTTTCCGTAAAAGCGATTATATGCGTCGTCGCACCATCGTACAAAACAAGTTTTGAACGAACGTGTGCCGACTATTGCATAAGCGGTGAGAAAAGGGTTCTGCCTCACGCCTAAACGATTGTTTAGACTGATGATGCAGGACCCATTTCTTTTGTGCTTATGCCAAGGAGGTGCTTTTACGGGTTTCTGACGATTTTTCTTTTCGCTGTTCCTTGTTCCTTTTAGCCGGAAGCGGAAAGCCGTGTTTGACCGCACGTTTCATAAATGAAACAAGCCGTCACCCACGGCAGGCAAACCGGGGAAGAATGATATTATTCGTCCGACCAGACAGGTCTGGTCAAACAGATAATATCATACTTCCTTGTTGTCGGTTTACCCGGTTTCACGCTTCCGGCATTGTTCCATTTTCTTTTTGTCGATTCCCTTTTTTTTGCGGATTTTCCTTTTGAAGTTTTCTGTCTAATCTGCCTCTACTTCCGTTTACCTCCATTTTTGCGTCTTTCAGTAGGCCGCATCAAGCAGTCATTTTCGTGCTGGGTGCAAAGGTAACTCCGGGATTTGACGGGAAAGCAAGGTCAAGCCTCCTGTTTTCTGGAAAAATCTCCAGCCCTGCGGGTAGTATTTTTCCTTAAAATACAGCTATAAGATAGGAATAATTTAGGAATAAGCAACTTGCGCACTTTTTGCCACAAGTGAGGTAATGACTTGGCAACGGTCATAAATTCTGCGATGTGCAGTACATTGCTGTCAAACAACTCTATGCAAAGGTAACATATATTTTCGACAAACGAAATGCAATCAGTATTTTATTGCCGTTTTCCTTCCAATTTTCCTAATCGCATTACTATCGAGGTTTGACTTCTGCCCATTCTCTCGGCTATGTATTTTATACTTTTCCCTTCATGATAAAGGGTAAGCAGAAAATTATCCGCACTGCGTGTCCACTTTTTGTTGGCGTTTGGATGCTTGGCATAACTTTCTTCCGTGACTTTTTCCGGATGCAAGAACTCGT
>DBLZ01000116.1 GCA_002297545.1 Prevotellaceae bacterium UBA711 | reverse complement strand
TGGACTATATGCACAGCCTCGGCTTTGAGAACATGGTCAGCGACGGCGGATATGGGGTCACCATCAATGACCGTCTCTTAGGCATCACCCCATTGAATCGGGATAAAGTCATCAGTCTGATACACGAATGTCAGGCGAAGAACATTCCATGGGGTCTGCAGGTGGCCAATTCCGATACCCGCTATGTGCCTGACGGACGTTTCGAGGAGTTCACTCATGACATTTATATGAAGTCCAGGGTTGTCGAAGGCCTGGCACCCGAAGACTATCCCGAGATATACAAGGCATACGTTGCCTGCCTCTATCCAACGGAACTGTCGTTGGAGAGCCTTTCCGCCTTGCCGTGGTGCCGTTTCCACAGGGAGTATTTCTTCGTGGAGCCGTCGGACAAGGCTTTCGGTATCCGTCAGGTCATGGACTATTTCCATGCCGACTATGCCGACGCCATAGTCTTTGGTGATGCCATGAACGATATGTCCATGTTCACCGACGACTGGTACAAGGTGGCCATGGGCAATGCCATTCCCGAATTGAAGGCCAAGGCCGACATGGTCACGTCTGCCGTGGACGATGATGGCATCTATCGTGCTTGCGAGGCATTGGGACTGTTTGAGCCGATTGGCTGATACCGTGGCCTGGGGGTGTGCTGACGCGTGGACTTCTGGTCCGGTGTTTGTGGAGCATCCGTCACATGCCTGCGGAGATCGGGTTGCATAAACCGGTTTATGCACCAGAATGAATGCGAATATATAATGATAAGAACTGGTTTATGCTGTTGCATAAACCAGTTCTTATCATCTTGTCTCCGTGGGGTTATTGCCACGTTCCCCTGTAGCTGATGGCATCGGCATTGCTTGGGATGAGGTGGATGTATGCGCCCCCCTTGGGGTAGACCTCTATCTTGAAGTCATAGCTGACAGCATTGTTCTTGCAGTGGAACTTTATGGTGGTTTTGCCCTTCCGTCCTTTCGTCACGCTCTTGTCGGTAACGGGGCCGGTGAAGTCCAAGCCGTTGGTGTTGCCGAATGTCGGCTGGTATGCACGTCCCATGTAGGGGAGATAGGAAACCAGCGTGTCGCCCCTGAGGCATAGGGAAAAGTTGGTCACCGCCTTGGCGCTGTAGCGCTGAGGCATCATGTAGCTGATGTCTATGCACAGGCTGTCTGTGTTTATGTCAGCTGTATCCTGGGCCTGGCAGGCGGGTGACAATGTCGTCAGGACCAAGGTCGCATATAGGTTGTGCAGTATGTTCATGATGTGTAAACGTTGTTTGGCTTTCGTCAGTTACTGTTTTGCACTTTCCGGGGTCCAGCCGTTCAGAAATCTCAGGACCTTGTCTGCATCGTAGCAGCTGCCTGATTCCAGGAAGCTGCTGTCCTGTATGTGCAGCACGTTGCCGTCCGCGTCCATCACCACCAGTACGGGATAGCCGAATCGACCGGCATTGTGCAGGCGCTTCTGCAACGGTTCTGCAGCCTTGGCCTGAGGGGTTCCGCGCCTGGGCGTGTTCACGTGTATGTACTCATAGTTGTGCCGTATGACGCTGTCTATGGGAGCCTCCTTAGTGATGAAGTCGGCAAACCTCAGGCACCACACGCACCAGTTGCCGCCCAGCTGTACGATGACGTTCTTGTGCTCGTCCTTTGCTTTTGCCAATGCCTTGTCTATCTGTATCATGGGGTCTATGCTCTCGTCATATACTTTAGGCAAGGGAGTCTGCGCTCCTGCACCGGCCATGACCATGGTCATGGCTATGAATGCCAGTGTTCTTTTCATAGTTCTCTTATTGCTTGCATGTAGTTCTTCATGTTGCCTGCCTTCATTATCTTCTTCCAGGCCTTTCGCCCCAGCTCTTGTTCCTGGAACTCCCAGAAGGCACGTATGTGCAGTAGTACCTGCGGGTCCGTCTTGTACTTGAGGGTGCAGAATGCCAGCAAATCCTCGTGCATCTGCATCAGAACGGCCCTACGCTCGTGCACCGGCATTTCGTGGCCCGTGCGGTACTCCAATGCAAGTGTGGGGCGTGCAAGCAGGCCACGGCCTATCATCACGCCGTGCAATGCCGGATACGCCTTCTCTATGCCAGCTATGTCGGCAGGGGAGACGAGGTCGCCGTTGTATATGATGGGTATGCGCAGGGCTTTGGTCATCTCGTGGAACATGGCACGGTTCACCTCGCCCTTGTACATCTGCTGCCCTATACGGGGATGGATGCAGAGGTGCTGCAGCGGTGCCTCGTTGATAAGGTCGGTCAATGCCCTCCATTCGCAGTCCCGTTCCAGTCCGAGACGCATCTTGACGGAGAAGCGCACCTCGGGCCTTACCCTCATCTGGCGGAACAGGGCCTCCACCAGATCGGGATGCGGCAGGAGGCCGCTTCCGCATCTGTGTTTCGTCTGCATGGGTGCGGGGCAGCCCATGTTGAGGTCTATCTCCCGATAGCCCTGGTCCTGCACAGTGTCGGCAAGGTAGTTGAAGTCATCCACGCAGGAACACATTATCTGTGGAATAAGGTGCAGCTCCTTGTTGTCCGGGTCCGTTATGTCGCGTATGTCCTTCTGCCTTACGGTGCCTTTCTCACGGCGGATGAATGGCGTATAGTAGGTGTCTACGCCTCCGCCGTGTACTGCATGTGCATGGCGATACTCGTGGCCTGTGTATCCCTGCAATGGGGCAAAGTGTATCTGCATCTTGGTCTGCTTTGCCGGCAAAGGTACGACTATGACCGTTCATGACCAAATTCGGAGGCTTAAATAATGTTGCTCCACGCCCTTTGGCCGGCTTTCCGGCCATGGCGGGGTGGCTTTATGCGGGGTAAAGGCAAAATACATGTGGTCAATCGTTGCCTGATTGGACGTTTCTTTGTAACTTAGCCCTGGAAATCCGATATCATTGTCAATATATGAAAGCAATTGCTGCTCTATTTCTCTTCTTTGGCGTGGCCTTGAACGTTGCGGCTCAGTTCGATGGGCAAGCCGATTTGTCGCGCCGCATGGGCTACCAGACATACGCTGTGGACACGGCACACATTGGCACACTGGGCTTGGAGTTGGAGGCACTGGCTTTCTTCAAGGATAACGAGTTCGACGGTCATGTGCAGAACGGATACTCCTTGCCTGGTGTCAGGCTGCAGCCGCGTCTCACCTACACGCCCCTGAGGCAGGTGCGGCTGGAGTTGGGTCTGCATGCCACCATATATTCCGGCGCCAACAAGTATCCCTGTTACGTGTTCCACGACATAGCCACCTGGAAGGGCGACCAGTATCAGTCCGGTGCACACCTGCTGCCATTCTTTCGCGCTACTGCATCGTTCAGCCATCTGACCTTGGTCTTGGGCAACATCTACGGTGGTGCCACGCATGGTTTCTCGGAAGTGATGTACAACCCCGAGATGGTGCTCACGGACGATCCCGAGATGGGTTTCCAGATCCTTATGGACACACGTCGATGGCATTCCGACCTGTGGATCAACTGGCAGAGCTACATTTTTGAGGAGGCCACACATCAGGAGGCTTTCACTGTAGGATGGACACAGAGTATAGAGATACTGAAACGCCGGCGGTCCGAGGGCATCACTCACAGCCTGTCCATCCCCATACAGCTGGTGCTCCAGCATCGTGGCGGTGAGCAGGACCATACCAGCATGGGCGTGCAGACCGTGGGCAACGGTGCCATGGGACTGGCCTATCGTTACGGGGCTCCAGCTGCCAGGGTGGTGACGGGCATAGGTGCCGAGGCCATGGTCCTGGGATGTTTCCAGCAGAGGGGAGGCTTGTGGCCGTTTAAGAGTGGTGTGGCCGGATGGGTGCGTGCCGATGTGGAGTTCATACGCGACCTGAGGGTGTCGGCCGCCTTCTTCCACTCCGCCCGCTTCTGCTCCCTGTATGGCAGCCCATTTTTCGGCACACTGAGCACCAAGACTCCCGGTGCCAGTTTCGACAACATATCTACCGCCCTCATAGGAGTGGAATACTCACATACCTTTGCCAAGGCATATACTATAGGTGCCAACGTTAAGGCATATCTCTGCCGAACGGGAGCCATGACATGTCCGCCGGACGAGACCACAGGCGAGACTGCCGGCTTGCCGGCCGAGTTCCGCACGCCGTTCAGCTTCGGAGTGTACATGCGCTGTTCTCCATCCTTTGTTCTCAAGCGCTTCGGAAGCGGCAAGAAGCATTGACCAGGCTGCATCCGTAGGCTCTATATTACTTATATTCATTTATATTACCCTTTTACGCTATGTTAGACATCAACAAGTTCATGGCCTCGCTCGAGGCCAAACATCCCGGTGAGCAGGAGTATCTGCAGGCCGTGAGAGAGGTTGTCTCCAGTATCGAGGACGTCTATAACCAGCACCCTGAGTGGGAGAAGGCCTCCCTGCTGGAACGTCTGGTGGAACCTGAACGCATCATCACCTTTCGTGTGCCCTGGGTGGACGACAAGGGCAAGGTGCAGGTCAACCTTGGATACCGCGTGCAGTACAATAGTGCCATAGGTCCCTACAAGGGCGGATTGCGCTTCCATGCCAGTGTGAACCTGAGCATACTGAAGTTCCTGGGCTTTGAGCAGACCTTCAAGAACGCCCTCACAACCCTACCCATGGGTGGAGGTAAGGGCGGAAGCGACTTCTCTCCTCGCGGCAAGAGCGATGCCGAGGTGATGAGGTTCTGTCAGTCGTTCATGAGCGAACTCTATCGCCACATAGGTCCTGAGGTGGACATTCCGGCCGGAGACATAGGCGTTGGAGCCAGGGAAATTGGCTACCTGTTCGGACAGTACAAGCGCCTTACCCGAGACTTTAGCGGAGTGCTCACGGGCAAAGGACTGGACTACGGTGGCTCGCTGGTACGTCCCGAGGCCACAGGCTTTGGCGGATTGTATTTCGTGCGCGAGATGTTGCGCCGTGCCGGGCATGACATAGAGGGCAAGACCGTGGCCATAAGCGGATTTGGAAACGTTGCCTGGGGCGCAGCCACCAAGGCTACACAGATGGGAGCACGTGTGGTGACCATAAGCGGCCCCGACGGATATGTCTACGACCCCGATGGTATCAGCGGAGAAAAGATAGACTACATGTTGGAACTTCGTGCCAGCGGTAACGACATCGTGGCGCCATATGCAGAACGTTATCCATCATCCACATTCTTCCCGGGCCGACGTCCATGGGAGCAGAAGGTGGACATAGCCCTGCCATGTGCCACGCAGAACGAGCTCAATGGCGAGGATGCCGCACGTCTGACTGACAACGGTGTGCTATGTGTAGGCGAAATCTCCAACATGGGATGTACGCCCGAGGCTATAGATCTTTTTCTTGAGCTGCACACACTCTATGCCCCAGGCAAGGCAGTGAACGCCGGAGGTGTTGCCACCAGTTGTTTGGAGATGAGCCAGAATGCCGGTCACATCGTGTGGAGTGCCGAGGATGTGGACAAGCGTCTGCATGAAATCATGCACAGCATCCACACACAGTGCGTCAGATATGGCATGCGTGAGGATGGAAGTATCAATTATGTACGCGGTGCAAACGTGGCTGGCTTCATGAAGGTGGCCCGTGCTATGATGGCTCAGGGTATAGTCTAGGGACGGTGATCCATGAGCCCCGCACCATGGCTCGTGCCAACAGACTACGCTCCAATTCGGATGTGAACAAGAAAAGCGTGCATACCACTTTGGTAGGGTGGCATGCACGCTTGTGTGTCTATTTATGTTCCTCAGCGGATGAGGCAGTTTTCCGTGCACTTGCGTTTTGCCACAATGGCGTCAATGACAGCCACGGCGGTGATGGTGACTATGTCGCGTACGCTGCTCTCGAAGTCGGCAAAGTGTATGGGTTTGTTCAGCCCAATTTGCAGGGGGCCTATCACCTCTATGTCGCCTGCCATGTATTGGAGTAGCTTGCTGGCCGCATTGGCACTGGAGAGGTTGGGGAATATGAGCGTGTTGACGTCCTTGCCGTTGAGGCGGGTGAACGGGTAGCGGCGGTCACGGAGTTCGCGATCGAGGGCTATGTTCACCTGCATCTCTCCGTCAATGAGACGGTTTGGGTCCTCGGCTTGCAGAATACGTACAGCCTCGTGGACGTCGGCAGGGGAGCCATCCTTGTCGGAACCGAAGTTGGAGTAGCTGGCCATGGCCATGACTGGCTCGTGGTTGAAAACTCTCACGGCTCCCTCCATGAGGCGTGCCACGTCGGTCAGCGTCTCCGTACCGGGATGTCGGTTGATGAGCGTGTCTCCGATGAAGAAGGTGCCGCGCTTGCTGTTGAGTATGTGCATGGCGGCAAAGTGGCTGAAGCCGGGCTTGATGCCTACTATCTCCTTTGCAACCTTGATGGTGTTGCTGTACTTGGTGTAGACGCCTGTGATGAATGCGTCTGCTTCTCCGGTCTCAACCATCATCATGCCAAAGTAGTTGCGCTCGAACATCTTGTCGTTAGCCTCCTCGAATGTGTAGCCATCGCGTGCACGTTTTTCGGCCAGCAGTTGGGCGAAGCGTTCGCGGCGCGGTGCCTCGCGGTCGTGACGCAAGTTGATGATCTCTATGCCCTCAAGTGACAGCTCCAGTTCGGCAGCCTTTTTGGTAATCATCTCGTCGTTGCCCAGCAGTATGGGGTGGCATATTCCCTCGTTGTGTGCCTCCACGGCCGCCTTCAGCATGGTGGGGTGTATGCCTTCGGCAAAGACCACGCGCTGTGGATTGCGGCGTGCGGTCTCGTGCAACTGTTGTGTCAGTTTGCTTTCGAGTCCCATGATATGCTTCAGGTGGGCTGCATAGGCATCCCAGTCGGTGATGTGCTTGCGTGCCACGCCGCTGTCCATTGCAGCCTTGGCTACGGCCATAGACACTTCGGTGATGAGGCGCGGATCCACAGGCTTGGGAATGAAGTAGTCCTTGCCGAAGGTGAAGTTGCCCACGTTGTAGACTTCGTTCACCACATCGGGCACGGGCTTCTTGGCCAGTGCGGCTATGGCGCGTACGGCAGCCAGTTTCATTTCCTCGTTGATGGCAGTGGCAGCCGTGTCAAGCGCGCCACGGAAGATGTAGGGGAAGCCTATGACGTTGTTTATCTGGTTGGGATAGTCGGAACGTCCCGTGGACATGAGCACATCGGGACGTGCGGCCATGGCCTCCTCGTATGTAATCTCCGGGTCGGGATTTGCCAATGCGAAGACGATGGGCATGTCGGCCATCGAGCGTACCATTTCCTGTGAAAGAACTCCACCCTTGCTCAGACCGAGGAACACATCGGCTCCTTTGATGGCTTCCTCCAGCGTGTGTATGTCGTGGCGTGAAGTTGCAAACTCCTTCTTTTCCTGTGTAAGGTTGGGGCGTTCATCGGTGATGACACCCTTGCTGTCCAGCATCAGTATGTTCTCGCGGCGTGCACCCAGTGCCATATATAGTTTGGTACAAGATATGGCTGCGGCTCCTGCTCCATTCACTACGATGCGTACATTCTCTATACGCTTGCCTGCCACCTCCAGGGCATTGAGCAGTCCGGCGCTTGAGATGATGGCTGTGCCGTGCTGGTCGTCGTGCATCACGGGGATGTCCAGCTCTTCCTTCAGACGGCGCTCAATCTCGAAGCATTCTGGAGCCTTGATGTCCTCCAGGTTGATACCGCCGAAGGTGGGGGCTATGGCCTTGACGGCCTGAATGAATTTCTCGGGGTCTTTCTCGTTGACTTCGATGTCAAAGACGTCAATGCCGCCGTATATCTTGAACAGCAGTCCCTTGCCCTCCATCACAGGTTTGCCGCTGAGTGCGCCAATGTCGCCCAAGCCCAATACGGCCGTGCCGTTGCTGATGACAGCCACCAGGTTGCCCTTGCTGGTGTACTTGTATGCATCGTTTGGGTTCCTTTGTATTTCCAGACAAGGCTCTGCCACACCTGGCGAGTAGGCCAGGGACAGGTCGGTCTGTGTGCGGTACGGTTTGGTGGGAACCACCTCTATCTTGCCCGGCTTGCCCATTGCGTGGTAGGCCAAGGCGGCTTCTTTTGTAATCTTTGCCATAATGTTGTCTGTATTAGTCTTGTTTGTGTGTTTATTGAAGTAACTTGATATTGGTTGGCTGTGTACATTCCATAGTAGCTGCTGTCGCTGTGTGTATGATTACCGGTCATTGCCGGGACAGTTGCTTGAGTATGTTCTCCAGGTGGGGCAGCTGGCGTGCGTCCACCTTCATGTCCAGCAGGTTGCCCTCGCGGTCGAAGAGCTTGTAGTTGGGGTAGGAATGGACATTCAGGTACTGCTCTATGGCCTGCTGCTGTTCGCGTGGCAGATTGTAGTGGACAACGTTCTCGCCGTTTACGTTGTACATCTTTATCACGTTCTCCCATTCCTCCTTGGGGCTGCTGTTGGCCAGATAGAGGTAGACGATGTCGAATGCCTTCAGGCGTTCATACTCTTCTTCAGAGTCCTTTAGCGCCATCCTGCACGGGCCGCACCATGTGCCCCAGACGTCGAGCAGGACGAACCTGCCCTTCAATGGAGCCAGGATGCTCTGCAGAAGAGCCTTGCCGTCGGTGCTGTCTATGCCCTGGATGCCCTCACCGGTCTCTATAGGCTCAGGCGTTTCCAATACGGTCTCCTTGACCACACGGTTGTTCAGGATGTCCTTGGTGTAGTTGTTCTTGTGCTCCACCCATTCCAGGGTGATAGGGGTGGTTACCAGTGCCTTGAGAGTATCCATAGTAGCCTCGGGCAATGGGCGGCAGCTCTGCCCTATCTTATTGTATGCTTGGCGGCAAAGGTGCATGTCCTTGATGAGGGAAGGGACCTGGAGCGAGTCAAGAGCAAAGGCAATGTCCTTAAGGGTAGCGCGGAAATTATATCCGTCACTGACATTACGGACGTGTTCTCCCCGGAAGATGGCAGACGCCTTGTCAAACAGTGCGGGGTCGGTGCTTTTGGAATACTCTTCGCGCATCTTATCGAACTCTTCTGGAGTCTTTGCAACCTTTCTCAGGAAATCCGCTCCTGCCTGGAATGCCTCCCAGCGTGCGAGTATGACCCGCTCTTCATCGTTGGATGCGCATTCGGATAAATGGTCTCTGTAGTAAAATGATATGCTGGGGGAAGGCCTGTCTTCTATGGCATCGCCCAAGTAGTCACGGATGAATGTAGTGACATCATCGGGGTGGAGTGTCAGCGGTTCCGGCAGCTTGGCCCAGATGTCTGTGGCGTACTTGCGTACATTGTCGGGGAGCCGATAGTCTTTGCCATTGAAGCGCGACTGTCCGATGTTCCGGGTTTGCTTCCACAATACCTCTCCTTGCCGGTAGAGCTTGAAGCGTGTGGAAAGTGTGGGGTGTTCGTTGCACAAACGGTCAATCCTGGCAGTATTTGTCTGGATGAAACTGTCGGCGGATGCCAGGAACTTGTCAAAGTCTCCACCTTTTTCCATGCGTATTGGGGTGCTGTTGTCCGGGGCATGTCTGAGGAATTCATTCTGCAGGCGTACGTCTTCGCCCATGAAATAGCAACGCTCCCCGTGTGGGACATAGAGCATGAAATACGTCTTGCCCGGCTCGAGGAGGGAGATGAAGACCTGCTGGTCAGCCCATTCGCACCAGAACTTCGTTGTGTTGACTACGGGCAGCTTTGCAGTAAATCTTCCATCGGTGTCCAGCCTTGCCGTAACGGTTTCGTCTTCAAATCCATCTGAAAAGAAGTCTGAATAGCGGAACGTCACCGTCTTGTTGAGGCTGTAGTTCTCGGGGATGTCCTTTATCCATCCCGTTAAGGTGATGGGGTCGTGGCGGG
>DBLZ01000058.1 GCA_002297545.1 Prevotellaceae bacterium UBA711 | reverse complement strand
CCGCAAGGACGCATCACCGACCATCGCATCGGTTACACCATCTATAACCTCAACGCCTTCATGGACGGTAACATACAGGACTGCATAGACCATCTCATCGTGGCCGAGAATGCAGAACGCATGAAGGAAAGCGAATTGTAACGGCGGATCAAAGAAAAGAACTATCCACATGGCAGCATTATCCATGGACCACATCATCACCACCGGCTTGGCTACCCTGAAGAACAGTGTACGCCGCTTTCCGGTGAGCATAGCCTTCACTATTGCACTTACATTGTACTCCTTGGCCCGGATCTGGGCCAAGGATGACTTGTTCTCCGCATGGCAGGATGGTGTAACCGTTTACTATCTCCTGACAGGCTCCCTGCTCTCCCTCGCACTCAGGCTGTGGGGCGAGGAGGTGAAACGCAAGCAAGCGGTGGCCTTAGCCAATGCCATAGCGCATGTCGCCCTGCTCGGGAACGCCATGTATCTGTACGACATCCCCGGGCAGGAACCCTCCACGGAAATAATCATCGCCAACGCCGCAGTCATCGTTGCCACATGCATATCCATCTTTACCGCGCCATTCTTCCACGGGAAGGACGACATCCAGGCGTGGAACTTCACGTTGAGGTTGCTCGGCCTGGCCACTGTGTCCATGGCCATAGGCCTTGTCATGTGGGCGGGCACGGCTGTGCTGCTCTACTCCCTGGAGGCCCTGTTCCATATAGACATCAGCGGCAAATGCTACACCACCTTGCCCTTGCTATGCTGCCAACTGCTGCCAACACTGCTGTTTCTCGGCCAGATACCGGAGGGGGAAGACAAACACAACACATCCATCATCTCTTCGCCCTTCATCAACAAGGCAACACGCTTCCTTCTCATACCTTTGTTGGGTGCATACCTGCTGATCCTATATGCCTATACAGCAAAAATCCTGCTGGAATGGCAACTGCCCAACGGGTGGATTTCCACTCTCGTGAGCACACTCATGGGCGGATTCATCATCGTGGAGTTCATACTCTACCCGCCATTGAGGAATGCGCAAGGACGCTTCAACCGTTTCATTGCCCGCCGTCTGCCTGTAATCATACTGCCCATGTTGCTGCTGATGACCATAGGCATTTTCCGCCGTATCAGCGACTATGGCATCACACTGAACCGCCTCTACCTACTGACGTTGAACATCTGGTTCTATCTCGTCTGCATCGGCATGCACCTGGCACGTGCCCGACGCATATTTTGGATACCCGTCTCCTTCTGCATCATCTTTCTGCTCACCTCCGCCCTACCCGTCAATTACGCGGGAATAACGAGGAACTACACTGTCAGCCATGTGAGGGAAGTGCTGGACGATACATACCACAGCACCTTGCCCATGACCGAAGAGCAGTATCTTGACTGGATTGTTACCCTTCCGCGCGAAGAGGCATTGCTGCTGAACAGCAGGCTCAAATGCCTGGAATATACCTTCAAGGACAACTTTATTAAAGAGCTCTTCACCACGGACACCATTGCCGGCAACCCCTTTGTGTGCAGCCCGAGCTATTACACGGCCGAAAACCTCATCAAAAAGGCCCATCCCTTGAAAGAGCGTAAGGAAAACGACACAGATGCAGATACCGTGGAACCCATTGCCGAAGACAAGCCCGCAACAAGAGGATGCTTCATCAGGTTCAGGGGAAAAGAGACATTGGAACTTCCCGCCGCGGACGGTTCTGCCATCGAAGTGTATGCAGAAGACAGCGTGAAGGCCGTCTGCCCAAATGCAGATTCCTTGTTGCTACTGTTCCCCGGCAAAGAAGGCACCGATACCGTACGTATCGGCTGGCTTGACCTGGAAAAATGGAACGGCATGACGAGAACATCCTCGCCCAAGACATTCCACTGCTCTCCTTCGGGCAGCACATTCATCCTCACCGGCATCGACCTTTCAATAGACATACCCGACTCCGCCGGCAAGCAATACAAGGCGGAAATCTCGGGCATCAGGATTATAGATAAAAAAAGCACATACCATCATGAACAAGCAACAACTCCTTGAGAACATCAAGCGCAAGCAGTCTTTCCTCTGCGTTGGTCTCGACACCGACACCAAGAAAATTCCGGGGCATCTGCTGAACGCCGAAGATCCCATCTTTGCCTTCAACAAGGCCATCATAGATGCCACGGCTCCTTACTGCGTGGCCTACAAGCCGAATCTGGCCTTCTACGAGGCCTTCGGAGTAAGGGGCATCATCGCCTTTGAAAAGACCGTGCAGTATATCCGCGAGAACTATCCCGACCAGTTCATTATCGCCGATGCCAAGCGTGGCGACATAGGCAACACCTCCGCCATGTATGCACGCACCTTCTTTGAAGAGTACAACCTGGATGCCGTTACCGTGGCTCCATACATGGGCGAGGACAGCGTTACTCCTTTCCTGGGCTACGAAGGCAAGTGGGTCATCCTGCTTGCCCTGACCAGCAACAAGGGCAGCCACGACTTCCAGCTGACCGAGAGCACCGACGGTGAGAAACTATTCCATAAAGTTCTTAGCAAGAGTCAGGAGTGGGCAGGCAGCGAACAGATGATGTACGTAGTGGGTGCCACACAGGGCCAGGCCTTCGAGGAGATACGCCGCATTGTCCCTGATCACTTCCTCCTCGTCCCCGGCATAGGCGCACAGGGCGGCTCTCTCGCCGAAGTATGCAAGTACGGCATGACCAAGGAGTGCGGCCTTTTGGTCAACAGTTCACGCGCAATAATCTATGCGGACAAGACCGAGAACTTTGCACAGGCCGCCGCCGCTGCCGCCAAGTCCGTGCAGCAGGAGATGGCAGCCGAACTGAAGAGCCGCGGCATCTGAAGACATGGCCATACAGGCACTATACACCGAAACAACAAAGCATTCGATATGGAATTTAGCGCACAGATGATAGCAGGACTGGTGGAAGGCACCGTCGTAGGCAATCCGGAGGCAACGGTATCCGACTTTGCCAAAATCGAGGAAGGTCGCCCCGGCTGCATCAGTTTTCTTGCCAACGACAAGTACGAACACTACATCTACACCACGAAGAGCAGCATAGTCCTGGTAAACGAGGATTTCGAGCCGAAACAGGACATAAAGGCCACACTGATAAAGGTCTCCAATGCCCGCGAAGCCGTAGCAAAACTTATCAGAGCCTATACAAGCATGACACCGAAGCCCAAGGGCATAGACTCCATGGCGTTCATCGACCCTACCGCAACTATAGGCAAGGACGTATACCTGGGTCCGTTCGTGGCCATAGGCCCCAAGGCCGTCATAGGTGACGGATGCGTGCTGCACCCCCATGCCACCGTGGGAGCAAGGGCAACCATAGGCAACAACACGGAGATGTATCCGGGCAGCGTGGTGTATCACGATTGCCGCGTGGGCAATAACTGCATTCTGCATGCCGGCAGTGTGATCGGTGCCGACGGCTTCGGTTTCGAACCCACAGAGAGCGGATACGAGAAGATACCGCAGATCGGCATCGCCGTGCTGGAGGATGACGTGGAAATCGGTGCAAACTCCTGCGTGGACCGCGCCGTCATGGGCGAGACCATCGTACACCGCGGCGTCAAGATTGACAACTTGGTACAGATAGGCCACAACTGCGAGGTAGGCAGCCACACTGTCATGTCCGCCCAGGTGGGCGTGGCAGGGTCCACCAAGATAGGTCAATGGTGCATGTTCGGCGGACAGGTCGG
>DBLZ01000098.1:4602-8605 GCA_002297545.1 Prevotellaceae bacterium UBA711 | reverse complement strand
AGCGTTTCGGTGAGATGGAGGTCTGGGCTATCGAGGCATTTGGCGCCAGCCATGTATTGCAGGAGATCCTGACCATCAAGAGTGATGACGTAACCGGCAGAAGCAAGGCATACGAAGCCATTGTCAAGGGCGATACCATGCCCGCAGCCGGTATCCCTGAATCTTTGAACGTGTTGCTGCATGAGTTGCGTGGCCTGGGCTTGAGAATTACGTTGGATTAAAATATACAGAAACAAGATATGGCTTTCAAGAAAGAAACCAAGGTGAAAAACAACTTCACCAAGATAACCATCGGACTGGCATCCCCCGAGGAGATTCTCGAGAACTCCTATGGTGAGGTGCTCAAGCCCGAGACCATCAACTACCGTACTTACAAGCCCGAGCGTGACGGCCTTTTCTGTGAGCGTATTTTTGGCCCCACAAAGGATTATGAGTGCCATTGTGGAAAGTACAAGCGCATACGTTACAAAGGTATCGTTTGTGACCGTTGTGGCGTTGAGGTTACGGAAAAGAAGGTCCGTCGCGAGAGAAGCGGTCACATCCAGCTTGTTGTTCCTGTAGCACACAATTGGTACTTCCGTTCGCTGCCCAACAAGATTGGTTACCTGTTGGGTATGCCCACCAAGAAACTTGACAGCATTATATATTATGAGCGTTATGTTGTGGTGCAGGCCGGTGTTCTGGCTCCGCGTGACGATAAGGACGAGCGTACCGTGCAGGATGGTGTGGCACACGACGGTGATTTGCTGACCGAGGAGGAATATATCTCCTTGATAGACCGTCTGCCTCGCGACAACCAGTATCTCGACGACACGGATAGCTCCAAGTTCATTGCCAAGATGGGTGCGGAGGCCATTCTGGACCTGTTGCAGCGTGTGGACCTGGACAAGTTGAGCTATGAGCTTCGCGACGCAGCCAATACCGAAGGCGCCCAGCAGCGCAAGAACGAGGCACTGAAACGCCTGCAGGTGGTGGAGAGCTTCCGTGCAAGCCGCGACATCAACAAGCCCGAGTGGATGATTCTGCGCATCCTGCCAGTCATCCCGCCTGAACTTCGCCCGTTGGTACCTCTGGATGGCGGACGTTTTGCCACCAGTGACTTGAATGACCTGTACCGTCGCGTCATTATACGTAACAACCGTCTGAAGCGACTTCTTGAAATCAAGGCACCCGAGGTGATTCTGCGCAACGAGAAGCGCATGTTGCAGGAGGCTGTAGACAGCCTTTTCGACAACAGTCGCCGCGCCAATGCCGTGAAGTCAGAAAGCAACCGTCCCCTCAAGTCCTTGAGTGATTCATTGAAGGGCAAACAGGGCCGTTTCCGTCAGAACCTGTTGGGTAAGCGTGTTGACTATAGCGCCCGTTCCGTAATTGTTGTAGGCCCCGAGTTGAAGATGGGCGAGTGCGGTCTGCCCAAGTTGATGGCTGCCGAGCTCTACAAACCGTTTATCATCCGCAAGCTCATTGAGCGCGGCATCGTCAAGACGGTGAAGAGCGCCAAGAAGATAGTGGACCGTAAGGATCCCGTCATTTGGGACATTCTGGAGAACGTCATGAAGGGCCACCCCGTGCTCCTGAACCGTGCTCCTACGTTGCACCGTCTGGGTATCCAGGCCTTCCAGCCCAAGATGATCGAGGGCAAGGCCATACAGTTGCATCCCTTGGCATGTACGGCATTCAATGCCGACTTCGACGGCGACCAGATGGCTGTTCACTTGCCCCTGTCCAACGAGGCCATCTTGGAGGCACAGTTGCTTATGCTCCAGAGCCACAACATCCTCAACCCCGCCAATGGCGAACCTATCACCGTCCCCTCCCAGGACATGGTGTTGGGTCTGTACTATATAACCAAGCTACGTCCGGGAGCCAAAGGTTCCGGCATGAGCTTCTATGCTCCTGAGGAGGCCATAGTTGCCTTCAACCAGAAGCGCGTGGAGATTCACGCTCCCATCAAGGTCATTGTGGACGATCTCCTGGAGGACGGCAGATTGGGCAAGCGCCAGGTGGAAACTTCCGTAGGCCGGCTCATCGCCAACGAGATCATCCCCTCCGAGATAGGCTATTTCAATGATGTCATTGCCAAGAAGAGCCTGCGCGGCCTGATTACCAAGGTTATCAAGACTGTTGGTGTGGCACGTGCATGCGAGTTCTTGGACGGTATCAAGAACCTTGGTTACAAGATGGCTTACGAAGGTGGCCTCTCATTCAACTTGGGCGATATCATCGTGCCCGAGGAGAAAGCCGAACTCGTACAGCGAGGCAATGATGAAATCGAGCGCATCACCATGGACTATGGTATGGGCTTCATCACCGACAAGGAGCGTTACAATCAGGTTATCGAGACTTGGACAAAGGTCAACAACGACTTGTCCAAGATATTGATGAAGACCATGCGCGAGGCCGAGGACGGTTTCAATGCCGTATACATGATGCTTGACTCCGGTGCCCGTGGTAGTGCCGGCCAGATCAGCCAGCTGTCCGGCATGCGTGGCCTGATGGCCAAGCCCCAGAAGGCAGGTGCCGAACCTCTTACCATCGAGAACCCCATCTTGTCCAACTTCAAGGAGGGCATGAGCGTGCTGGAGTACTTCATCTCCACCCACGGTGCCCGTAAGGGTCTGGCCGATACCGCCCTGAAGACTGCCGATGCCGGTTACCTTACCCGTCGTCTGGTGGACGTGTCACATGATGTCATTGTCACCGAGGAGGACTGCGGCACTCTGCGAGGTCTTGAGTGCACGGCGCTGAAGAACGGCGACGAGGTCATCAGTTCACTCTACGACCGCATTCTGGGCCGTGTCAGCGTTCACGATGTCATCCATCCCACTACAGGTAAGATGATAGTGGCTGCCGGCGACGAAATCACCGAGGCCAAGGCACAGGAGATAGAGAACAGCCCCATAGAGATGGTTGAAATACGTTCCGTGCTGACCTGCGAAAGCCACAAGGGCGTCTGCGTCAAGTGTTATGGCCGCAACCTGGCTTCCAGCCGCATGGTGCACATCGGTGAGGCTGTGGGCGTCATTGCCGCACAGTCCATCGGTGAACCCGGTACACAGTTGACGTTGCGTACGTTCCACGCCGGTGGTGTGGCCGGCAACGCCGTTGCCAATGCTCAGATAAAGGCCAAGTACGATGCACGCCTCGAGTTTGAGGAACTGCGTACCGTAGATGCCCAGACCGATGCCGGTACGGCCAAGGTCGTGGTCAGCCGCTTGGCTGAAGTCCGCTTTGTGGAGCCCAAGACCGGCATCGTGTTGCTCAGCCAGGACGTTCCTTACGGCAGCACCCTGTTCAAGCAGGAGGGCGACCTCGTCCAAAAGGGCGACATCGTGGCCCAGTGGGATCCTTTCAACTCGGTTATCGTTACCGAGTCTGCCGGTAAGGTAAAGTTCGAGGACGTCATAGAGAATGTCACCTACCGCGTGGAGACAGACGAGGCCACCAAGCAGAGCGAGTACATCATCATAGAGTCTAAGGACCGCAACAAGATTCCTGCCTGTCACATACTGGACGAGAATGGCGAACTGCTGCGTACCTACAACTTCCCCATCGGTGGCCATATCGCCATCAGCGACGGTGCCGATGCACGTGTGGGCGAAGTCCTTATCAAGATACCCCGTGTCGTTGGCGGTGGCGGTGACATCACCGGTGGTCTGCCTCGTGTGACCGAGTTGTTCGAGGCCCGCAATCCCAGCAATCCCGCGGTCGTTGCCGAAATCGACGGTGTCGTCACCATGGGACGCCTCAAGCGTGGCAATCGCGAAATCACCATCACCTCCAAGGTGGGCGATGTCCGCAAGTACCTTGTGCCCATCTCCAAGCAGATCCTGGTACAGGACAACGACAATGTTCGTGCCGGTACGCCTCTCTCCGACGGTGCCGTAACTCCTGCCGACATCCTGGCCATCAAGGGTCCCACAGCCGTACAGGAATACATCGTCAACGAGATTCAGGACGTCTACCGCCTGCAGGGTGTGAAGATCAACGACAAGCACTTCGA
>DBLZ01000098.1:0-4291 GCA_002297545.1 Prevotellaceae bacterium UBA711 | reverse complement strand
TCAACGACAAGCACTTCGAAGTCATCGTCCGCCAGATGATGCGCAAGGTGCAGATCGTGGAGCCCGGCGACACCCGCTTCCTCGAGACCCAGATTGTGGACAAGCTCGACTTTGCCGAGGAGAACGACCGCATATGGGGCAAGAAAGTGGTGGTCAATGCCGGCGACAGCGAGACCATGCATCCCGGACAGATTGTCACTTCGCGCCGCTTGCGTGATGAGAACTCACTGCTCAAACGTCAGGACAAGAAGATCGTGGAGGTGCGCGATGCCATGCCTGCTACTTCCACCCAGATTCTCCAGGGCATCACCCGTGCCTCTTTGGCAACAGGCTCGTTCATGAGTGCCGCATCCTTCCAGGAAACCACCAAGGTGCTCAACGAGGCCGCCATCAATGGCAAGAGCGACTACCTGGAGGGTATGAAGGAGAACGTCATCTGCGGTCACCTGATACCTGCCGGTACCGGTATGCGCGATTACGACAAGATTGTGGTAGGCTCACGCGAGGACTACGAACGCACTCTTGCCAACCGCAAGGCACGCCTCGATTTCGATGACTTTTGATTAACAGAGTTTCAATAATCCTATGAACAAGAACGCTCTGCCCGGGTAATCAACCGCTCCCGGACAGGGCGTTCTTATTTAAACCCAAATCGGTCGTACATTTGCGCACGCCGAAACTTGAATATAAAGCTAATGTCAGGTGGGTTCGTGGGTCTATGACCGTCGGGGTAAATGACGTTTGCTGTTTGCTGTTTGCCTTGTTTTTTGAATGGTTATTGCAAAAAAGTGCACAAATTCTTGGAGCATATTGGCAAAAAGCATATCTTTGTCCCAACTACAATGTGAAAAGTGTGCTTTATTCATGCTGACGAATTACCTTGTGTCCATGCAAATAACTGCCGATATATTTGGTGGTTTGGATTATTTTGTTAGCAAGCAAGCAAGCAAGCAAGCAAGCAAGCAAGCAAGCATGATATTATAAATCAGAGAGCGGTATCCGGTAATGGCACCGCGCGTTCTTGTGAGCCGTTTCCCCTCATGGCGTACATGTACGCCATGAGGGGAAACGGCTTTACCGTGCGATAACTAACCAATAGAAGATAAGAGTTATGAAGAGAGTGATGTTTGTCGTGATGTTCCTGTGCGCTATGCTGTGTGGCGCGTGGGCCAAAGAGTTTGTTCTGTGTCAGCATGAAGCATTGGCTCCGCAGGCTGTAATGATGCTTTCACAGGATTCGCTGAATGTTGATGAAGATGATTTATTGGAGGTCGTCGAGTCGCAAGCATCCTTCCCTGGTGGTGATTCGGCTTGCTGGCAGTGGTTGAAGCAGCATGTCAGGTATCCTGCCGAATGTCTGGAGAATGGTGTGCAAGGCAAGGTGATAGTCCGTTTCGTTGTGGAGAGGGATGGTAGCCTGAGTAACATTAAGGTGCTGCAGAGCTCTGATGAGCGCCTCTCACAGGAGGCAGTGTGTGTAGTCGGCGAGATGCCCAAATGGATCCCGGCCAAGCAAGAAATCGCGCGTATACCCAAATGGGCAGATCCTGCCCAATATGGTGACAAGTTTATGAGAGCCTATTGTTATCTTCCCATCAGGTTCCTGTTGCCCACAACAGAAGTCGGTGAGGTGATGGCGAAACGTGATGAAGAGAACCTTGCTTTATTCGGACAGGCTATAGATGATATGGCTGTAGATTCAGACCGCATAAGTGCTCCAGTACTCTGTCACGATTTAGTGATTGGTGGCAAGCTCAAGGCTGCTATTTCCCAGCTTCCTGCTGATCAAAGCGGACGTATTTATGACGTGACAGAACAGAATGCCTCTTTCCCCGGGGGTGACGAGGCATGCTATGCGTGGATAAAACAGAATATCCAATATCCAGCAGCATGTAAGGAGAATGGCGTGGGCGGACGTGTAATGGTAACGTTCGTGGTTGAGCTGGACGGCAGCCTGAGTGACGCTAAGGTAGTACGCAGCCCGGCTCAGGAATTGTCTGATGAGGCACTGCGCCTGATAGGCCAGATGCCCAAATGGAGACCTGCGATACTTGGAGATAAGATAGTGAGGTCACGCTTTAATCTGCCGATCATATTCCGCTTGTAGCAATTTATGGCCTGGGCGCGAGGAACATCATGTCCTCCGTCTGGCATTGTATGGTGTCGATAAACTATAGTGAGATATGTATATGAAGAGACTTATGACATTGTGCGTGCTCCTGTGCACGCTGGTATGTGCAGCCAGTGCACAGAAGAAGTTTTCCGCCCAGTGCGGCGACAAGGTTACGTACACCGTTGACCTAAAGGCAAAGAAGCTGACCCTGAAGGGCAGTGGCGCAATGCAGAACTATCCCAGGAAAACACCCTGGGGAGCGTATGGAAACGAGATAACCACCCTGGAGATAGATGGCGACATCGAAGGCCTGATGGGCAGTCTTTGCCGCGACCTTACGGCGCTGGAGAGTATTGTGGTTACCAACAGCACCAGATACTACGCCGAGGGCAATTGCGTGATGACGAAGGATGGTGTTGTGCTTATTGGATGCGCTGCATCCGTGATACCAGAGAATGCCAAGGCAATTGCCGATGGTGCGTTCTATGAGTGCAGAGCTTTGAAGAGCATTGAGATACCTTCCTCGGTGACGAGTATAGGGATGGGAGCCTTTGCTTATTGTTCCGCATTGTCCAAGGTTTCTATTCCCTCGGGGATGTCCGACGTGGGTGTGAGCGCTTTCTACGAGTGCGGCAGCCTGCCGGTGGAGAATCATGTGCGTTACGCCGATAAGTGGGCCGTGGATTTGGATGACCTCAATCAGGAGTCCTATGCACTGCGCGAGGGTACCGTGGGCATAGCCCGTGCACTTTTCTCAGGATGTCTGAACTTAACAGAGGTTACCATTCCGGCAGGTGTTAGTGTCATAGGCGAGATTATCTTTGAAAAGTGTCCCTCATTGCGCAAACTAAGCATGGGCGATATGCCGTCCAATGTGGCGGACAAGGCATTTGCAGGTATAGACTGTATGCATACGGAGGTTACCGGAGTAAGTTGCCAATTCCTGTCTCAGCATGGCGCATCCGCTCCGGTGGATTCCTTGATGGCATGGGGATCCTTTAAGAAGGACGAAGGAGGACGTGTGTATGATGTGGTGGAGCATAACCCCTCTTTCCCCGGTGGTGAAGAGGCATGCTATGCGTGGATAAAGCAGAATCTCCAATATCCTGCTGCATGTAAGGAGAACGGTGTGGGCGGACGTGTAATGGTGGCGTTTGTGGTTGAGTTGGACGGTAGCCTGAGTGATGCTAAGATAGTACGTAGTCCGGCTAAGGAATTGTCGGATGAGGCACTGCGTCTGATAGGCCAGATGCCCAAATGGAGACCTGCGATATTGGGAAATAAGATAGTGAGGTCACACTTCAATCTGCCGATTATATTCCGCTTGTAGCAATTTATGGCCAGGACGCGAGGGAGCACCATATCCTCCGTCCGGCATTGTATGGAGGCAACTAACTATAGTGAGATATGTATATGAAGAGACTGATGACACTATGTGTGCTCCTGTGCACGCTCTTGTGTGCTGCCAATGCGCAGAAGAAGTTTTCCGCCCAGTGCGGAGAAAAGGTTACGTACACCGTCGATCTAAAGGCAAAGAAACTGACACTGAAGGGCTGTGGTGTGTTGTACGCTTATTCAGAGAAGATGCCATGGAACCAGAATGCGGGTGAAATCACCACGCTGGAAATCCTTGGCGATATCGTTGGCATAAGAGGGCGCCTGTTTAGTAATCTGACAGCATTGGAGACTATCGTATCAGGAAATACGGAACGGTACTTTGCTGAGGAGGGATGCTTGTTTACGTCCGACAGCGTCCTGTGCATGGCGCGTGCCGTCAATCCTGTGATACCGGAATGGACAAAGAGTATAGGAAACAATGCCTTCGGTATGTGTACTTCCTTCTCGGAGATTACCCTACCGTCCAGCGTGACCTCTATTGGAGATGGCGCCTTCGCAGGCTGTACTTCCTTAGCCTCCATAGACATCCCCTCTTCGGTACAGATGGTGGGAAAAGGCGCGTTCGGGGAGTGTACGTCGTTGGAAAAGGTTACCGTCGCTGCAGAGGATGTAAGGCAGGGGGCATTTAATAGGTGTACTTCCCTGACGGACGTGAAGATACTCCCGACGGTAGCGATTATTGCAGATGGTGCTTTTGAGGGCTGTACTGCCCTGCCGTCAATAGATATCCCTTCTTCGGTGAAGAATGTGGGAAAAGGTGGCTCAATCCGAAAGTCCGGT
>DBLZ01000074.1 GCA_002297545.1 Prevotellaceae bacterium UBA711 | reverse complement strand
CCGACCCTCTGCTTGTAAGGCAGATGCTCTGAACCAGCTGCGCTAATTGCCCATGCTTTCCGTAGAATTGCGCTGCAAAGGTACGACAATTACTCGTAACGAACAAATTTTTGAGTTATTATTTGGCGCGCAGAGACGATTTATCTCCCTTGCGCCCTCATTACGCGGCAAGAAACACCGCCGAACGAGAAAAAGAATGCCAGCCGGCATGGAAATCAACGCTACCAAAAGTGGCAAGTCCCCTCGGCACGGCAGATAGCGTTCCCCTCATCGGCATGCCCCACACCACGCCACATGGCACTGCAACCCAAGAAACCGGTTCTTGCGACCTAAAGAACCGGTTCTTAAGGTCATATAAACCGATTGTTGCAGCCGCATAAACGCATTCATTCAAGCATAGGCTCACGGCTCACGACGCATCGGGCCACAGTCTGAAATGTGACGCCTCACCGGGAGGCATGCACATCCCCGTTGTTCCCCACTCTATATCCTCTTCAGAAACAGACAATGCTCCGGGATGCGCCGGAGCATTGTCTGACTCTAAAAAAGTTCAGCCATCAGCCTCAGGCTACTTGCCTTCAGCATAACGCTTGGCTTGTTCCTGTATCAGGAGTGAGTCATCAAAGTAGTTGATCTTCATTGCCTGGCGCACCTCTTCCATAGTCTCTATGGCCGTTTGACGGGCACTTTCGCACCCCTTGCGCAGGATGTCGTATATGGCAGGAATGTCCTTCTGCAACTCCAAACGGCGTTCGCGGATAGGAGTCAGACGGTCGTTCAATACATTGTAGAGTAACTTCTTGCATGTTCCGTCACCCAAGCCACCACGGGTATAGTGCGCCTTCAACTCGTCCAAATTCTGATATTCGGGCAGGAAGCTGGCTAAATCCTCATCGGTACAGAAGGCATCGAGATAGGTGAACACTGTGTTCCCCTCCAAGTGTCCGGGCTGCTCTACATGTATATGCTCGGGGTCGGTGTACATGCTGTTCACCTTCTTTTTCAGTTCCTTGGCCGTGTCACTCAGATAAATACAGTTGCCCAAGGACTTGGACATCTTGGCCTTGCCATCGGTACCAGGCAGGCGCAAGCACGCTGCATTGCTGGGCAACATGATGCTGGGCTCCGCCAAGGTGTCTCCGTAGATACCGTTGAAGCGGCGTACAATCTCGCGTGTCTGCTCCAGCATAGGCTCTTGGTCCTGCCCTGCGGGTACTACCGTAGCCTTGAACAGGGTGATGTCAGCCGCCTGGCTTATCGGATATGTGAAAAAGCCTACTGGGATACTGTCACCGGCAAAGCTACGCATCTGCACCTCACTCTTCACCGTAGGATTGCGTTGGAGTCGGGAAACAGACACAAGATCCATGAAGTAGAACGACAACTCGCACAGCTCCGGTATCTGGCTTTGAATAAAGATCGTCACCTTATCCGGATCAAGGCCGCATGCCAGATAGTCAAGCGCTACCTCTATGACGTTCTGTCTGACCTTCTCGGGATTGTCTATATTGTCGGTCAAGGCCTGGGCATCCGCAATAAAGACATACATCTTATCATAGTTGCCCTCATTCTGCAGTTCCACCCTACGTCGAAGGCTGCCCACATAGTGCCCTATGTGCAAGCGTCCGGTGGGTCTGTCTCCGGTAAGTATAATACGTTTCTTCGATTCCATTGTTATGCTATTGTATCCTTTGTTAGTTTGTTTCTCCTCCCTTAAGCTCACCACTCCCCCTTTAACTTCATTCTTTCCTTCCTCACACCAAACCACTTGGGCATCTCCACCAGAGCCGGCGTGCCGGATAACAACAAGGAGGGGAGCAACATACATCGCTCCCCTCCTCTATCGATAGATCTAATTCAATGCGTCTAAGCTTACTTAATGCTTACGATAGCACGACGGTTGTAAGAGATGGGAGACAAGTCCTTGACACCGCCCTTACCAACAACTTCAACCTTGCTCTTATCCATGCCCATCTTGACAATCTCGTCGGCAACAGTCTGTGCACGACGCTCTGACAAAGTCTGGTTGTAAGCAGCGCTACCGGTCTTGGAGTCAGCATAACCGGTTACTACGATGGTCTTGTTGTTAGCCTTTGCATATTCAACCAACTCCTTGACGTTAACCAAATCCTTCTTGGAAGCGATTCTGCTCTTGTTGATGTTGAAGAATACAGAAGCTCTTGAAGAAACAACCTCGGTAACCTGTGCAGGAGCCTCGGGGCACTTGTGGTCTCTGATCATCTTCTGGAGGCGTGAGTTTTCTGCCTGCTGATCAGCCAAAGAGGCATTCAATGCATCCAACTGAGCCTTGTTCATGGCCATGATGGCGTCTACGTCAGGAGCGTTATCCCATCCCACCTTGCCGATATTGAAACCGCAACCTACGCTCCATCCAAGCTGGAAATCATTGCCGCCGGCACGTACGTGGTCATAACTATAGTTATAGCAGTCGGCATAGATGTCGACATTGATATGGAAGCGCTTTGTCACGTTGAAGACATTCAACCAGCCACCACCGGCAACAGGGCTGTCCTCACTTGTGCTGCAATTATGTCCCCAGCCTACGCTTGCATACACAATCGTGTTCCACACACGAGGCTTGTAGCCGGCGAACAGGTTGTGCAGGTTCAACATGGGCTGCAAACGCAAGCCTACCTGGTTGTACAAAGGGTTCTCTTCCTTGACGGTGGAGTTTATCTGACGGGCATCACATGCCACAAACTTCAAACGGGTACCGACAACGGGGGTGAACCACTTACCTACGCTCACATCGAATCCGAAGTTGCCTCTGGTCAGAGAGAATGGATTGTTGGACAAGCCCGTATTCCATTCGCGCTCCTGACCAGAATAGTTGGTGATGAAGTCAGCGCCAAAGTCAACGAACCAGTTATCCCAAAAGCCATTGGTCACAACCTTGTGCTTATGAGTTGGGATTTCCGCAGAAGTGTTCTCCTGAGCATAAGCTCCGAGAGACATGCCGGCAACTGCCAGCAGAAGCATCATCTTCTTCATAGATTTACGTTTAATTTAAACAGTATTTAATATATATTATCCTTCTCTATTATGTACATCCAATATGTACTCTGCAGTTCTTGCAGCACAAAGATACGGAAATTTGCAGATATACACGCGATTTTAGATAAAAATAAACACTAAGAGAGCAAAATGAGCCCATTTGCTCTGTCAAGAGAACATTTTAGCGATGTTTGCCTGCTTCAGCAGAGCTATTATTACCTTGCCGTCGGGCGTGAGATTGGGATTGCAGCTTTTGAAGAGCTCCGACATAAGCATGTCCATCTCCTGCTGCGTCAATACTTGCCCTTCCACTATTGCGGCCGCCTTGGCCAATGACAAGGCAATACGATGCTTATGGTCATGCAAACCGGGTTGAGCACCTTGGCGTACGGAGGCGATGATATTCTTGATCAAAGTCTGTGGCACCAGCCCGTCTATTCCGGAAGGCAGCCCGTTAATGGAATAGCTGCCACCGCCGATGGAGGTCAGGTCAAAGCCAATACGATGCAGTTCCTCCATAATCCCATCCAATGCTTGAGCATCCGATGGCGAGAGTGTCAGCAACTCAGGGAACAGGAGCCCTTGGGTCACGTTCTCCTGTCTGTCCATTTGTAAAATATACCTATCGTATAATACACGCATATGTGCACGATGCTGGTCGATAATCATCAAGCCTGAACGTGTGGCAGAGATAATGTACTGTCCTCTGAACTGAAAATGCTGACCACCAACCTCATCCTCGTCCAATGACCACTCTCCCCCAAACATATCCATCTGCTGTTCCTGTCGTGTTTCCACAGTTGTAGCGAGTCCGTCATAAAGGCGTGTCCAGTCTGTGGCCGACGCCTTGGGACGTGCCGTCATAGTGTTGGCATGGAGGGACATCTTGTAACCGGGAGAGAAAGACGGAACCACGCCGGACGTTGTGGATTCAGAAGCAGCGAATGGGTTATACGACATGTCAATCGTAACTTTCGGAGGCTCGACATCACAACGCGATGCGTCCATTACCGGGATCTCCGTTGTTTGAGCATTATCAAAATCTATCGTTGGGATGGCATAGAATCTGCCCAAGGACTCGCGTATGCCGGCATTTATTATCTGCCAGATGGCCGGTTCGTTCTCGAACTTGACCTCAGTCTTTGTCGGACTGATATTCACGTCTATATTGGCAGGATCTATGGTGAGATACAGGAAGAAAGGCACCTGTTCGCCCTCCGGCACAAGATCATTGAAAGCCTCTGCCACAGCCTTTGCGAAATAAGGATGGCGCATGTAACGTCCGTTCACGAAGAAGTATTGGCGAGCGCCTTTCTTTCGTGAGGCCTCCGGACGGCCGACAAAGCCGGCAATGTTTACCAAGGTGGTATTTACGTCCACAGCCACGAGATCCTCACCGACCTTCTTGCCAAACACATCCACTATGCGCTGTCGCAGGTTGGATGCCATCAGTCGCACAGTAGTAGTGCCGTCTACAGTCAGGCTGAATGCCACGGAGTAGTTCACCAGCGCTATGCGTTCGAACTCCTGCATTATATTGTTCAGCTCCGTATGATTGGACTTGAGAAACTTGCGACGCGCCGGAATGTTAAAAAACAGGTTACGAACCTCAAAGTTAGCCCCCACGGCACAAACACACGGTTCCTGTGCCAGCACTTTACCGCCCTCAATTTCCAGACGCGTGCCAAGTTCAGAATCAAGCGTACGCGTTTGCAGCGTCACCTGTGCCACCGCCACAATAGAAGGCAAAGCCTCACCGCGAAAGCCCATGGTGCGCAGAGTGAAAAGATCCTCGGCACATGTTATCTTACTGGTAGCATGACGTTCAAAAGCCAAGCGAGCATCCGTCTCGCTCATTCCCTTACCATCATCTATCACCTGTATGCAGGTGCGTCCGGCATCCTGCACATATACATCTATATTTCCTGCCCCGGCATCCACAGCATTCTCCACCAGCTCCTTTATCACAGAAGCCGGACGCTGTATGACTTCTCCGGCAGCTATCTGATTGGCCACCGAGTCGGGCAAAAGGTGTACTATATCCAAATCCGCAGTACGTTAATAAACTTCACAATAAGCCATGAGTCACGGCAGACGTCCGCAACCATGCCCGGTCATGCCTGTGCACAAGGCAAAGCCATACACCAAGAGGCTTGACCTTAGAAACGTGGATCCCCGGTAAGCAGGAATTTCCACAGCATGAGCAGCAGGATGATGGCCACCAGCACCACCGGCCACTTGAAGTTCCTTCCCCACCCGCCTTCGGAGAAACTGTGGGTGCGTGGCGTGAACTGTGAGAACTTGCCACGGAACCTGTCATGCGTATAGTCCTCGGGAGCAGGAGGCAGTTCTCCCTGCTCACGCTTGACCTCTTTTACCAACTTATCCAACTTATCCTTGCGTTCGTCCGTGTATATGCTAACGCGACGAAACCTCCGGGGCTCCCGGGCTGCGAACATTCCCATGGTTCTTGTCTATTTGTTGTAATTTCTGCAAAGGCACCTTGCGCTGCACGCTCTTCTTCAACTCCGTTCCCTCACTCTTGCCACGCCACACAAAGATGTCGGCCGGACTTAACGGACGCACGTAGTCAAACCAGTGGAAGTTCTCCAGGTAGCGCATGTTGGGCGGGATCATCGGTATAGGATAGAACGTTCCTGTGGCAGCAGGCATCCATATTTTCTTCATCTTGCGATTGTCTCCCATATACATCTTCATCTCTGTGCTCTCGATATGGTTCATGGCCACCATCAGGCTGTCATCGTCCAAAGGAAAGTAGTTGACTATGGCATTGCCTATGACATGTGTCATCTGCAGTTCGCCATCACGCAGATAGGAACGCATCTCGTGACCCGAGATCTGATTGAAATGGATGCTGTCCATCCGTTCACACGACAATGTCTGTCTGAGGACATACACGCTATCCACAGTGCTATCGTTCATGAAGGCCTGTATCTCCTCTCCCAGCAACTGGTTCTCCCCCATCCAAACGATGGGATCCTTGTACATGATCATCATGGAGTCGCGGGTGATGTAGACCAGCGAATCGCACACTCCCTGCATGTCGTTGCGGAACATGCGCACGTGGTTGTAGGCATGCATTGTGCGGTGGACCGAATCGGTTCCCATGTCGAAAGTAAACAGTTTCAGACTGTCGGCATGCATGTACATGGTATCGGGCCCTTGCGAGAAGTCCAGCATGCAAGCCGAGTCCGTCACCAGGCTGTATCCCGTCTTATCGTTGTAGTACAGATAATGTCCCGTCATGGCATTCCTGTTGACAGCGTCCGTAAAGACCACATCCCTGAAGGCTTCGCCCACCGAGTCCACACTATTCCACACGATACTGTCTCCGACAATCTTCTTGCCGTTATTGCTCAACTCGCTTCGATTCAGCAAGGTGATGGTATTCGTTTCAGAGTCCATGTACCCGTACTCCGTGTACACGTGACATCCGCCATCATCTATGGTGCCCGGTCCCTTGGTTATGGACAGAGACGTCACCGTATTATAATATAAGGTATCCGTCAACAGCGTCGTACGTGTCTGTTGCGGAGGAGGCGGACTCACCAGATGGACATTGAAGTTAAACACCGCAACCTTTGTCTCGGGACGATATTCTCCCCAGTCCGATGTCATTTCGTTCTCGGGAGTCACCAGCCGGCCACCTTCGAAGAAATAGCCCACGTTATAGAGGCGGTCATAGTCCAGCGAGTCGGTGTACAGCGTGGTTTTACCATGCACCAGCACCACATTGTAGCGCACATGTGCCAGCTTCTCCATGCCATTGTAATTGAGAACATCGCCCGCCAGACTGAGCGTATCCCCCTGCACCATCCGCACATTGCCGTAGGCATCCAGGCTGTTGGACTGTTCATAGAACAGCGCGCTGTCGCAGTACATCAATATATCGTCGTGTCTGAAGCTGACGTTGCCCACCAGTATCTGTGCCTCGGCCTTGATGTTCACATCATGATACAAGCGGTCGGAGTGCAGAAGGTGAATTCTGCTCTCATTCTGTGCCCACACCGGCACGCAGGCCAGCAGACACGCCAACAGGCATGATATGAAAGCACGCTTACTCAAGACACGTCCCCTATATCCATACATGCACGAGCACTGCCTCCTTAACGGCGTCCCCATCCGGGATACTTGAACTCACACTCGCCCCACCCTTGCTTGATGCGGACATACGTGCTCTTCTGCTTCTCGCGTATCCAGTTCTCGATGAATTCCTCGCTCTTCTCCGCCTCCACGGCACGTTTCAGTATCTGGAAGTCTTCCGTGATGGAAGCGCGATGGGCCGGAATGCGGTTTTTCAACTGGGCTATGGCACACACCTCACGCCCGCGTTTGTCTATCATGGTAAACGGACGCGATATGCTGCCTACCGTCATGGTATCCACTACGCGCGCCAGTTCTCCTGGCAGTTCACCCATCTCGAAACGTGTGGTACGCTCCTGAGTCTCCTGCTTGGTATTCACCATCACGCCACGGTTGTTGCGAGTATCCTTGTCATCTGAAATCTCCTGTGCGCCTATGTCGAACGAGAACTTGCCGTCCTTGATATCCGCGGCAATGGAATCCAGACGTGCCAGGCAGGCATCGATGCTCTTGCGGTCCACCTCGGGACGACGCAGGATATGACGCACCTTCACCCTGTCGCCAAGTTTATCTATCAGCTGTATGATGTGGAAGCCAAACTCGCTCTGCACCACCTTGCTCACCTTGCGAGGGTCGGTAAGCGAAAAGGCCACGTTGGCAAAGGCGGGATCCAGTTCCGACTTGCCATAATAATCCATCTCGCCACCCTGGCGCGCGGAACCTTCGTCCTGGCTGAACATACGTGCCAGAGCCGAAAAGCTTGTCTCGCCGCTTGTTACACGTTCGGCCCACGCTCTCAACTGCCCCTTCACACGCTCTATCTCCTCGCGAGATATCCTGGGATGCTGCACCAGTATCTGCACCTCCACCTGTGTGGGGATAAAGGGCAGGCTGTCGTCCGGCATGCCCTGATAATGACGGCGCACCTCGGCAGGTGTCACCTTGATGTCCTTGGTGAGTTCCTTGCGCACCTCATTGGAAAGCATCTGGTTGCGAAACTGTTCAAACAGCTCTTCCCTTATCTGCGTCATGGGCATGCGCATGTATTCCTCCAGCTTTTCCCTGCTGCCGGCCATCATCACCTTGCGGTTGATGTCCTCCTCCACATAGTTGTTCACCTCGCTGTCGCTCACCTTGATGCTGTCCAACTCCGCCTGATGCAGGAACAGTTTCTGCACGGCCAGCTGCTCCGGTATGACACAATACGGATTACCCTTGATGTTGCTGCCGTAGTCATTGCGGATGCGCTCCACATCGGAGCGCAGTATGGCATCATCGCCAACCACCCATATCACCTCGTCCGCAACATCGTTCTGTGCGAAGGCAGCCAACCCGGACAGGATGGCGAAAGCCAAACATATCGATTTCTTCATCTGCGTTTATCAATGGTTGTTAACCGTAGCGAGCACGTCTTCATATATCACCACGGGATACTTCTGACGCAACGTCTTGACATACTCCTCCTCGCGGTATCTCTGGTAGTCCTCCACCACCCTGGCACCCACATCCGTCCATTTGGCGGGTCCGTTCTTCAGTTTCTTGCCCACTATGCCACAATAGGGGAAGCCCTCTATGGGGGTCATCTCCTGCCCTTTCACACGGAAAGCCAGGACATCCACGTTGGCATTGGCCCCCTGCACAAAGAGCCTCTTGTCCATGCGCACGGTCACTGTGTCGGCATTAAACTGCTCGCGCACAGTCTGTATCCACTTGTCATCATCCACCTTCTTCAGGGCCTTCTTCACCTTTTTCACGTCGTCCTTGTTCACACAATAGTATATCATGCCGCTGTAGTGTGGCTTGTCCCAGGCATAGTTCTTCCTGTTCTCCGCAAAGTAGCGCTCAATGCCTGCGGTATCGGCCTTGGCGGGCTCCCATATACGGGTGGAGCAAAGTTCATACAGCAACAGACCGTCGTGATACTCACGCACCAAGTAGCGAAGGTCGGAGTTCTCCTTGCACAGACGTTCCGTCTCCATATCCAGCACCTGGTCCACCGTGTACCCCTCCCCATACTTCTTGGCGATCTCGTCCAGAGCATCCGTAGCCAGACGCTCGTGCACACCACGGCGCTCCAGGAAACGGTGTATCTGAGGATGCAAAGTATCGAAGGGCTCCAACTGCTTGCGCTCCAACATCTTCACTATGTGGTATCCTACGGGGCTGAGGAATGGACGACACATCTCCCCTGCCTTCAGGCCATAGGCCACATTCTCGAACTCCTCCATCGTATCGCCGGGCCCCACCCAGGGCAGGACGCCGCCGTTGCGGCCTGTCTGCACATCGTCGCTGTACTTCAGTGCCAGGTCGGAGAAGTCTGCGCCATGAATGATGGCATTATAGAGGCTGTCGGCACGATGGAGCTTCTCCTCGCGCACCTGATCCGTGGCGTTCTGGGGCACCAGCACCAGTATGTGGGCAGGACGAATCAAGTCCTTACCTCCCAGTGCCTGCACCAGGCCGTCGTAGTAATCATGACACTGTTGCTCTATCACCACCTCGGGCACCAGCATGGGGCGTACCTGCTGGTTACGGTAATGGCGAAACTCCTTTTGGAAGGAGGAGGCGGTGTCCAGCTTGGCATCCAAGGCGGCACGCACCTTCAACTTGTATGCGGCAAACAGATCGGCATAGTCCCTCACCGACTTCTTGTCGATAACAGCATCTGTGTTATTCTTATTGAAGTTGTATTCAAACTCACTTCGTGTCACCGCCTCACCGGCCACGGTCATTACTATGGGATCCGCAGGCTGCTGTGCGATGGAGACCGCAGCACGGAGCAGGATGGCACAACAGGCCAAAAGAGTCTTCTTCATTTTACGCTTTCTGTAGTGTGTTCTATGTAGTGGAATGGAATGTGTATTGCCATTTGGTGCGGGGCCTTTCACGCCGCGATGCACCGGCCGCCCACAAGGGCAGGACCACCGAGGCCCCGCGCCATATCCGACATGCCGGTACCGTTGCCGTGAGCCTCGGACCAAGGGCTACTGAGGACGGCTGTAGTTGGGAGCCTCGCTGGTGATGGTCACGTCATGGGGATGAGACTCCAGGACACCGGCATTGGTTATGCGTACGAACTTGGCATCATGCAACGCGTCTATGGTTGCGGCGCCGCAATAGCCCATGCCGCTGCGCAGGCCGCCTATCAACTGATAAATGACTTCCTGCACGCTGCCCTTGTAGGGGACACGGCCGGCGATGCCCTCGGGAACGAGCTTCTTCACACTGGAGACATCGCCTTGGAAATAACGGTCCTTGGAACCGCACTCCATGGCCTCCAGCGAACCCATGCCGCGATAGCTCTTGAACTTACGTCCGTTGTAGATGATGGTATCGCCGGGGCTTTCCTCGGTACCTGCCACCAAGGAGCCTATCATCACGCAATATCCGCCGGCAGCCAGAGCCTTGACCACGTCGCCGGAATAGCGCAGGCCACCATCGGCTATCAGGGGCACACCGGTACCTTTCAGGGCAGAAGCCACATCATACACGGCGCTAAGCTGGGGTACACCAACACCGGCCACCACACGGGTAGTGCAGATGCTGCCCGGGCCTATGCCCACCTTCACGCCATCGGCACCGGCATCCACCAGCATCCTGGCAGCCTCTCCGGTAGCTACGTTGCCCACGACGATGTCCACGTTGGGGAAGTGCGCCTTGGCCTCCTTCAGTTTCTCTATCACGAACTTGCTGTGTCCGTGCGCAGTGTCTATGACAATGGCATCCACACCGGCATCCACCAGTGCCTGCATCCTGTCGAACGTATCGGCAGTGACGCCCACTCCGGCGGCCACACGCAGACGGCCCTTGGCATCCTTACAGGCCATGGGTTTGTCCTTGGCCTTGGTGATGTCCTTGTATGTGATCAGGCCTATGAGGTGGTTCTCCTCGTCCACCACGGGAAGTTTCTCTATGCGGTTGGCCTGCAGTATGTCGCTGGCCTGCAGCAGGTCGGTGCCGGCATGTGTGGTGACCAGGTTGTCCTTGGTCATAACCTCGTCCACCATGCGGTTCTGGTTGCGCTCGAAACGCAGGTCACGATTGGTGACGATGCCCACAAGGTGGTTACCGTCGTCCACCACCGGTATGCCGCCTATGTGGTATTCTGCCATCAGGTCCAGGGCATCGGCCACGGTACTGCCGCGCTGGATGGTGACGGGATCGTAGATCATGCCGTTCTCGGCACGCTTGACGATGGCCACCTGGCGCGCCTGATCTTCTATGGACATGTTCTTATGAATCACACCGATACCGCCCTCGCGAGCTATGGCAATGGCCATCTTGGCCTCGGTGACCGTATCCATGGCTGCCGTTACGAAAGGAACCTTCAGTTCGATATTACGCGAAAACTTGGTCCCCAGTTCCACGGTACGAGGCAATACCTCGGAATAGGCCGGTACCAATAGGACGTCGTCATAAGTGAGACCGTCCATCACAATCCTGTCTTCAATAAATGATGCCATATTGTCTGATGTTATGTATGTTATATTGGTGTGCAAAGTTACGAAGAAGCACGCTAAAATCCAAACAATCCCGGTGAATTTGTGTTTATTATCCCTCGCACGTGACCGTAAGGCGCCGCACTCCACCCCATGTCGTCCCACCGGCGGGGGAACGAGGGGCGACGGGCATGTCACCCGCGGGCCGTGGCGTTGCACCCAAAAGGGCATGGGAGCAAAGCACAGGCTCCATGGAGCACAGGGCGCATAAACCGGAACATGCGACCGCAAGAACCGGTTTATTTCATCGCATATTCCGGTTTTCCCGGGCGCACAAACCGGTTCATTTCGTCATGCCCTGCCAAAGGCAAGTGGCCGGGACGGCAAGCTGTGCCGTGCAACACGGCCGCACCACTCCGCACGCCCCACGGAGACTGTCCGCAGGCATGATGGCACGGATACAGAAAAGCAGCTGATTTCATGGCCGCGACCGGAGGTCAGTTGGCCATCTCGGACATGAACTTGATGCGAACGAGACGGATATCCCTTTCCTCATAATCGAGGCCCAAAGCCTTGACGGCTACGGAGAGGCGGTCGGTTTCCGACTCTTCGCGGAAGTAGTCGTATATGTCCAGCATATACTCCTCGTCCATGACGTCGTCCAGGTAGTAATTGATATCCAGCTTGGTACCGCTGTAGACAATGGCGTCCATCTCGTCGAGCAACTCGTCGAAACTTATGCCCAAACCCGTGGCTATGTCCTCCAGGGCAAACTTACGGTCTATCTTGTCGATGATGCTAAGCTTGAGCTGCCTCTTGGTGGGCACCGTGCGGACGCGCAGCTCCATATGACGCTCTATGTCATTTTCATCACAATGGCGCTTTATCAGGTCGCAGAACTCCCGGCCATAGCGCTGTGCCTTGCCCTGTCCCACTCCCGGTATTTCCTTCAACTCGGCCAAAGTGATGGGATACATGGTGGCCATAACCTCCAGCGATGTGTCCTGGAAGATGACGTAGGGCGGTATATTCAACGCCCGTGCACGCTGGCGGCGCAAGTCGCGCAACATCTTGTACAGGGTCTCGTCCAGCACAGAGGTGCCCTCTTCTGCCTCGGGCACATAATCGTCGAACTCTGTATTCTCGATGAAATGGAACGGTTCGGGCGAAGCAAGGAACTTCTTGCCCGCCTTGGTCACCTTCAGCAGACCATAGTTCTCCACCTCCTTTTCTATGTAGCCGGACAGCATGCCCTGACGTACCAGGGCATGCCAGTAGGAAGCCTCGTGAGACGAACCGGCACCGAACTCGGGCAGCGACTCGTGGCAATAGGCCAGGACTTCCTCGGTCTCCACACCCATGACGATGTTGACGATGTGGTCCACCTTGAACTTACCCTTGACGCCCTGTATTATCTTCAATATCCTGACGAGATCCTTGCTGCCCTCCACCATCTTGTGAGGACGCAGACAGTTGTCGCAGTTGTGACAGTTGTCCTCTCCATACTGTTCGCCGAAGTAGTGCAGCAACAGACGGCGGCGGCATACTCCGCTCTCCACATAAGCCTTGGTTTCGGCCAACAGCTGATTGCCTATGTCCTGCTCGGCCACGGGCTTGCCTTCCATAAACTTCTTCAGCTTTATCAGGTCGTGGGGCGAGTAGAAAGCTATGCACTGCCCTTCTCCTCCGTCACGGCCTGCACGGCCGGTCTCCTGATAGTATCCTTCCAGGCTCTTGGGGATGTCGTAGTG
>DBLZ01000017.1 GCA_002297545.1 Prevotellaceae bacterium UBA711 | reverse complement strand
AGGGCGCATGGCTGAGAGGAATGTATCATACCCGGGGCGCTGCCCCCGGGCTGACCGCTGTTGGGCCTTCAGCCCGCAACCTATACCCACGACTTATAAGGCGGGCGACGGGGGGGACATTGCGACCCTAAATTACATTTTGGCACAGCCTCTTCTGTATAGTTTTGCATGCTTACACCGCACCGGCTATCCTGGTTGATGCTACGGGCGTCGTGGCATGATGTATTGTTTCAACGCATCCACATATTCCTCGAAGGCGGCTATGCCCTGTGGTGTGATGCGGCAAATGGTGCGTGGTCGTTTGCCTTCAAAGCCTTTATCCATGGAGATGTAACCGGCAGAGGAGAGTTTGTCCAGCTGTACGCTCAGGTTGCCGGCCGTGGATTCCGTTCTCTCCCGAAGGAAGACAAAGTCTGCCTCTTCCATGCTCATCAGTATGGACATTACGGCCAGGCGCAGTTCCGAATGTAGCAGGGGATTGAGTTCTCGCATTATGTTTTCTGTGTGTGTTAGGTGGGTATATACGTCCTCTTATCTTTTTCTATCCTTCCTGTGGATAATGAGGGCTGGCACAATGAACATGAGCACGAAGCACAGGATGTAGAGAGGTATCACCCATATTATTCGCATTGGAATTTGATGTAGCGCCATGGCTATCAGAGTGAAGCCGACCATGATGGCTAACACTCCCCCGAAGGTGTAGGACTTTTCCTTGACTACCACGCCTTGCACTGCCGCGGCGAAGCCCACGACAATAAAGGCAAAGAAGAACATGGCAAGCCATGCCTTGGGATAGCCCAGCACATGGAAAATGCTGCATATGACGGTGAGCAGTATGGCCACTGAACCGACTATGTTCCATATCCCGTCGCTGATGACATCAATGGTGGTCCGTGCACCACTTTCTATACGTGACTTCCTGGTTATGCCATAGTTGCCAAGGATGCCTGCCACCGGGATTATGAACCATAGCAGATTTATCCATGGGGTAGGATGTATCAAGGAGATAAAGAATACCAGGGCTGCTGTGATGATGCTTAATACGGCCCACATTACAGATGCACGCAGATCGCGCGCTGCCACACGCTGTTTTGACGCCTGTATCATCTCTGTGATGATGGCCATGCTCTCTTGAGGATTGATTTTCTTGTCTTCCATAACAAATGGTTTTAATAGGTTGTATGTGTCGGTTTATTTTATAAACCTTATGTGGAAAAGAAAAGAGCCGACCCGCGCGAAGCCTCTCTCATGCTTTAACCACGCTGCAAAGATAAATCAGTTTATGATATAAACCAAACGAATTTGCAACTTTTTTCTCATGGACATGCAATTATGTCTTCTCTCGGGGGTACAATATGAGCTTGGCGGCACTTCTTTGGCCGCCATACGGCCTATAAAATAGTATCAAAGATTATGTACCGAACGAAATAATCACTATCTTTGCATACAATAAGGTCATGGCAGTATTACGGGAAGGCTGTGCCCGTGCAAGGGTGGCAGAAGATATTATGTGATAGCCTTCATCATAGAGAAGACCGAATAATGTATGAGTGACGGAGCGATGTTAATATCGGTTGCAACGCAGCGCAATTGGGGCAAATTGCGTTCGCAAACCTCTGAAAGGCTTAAGCAGAGGGCAAAAGTGCCGTGCTTGATGCCTGGCCACGTTCTATTTCGGTTTGTGCATTTCTCCATGGTCCAAAAGCAAAGTATAACATCTAAGCGGTTGCCTCCAACCGTGAATAAAGAAAGAAGACATTATGTATGAACTCAGAATGAAGGTTCGTGACTACGAATGCGACCTGCAGGGCATAGTCAACAATGCCAATTACCAGCACTACCTGGAACATGCGCGCCATGAATTCCTGATAGAGCATGGTATCAGTTTTGCCGAGATGCATGCCCGTGGCATAGATGCCGTGGTGGCGCGCATCAAGATGGAGTTCAAGATACCGTTGCGCAGCGGGGACGAGTTCATCTGCCGCCTTAATGTCAAGAAGGAGAACGTGCGATATATCTTCATGCAGGAGATTTATCGTGCCAGTGATGGCAAGCTTTCCCTCAGGGCCAGGGTGGATTCCGTCTGCGTGCAGGACGGGCGTCTGCTTCCGTCCTGCAAGGAATTGGACGAAAAGCTCTTCGGATGACAACGGCGAAAAGCTCTCTCGACCGCCGCATCCTTGGTATTGCCCTTCCCAGCATAGTCAGCAACATCACGGTGCCGTTGCTGGGCCTGGTGGATGTTGCCGTCACGGGGCACATGGGCACGGAAGGTGCGGGGGCTTCGCTGCCGGCTTCGGCCTACGTTGGAGCCATAGCCGTTGGCGGCATGCTGTTCAATGTCATCTACTGGATGTTCGGTTTTCTCCGGATGGGAACGGGAGGTGAGACAGCCCAGGCCTGGGGACGCCGCGACCTGGGAGCTGTCCTTACGTTGTTGGTGCGTGGCCTGATGCTGGCATTGGTTTTGGCCGCGGGCCTGATGCTGGTGTCACCATGGGTGTGCGATGCCGGCCTTGGATTCATTGCACCCGAGGCCGATGTGGCAGTCCTCGCGCGTACATATTATAATATATGTATATGGGGCGCCGTTCCGGCCCTGAGTCTGTTTGTACTTAACGGGTGGTACATCGGCATGCAGAACTCGCGCATACCCATGATGGTGGCCATAGTGCAGAATGTGCTGAATATATGTGCCAGTCTGTTCTGTGTCTATGTTATGAAGATGCACATCGAGGGCGTTGCCCTGGGTACGGTTCTGGCACAATGGGCTGCCCTGGGCATAGGTCTTCTGTTGTGGATGAAATACTATGGACGTCTCTGGACATCGTGGCACCGGAATTTGCCTCCGTTCAAGGCATTGCTCGCCCAGGCCCTAAGTCCTGCCACCACTTCCAACCGCAGCAACTGCACACTCTTCCTGCGAACCATGTGCCTCATAATCGTGCACTTCATGTTCATTGCAGCCGGAGCATCGCAGGGTACTGTGGAACTGGCTGTCAATACTTTACTGATGCAGTTCTTCACCATATTCAGTTACTTCATGGACGGATTTGCCTATGCCGGAGAGGCTCTGACGGGCAAGAGCATAGGTGCTGGAAATGCCGTGGCATATCATGCCGTTGTGCGCAGGCTGTTTGTGTGGGGTGGGGGACTTTCGTTGGCATTCATGCTGCTCTATTGCCTTGGAGGTGCGGGCTTCATGGCCGTCCTTTCCAACGATGTCGCAGTGCTTTCCTGTGCTGACGATTATCGTTACTGGACCTTGCTGCTGCCCGTGTGTGGCGTGGCCTCTTTCCTGTGGGACGGCATCTACATTGGTGCCACGGCCACCCGTCTTATGCTTCTGTCCATGGCAACGGGCATGCTCCTGTTTCTGGCAGGTTATTTCTTCCTCATTCCCCTATGGGCCAACCATGGTCTGTGGGTCTCTTTCCTTGCCTATCTGGCTTGCCGCGGCCTGGTGCAGACGTGTCTGCGGGAGAAGATTTTGCCTGAAACATTTGGCCGCGTCAGCCAAAAGCGGTAATTTTGAGGTGTAAACACATCGATTAACTAAATCAAATACACGTAAATTATGTTGTTTGAACAGATTAGCAAGGACATCGTCCAAGCCATGAAGGCAAAGGACAAGGTCCGCCTGATGGCATTGCGCAATGCAAAGAAGTATTTCCTGGAGGCACTCACTGCCCCCGGTGCCGATGCAGAACTCTCTGACGAGCAGGCTTTGAAGATCCTTTCCAAGTTGGTGAAGCAGGGGCGCGACACGGCTGCGCTCTATACCGAACAGAACCGCCCCGACCTGGCCGAGGAGGAGATGGGACAGGTCGTTGCCCTGGAGGCCTACCTGCCCAAGGCTCTCACTACCGAGGAACTGGAGGCGGAACTCCGCGCCATCATAGCCGAGGTGGGTGCCACCAGTGCCAAGGAGATGGGCAAGGTGATGGGCCTGGCCTCCAAGAAGCTTGCCGGCCGTGCCGACGGCAAGGCCATCTCGGCCAAGGTAAAGGAGTTGTTGGCATAAGGTCACGGGACGTAGACGCGATGTTCGGGTTTATCGACCTTTAACAACGCGTTTATATGGATAGATAAACCGGTTTGTGCATTCTCACAAACCGGTTTATTCGTTGGGCGCACCACATGGTCGCAAGTCACGCTCCGCAGAGCGTGCATGGAAGCTAAGCGGCAAACCAGGGGGGCAGCGGATATTTCCTGTTTGTGATGCCTCCGGGAAATTAGCCGCCATTGGGCGCCCCGGAGGGGCAACAAGACGCCAGCCTGTTCCGTTTGTCTGATGGGGCGTCGGGTTTTCATGGAAAGTTGGTGCAAGCCGTCCAAGAGGGTGTTGCCTGGCCTTACCAACCGGAAATATCGGCTGCCACTTTTATTTAGGGATAAAAGCAAGGCAGTGGCCGCACCCCACGGGTGCAACCACTGCCTGTGCCATTTCTATTTCTGTGGCGGCTTGTATCTTACTTCTGCAACTGCCCGGCCACAAACTCCTTCATCTCCTCGCCACGCAGATCGCGCTTCACGATGGTGCCGTCGGGGCCAAAGAGGATGATCTGCGGAATGCCCTGGATGCCATACAGTTCGGTGGCATCGTCCTCGTTGTCGCGGGGAACGAAGATCTGGGGATAGGTGATGCCCTCGCTCTCCAGAGCCGCCTTGAATCTGCTCTCTGCATCCCATACGTTTACGCCCAGGACGGTGAAATTCTCGCCATTGAAACGTGAGTACAGATCCAGCAGGTTGGGAATTTCGCGCTTGCAGGGACCGCACCATGAAGCCCAAAAATCCACCAAAACGAACTTGCCCTTGCCTACGTAGTCGGACAGCTTGGAGGAGGTGCCGTCAACAGACTGGCCGGTGAAGTCCACAAACATCCTGCCCTCCTTTGTGCTCTCGGCAGACTCGTAGGTTTTGCGTAGAGCCTGCAACTGCTTCATCTCCACGGCGTATTTTACCTCGGCCATGACAGAATCCAGTGAGCCCAGCTCTTGATAGAACTCGCGGGCCACCATGTTCAGCAGGAATGCACCCACATAGTTTCCCTTGTTGGCACTGATGCCATCACGATAGATGTTTTTGAGAGCGTCGAGTTCTGATGCCAGGGAATCCTGAATGCCCGTGTAGGGCACACCGGCTTTTATCAGTTTCTCTACCCTTTCGTTCAGGGCCTCGCCTGCCTCGTTCACGGCATTTATCACGTCGGCATAGCTGTCATTCATTCCTCCGTTGTCCTTGATGGAGGCAGGAGATTCGTTCAGGTCGACGTTTATTTTGGCTCCGTTTTCAATAAACACAGGGAACTCCGCGCCCTGTTCCACGGCAAGCATATACATGGTCTGGTCGTTCACAGATCCTTTGAAGGTGAATGCTCCGTTGGTAATGGTGCAGGAGTCCACGGTAATCGTGTCGTTCTTCAGGCGTACCAGCTTGCCCTCCATGTCCTCGCCGGCTTTGCCGGTGATCTTGTACTCATGGGAATTACAACTTGCCAGCAGCATGGCCGGGATGGCAAGCAACATCAGTCTTTTCATGTTGATAAGTGTTATTGTTACGTTATTATGTCCCTGCAAAGGTAACATAAAATAACGAAATAACACCGTATCCGCCCTTGTTATGTATCAAATGTGCAGATAAACGATTGTAAATCCACATCTCACCCGACTATACGGGGCCGTCTGCTGCCCCGCGAGTAGCATCCTGTGTCAGGGCTGCCTGCCAACATGCTACACTCATTTCGTAGGGTAATTGCAAATTGCATACGTTGAGAAGTATTCTTGTCACATTTTTTTAGGAGTTATTCGTTATTTAGAATTCTTTTACGTACCTTTGCACTCGCAAAACTTTATCCCCTCGAAGAGTTTGTATGTCCCGGCTCGTAAGGCTGTGTGTGCATGAGGTTTGGTATTGCCTGCAAATGAGGGTATTATAATGAGGTAAAAAGGAATGAAGCGGTTATTGTTTTTGACGCTGTCTGTGCTGTGTGGACTTATAGAAATGTATGCGCAAGTCGGAAGACAGTATAATGTAACTGTAAAGAACTCCAATGGAGAACCTTTGCGTGGAGTTATTGTGTACTCTTTTGTCAATGAGGAGCAGGCAAGGGCTGTCAGTGCGATAGCCGGCAATAGTGAATACGGCTTCGATGATGTTAGTATAGATAAAAGCAAGATCGGTCTTGTAGAAGAAGGGAAGACTGATGAGAGTGGTTTGTGTATAATCCGTTGTATGCCTAATGGTGCTATTGTTTTGGATGGTTACGACGCCTCCAGCGACGCTGCTGACTATACAAAGTTGCAAATATACAGGGTGAAGGATTACATCGCAAGTGTGATGGACAACGACATAGACTTGGTGTTACAGGCGGAAATGATTATAACGAGCGATTCCAAGGAAAAAAGAGGTCTGGATGAAACGGGTGCGTTGAGAGGTACAACACAACTTAAAGATCTTGAAAAAGCAGCCGTACTGCCTATGGAAATGGCTACCACGGTACTTGACCGTGTGGATATCAATCATATCAATGTCATACATGAGGTAGATATAGATGGAGAGCAAGCACGCAGTGATGCGCGATTTGCCTTTTTCCCGCATTTGGTATTTGAAGAGAGCGATTCTGTAACTCATTTGCTGCCTGCGGTTGTTCAAGGTGAAAAGTATACTCAAAGTATGGAGCGCAGAATGAGTTTTGTTCCTTCTCGTGATAAGCTGGAAGCATATCGTTTTGATCACTCCATGAAGATGCAAGACCATAATGGTGAGCGATTCCTGTATCGCCTGGAAAATGTATACGTACCGAAAGGAACAAAGTATCATGTCTCTGCATATCGCTGGTTCGAGGACTATAACGGGGTGTATCATCGTGATTCGTCTCTTATAAATGATGGCAAGGAAACGGAGCCGTTGCGCTTCCTGGATTGGTCCAGCGTGCGTGAATTGGTTCCCATAGATAGAAGCTTGTATGTAAAAAAAGGCAAAATGGAGTCTGTGAATGCAAATGCCAAATTTAATTTGGACTTTGTTGTTGGTAGCTCTCAGTTGAAGTTAACGGATAGTGTTACTGTGGCGCAGCGCGATAGTATGTTGAATTGGATTTCCGGATATAGTAATGGAGGTGGCGAAGCCTTTATTTCCGGTATCAAAATCAGAGCATATTCGTCTCCGGAAGGTTCTGTAAAAACGAACAAACCGTTGTCACATAACCGTGCAAAGGCAATCAAGGAGTTGCTGGCAGCAAGATGCCCCCGTGATGTTGAGATAGAGATGCTGTTTGATGAATACGATAATATCGTTACGTGGGATAGTATCGCGAATATGATGAAAGACATGGACGATTCTGTGGCTCATAGATATGCGGATCAGATAAAGGAAATAATCAAGGATAAAAAAGACCTAGATGCTCAGTCTGGTGCCATATCATCTGCAGGCGGCGGATTGTATGCTTATTTGAAGAGTAATATCTTGGAGCATGTGCGCACGGTTGATGTGCAGGCTACTATCATTGTGACGAAAGTTCTCACCAAGGATGAAATTATTGCCAAGTATGAGACGGATTCGGAATTCCGTAATGGCAATGGTATGATAGATTATCAGTATTATACGATATTGTGCTATTTGGCAGATAAGGAAAGATGGAATGAACTGTACGATGTTGCCAAACGGGCTTATGAGAGATTTCCCAAAGAGCGTGTGGTAGACAAAATGTTTCGTAATCCGGAGGTGAAGGACTCTTTGGTTCTGAAGATAACAAGGGATGTCCCCGTTCCTTATCCATTGGCCGGATATTACTATGCTGCGGCAACATTGAAAAAAGGTATGTCGGATGTGAACATCACAAAACCATATTTGGATGATGGCAAGGCCGGCAATAGACCGATAGTGAATTCGTTGCCTTTCGTAAGTAATCAGGTTTTAATGTATTGCCAGTCTGAGGAGTTCTTGAAGGCAGCAGAAATAGTGGCTAAGTACCATTTGGACGATTCCAAGAGGTTCCCTCAATTGCATGGCCTGGTGATGTTTGTTAAGTGTTTGGGTGGCTATTACAAGAAGGCCGGACCGGAAGGAGAAGAGGTTCGGAAATACGTTATGGGGACATCTCCTATGAACAAGGCTGTCTTGCATGCGGCTATGGGTGAGTTCAGAGAGGCATTGACAGTTCTTTACGGATCGGATGTCCCTAAGGATGATGCCAGAGTTGAATACCTGAAGGCAGTATGCCATTTTAACTTGTTGAATAGTCGTCAGAAGGCACCGAATGTTGAGGGGTATTCAAGCGGTGCTATATATAGCATTGATGAGGAGGAGTTGAAAGGCAAGTCTCCACGTGAAATTAACATGGTGACATGGGCAGCCCCGATGCTGAATGCCTTTCGTCTGGACAAGAGTAATGTGAAGTACTTGGAGAACGATGGTTATTTCAATAGTGCATACCGTCAGATGCTAATGTATTTTTGGACGCGTTTGCAGGCAGGTGTACCTATCGCAAAGGTAGCGAAGGAATACGACTTGCTGGTGGCACAAATGAGGGCAAAGTCAAAAGCTATTGAAACAGTAAATAACGGTGAGTAGTATGGTTGCTATATATATATATAAGGTGTCAAGGGCGTTGTCAGTAGCCTTGTTGTGCATGGTGTCAGGTGTACTCTGTGCCCAGCGTGTGGAAGCCGTGGATCTTGGCCTGAGTGTCATATGGGCCAATATGAATGTCGGCGCCGAGAGTCCGGATGACTACGGCGATTATTTTGCGTGGGGCGAAGTGTCTCCCAAAAGATACTATGGCAGCAATGGCGCGCGTTCGACTTATAAACATCTTGAAAACCTCATTTTCCATAAGTACAACTATGCGCCGGTTTCGACACCGTCTGTCGTGGATGATATATTGAGGTTGCAGCCTGTAGATGATGCCGCTACAAAGCGAATGGGTAAGGGCTGGAGAATGCCGACAGATGATGAGATGAACGAATTGCTGGATACTGCCAAATGCGTCATAACTCATGGCGTGTTGAATGGTACTCGCGGCTTTTGGGTGACGAGACGCCGTCCTATGGAAGTTTCTGAGCAAATGCGGAAGAATTCCACCGTAAAGCGTGATAGCCTCTTCCTGCCAATGGCCGGATACAAGGATTTTGGTACACGCAGGTTCTTTCCCGGAACGCAATGTTACTATTGGACTTCAACATTGATTGAGCCGGATTCGTTGTCGGTGGCCAAGACGGACAGCTTGGTTCGAGAAAGGGTGTGGACTGCGAAATGTTTTATGTATTCCGGAAAGAATTTTCCTAGGGTCGGGTTCTTCAATCGAGGAAACGGCTGTGTCATCCGTGCCGTGCGGAGCCGATAACCGTGGAGTAAAGTGGAGTAAATTTGTATAATCAGACATATTAGTACATACACACATGATGAAAAGGATTCACATATTGCTGATGGCTTTGCTGATGGGTATGTTGTGTCATGCACAGCTTTTGCCTACCGATTCTACTCGTTATGGCGCAAAAGACCCTCAGAAGGCTATAGAGTTGTATAAGTTGGTGTTTCAAGATAAGGACTCTCCGATAAAACAGGGGAATGAGTCCATGCCCATTACGGAGGAATTCTATATCAAATTCAGGAGACTGGCAGACTTGGCGCCATATCTTAACTATTATCCTTATAGTGGCTATTACTATGAGAATCCTACGAGCTTGTACCAGCGTATGTTGGATAGTATTGCCGATCCTGCTTTCAAGGTGATGTTGGTTGAGGATGTTGTTGCATGCGGACAAATGTTCGTGGACCATTTGGATAGCATCAATGTGGTAAGAGATTGGAACCCTCAAACCAAGGGTAATCCGCTTACTATGCCTTTGGCCAAAATCAAGCGTGCTCACTATAACTATAAGTTTGCTCATGATCCTAAGTACTATCCTGCCCATTTGTATGACAAGGAAAAGGCTTATAAATTGTATCGTGAGGCATTCAAGGAGTTCCTTGCTGCGAAGGATTCTTCTAATCAACAGAATAACACAGAGCTTGAAGGCTTTTATGTGGGTGAGTATTACAAGGTCTGTGAAGACTTGTATAAGGTTGATGAAGAGAAGTATTACGAGCAGTTCCTCGCTGATTATCTGGAGATAGTACAGGTATGCGATAAACTGTTGATACCGTATTATGATATTCCGGATACCATAAAGGACAATGAGAGTGATCCTCAGTATGCTATGTATAGAGGATACAACTACTGGACTAACGCCAAAAAGGAGGCTGGACAGGATGATGATGGTATCAAGGCATCGTTCGCCGCCAGTGGTGCTGCAACTCCGGAACGTCTCTCTGCATATTATGATGCTAAACTGAACGAGAACAGACGTGACTCCGCCTATCTAAACAAGGCCATAGAGATAATGAACGAGAATGGCTGTTCGCAGACAGAGACTTATTTCTCCTATTGCGAGGCTTCTTATCTCATTAGGCCTACATACCTCAACTGTATCGGATGTGCATTTGCCAGCAAGGAATACAAGATGAGGAACGAAATGATTAAGTATTTCCTGGAGGCATATGATATGGCCACGAACGATGTACAGCGAGGTATCATCGCATATCTGATAGGTTACGAAACTAATATTCCTCGCCCCAAGGACGAGAATGGCGAGACCTATGATAGGAACTCTCCGGAAACTGTAGAGTGGACAAATAACATCTTGCTGGCTATTGCTAATCTGAAGTTGGTTCTTAAATACCAAGACGCGCTCGCAACCAGCACGGCCATAGCCATAAGGAAGTACCCGGCTCATGCGGCTTATCAATTAGGATGGGCTTATTACCGTATGTGTCCTATAACACGCAGCATCAACGAGTGTGATGAGGCTATCTCATACGTGAACATGGCCATGGCGGCATCTCCTAAGGACTATAATGAGAACGCAAGGAGTTTGATTAACAACATCAATGCCACACGCGCTCAACTTATGGAGATTAATCGCAATGCTAAGCAGAGAGCTAAGCAGCAGGCAGAATACGAAGAGTATATAAGAAGAAAGAAGAAAGAAGAGGAATTCTGGCTGCAGAAGTAAATGTATGATATAAGTATATCAAATGGCAAGTATAATTACGATAATCAAGCATTGGAGTTGTGGCAGAAGACCTTCCGCGTTTCTGTCCTTGCTCCTTGTTGCATTGCTGATGCCTGTCGGTGTGGCTTCTGCACAGGAGGCTCAGACTGAGGGCACTGCTAAGAATAGTCTGGACACAATACCTGCTGAGGCAAAGGCTGTGTTCTTTAAGTATGTCCAGCAGAAGGATACCGCTACTATGGCCTTTATGGAGAAGCATAGACGGGACAAATTCATAAAGAGGTTCAGTTTCCATACCAACGCTGTGGATTGGGCGACTTTGGTCCCCAACATTGGCATAGAGTTTGACTTGAAAGGTACACCGCGCAACAACTATAGTATCTCGCTCTTCGGCAAGTTCAACGGTAGCAGCAAGCACGGCAAGTTGGTGTACAATGTGAATGCCATACGTGTGGAAGGTAGAAAGTATTGGCGTACAGGTAAGTATGGCAAGGCTAACAACTACTATGACGACTTCGAGAAGCTATATACAGATAAGTCCTCTCCGTATTTCAATGTCGATACGTTCGCCGGCCGTTCCTATTACGTGGATACCCTCGGTAGGGTAGCCAAGGCCAAAGGTGTGAGGATGGAATCCCTACGTGTTACGGATAAGATGACTCAGGCGCAGAAGGATTCTCTGGACTTTGCCGAGGACTCTCTTGGTATAAGGGAAAGCCGCTTCCGTAAGTGGTATTATAATACTTATCACAAGTTCCGCCGCAATGTAACTTCCGGCCGTACCTTGGAGAATGCACGAAATTGGCGTGCATATTACTTGGGTCTGTGGGCCGGAGTGGACAATTGGAGCATCTCGCTTACGGGCAAGGGTAAGCAGGGACAGGGTATAGGAGCAGGTGTAGTAGGAGGTTATACTTTGCCGCTTCTGCCTCAGAAGTTCCCTCGCGAGGGCAGCCTTGACCTTGACCTTGGCTTGGCCGTGGGTTGGAAGGCCGTGAAGTATGATGCGTATACCTACGAGGCCCAGACGCAACATTATGTCTATGATCCGGCACGCAGCCATCCCTCATGGAAGGTGGTGCCTTATCCTATAGTACAGGATATCCATGTAAGTCTGGTATGGCGTTTCAGAGGCATCAAGAGCAAGGTGGATAGGTCATTGATAGATGACTATCAGGAAAAGTCCGTGGAGCGCTATAAGCAACGAATAAATGATGCTGAAGCCAAAAACTACCAGATACAGGGTCGACGGGAAGAAATTCTTACCTTGCTTGGCGAGAGAGTTAACTTTATGGCTGATAGTACTTCTGTTTATGACGCTTTCAACAAGCGTCGTCTGGAGGCCGCTATGAGAATAGATCCGGATACAGTCTTCGAAGGTAAAGATATGATGCTTTACCTTAAGATATTCAAGGGCTTGAAGTCTCAGACTGAACGTGATAAGTATTTGAAGGATAAGAAGGAGGCAGCCGAGCGCGAGGCCAAAGCCAAGGCCGAGCAGGCCAAGAAGGATGCCAAGGAGTCTGCAAAACAGGCAAAGATAGCAGCCAAGGAATTGGCAGACAGTTTGGAAACTGCAAGCAGGGATTCGGCCCGACAGGCCAGGATTGCAGCCAGAGAATTGGAGGACAGTCTGAAAACGTTACGTAAGGACTCTGTCCGTATGGCAAGAAAGCATAAGGTGAGCAAGGACACGATACAGAAGGATTCTCTTTTGCAAGTCGATTCTGTTCAGGTGTCACCAGTTGATACTATTGTGGCCTTGCCCGAGGTTTTTGCTCCTTCTTTGCCCGTGGACACCATTCCGACTGAGACAGAGGATTCTATTCCGGTCATCGTTCCTCAAACGGATGTCCCGGAGAATACTGAGGAAGGCGATACGGATGCTCCCGAGGAAGAGGACGAAGGAAAGGACAGTGACGAGTCCAATACTGAAGGAGAGAAGAGTGATACGGATGCCATTGCGTGTGTGCTTTGGCGTAAATGGGACAGTATCGCATAAGACGGATGTTTATAATTGATAAAGATAAGCTATGACAAGAAATAACATAGGACATATAGTTGCGTCAATGCTGTGGTCTGTGGTCTTATTCTGCCTGCAGGCTTGTACGTCGGCCAATTTGGACTTGTGCATGGACGAGCATCCGCACAAAGGCCAGTTGACAGTCGAATATGATTGGTCGGACATGCCTGACGGACACCCTGACAGCATGGTCGTCGTTGCATTGAGATCTGTATTCCGCGACAAGGTGGCATCCAATTGGGCTACTGCAAGGTC
>DBLZ01000033.1 GCA_002297545.1 Prevotellaceae bacterium UBA711 | reverse complement strand
CCACTAAATATCGACTGACCCAAAACAAGCATGGAGCACCCGGATTCTGTACCCAGTCCGGCGATGCTCTGTTTAAGTTGTACAGAGCCACCGGCGACAGTCTGTATGCCGATTTGTTGCGCGATGTCATCCATGCACATGCCGAGGGCATACAGCCCAACGGTAAGATTACCGAGCGCCTGACCTATTGTGATGCAGACAGCCGAGGCTCACGTGGTGATGGCGGACAAACGGGATGGAACGAGACCAACGGTGCCATGATGGCCCTGGAAATCCCCGGCATTTATGTGCGTACCGACAAGGCATCGCTCTACGTCTTTGATCATGTGGAAGCGTCGATAGTCAGGTGCAACGACAGGTACCAGACCCTGCGCATCTGCAATCCCACTGCCTACGATGCCGAGGTCACCATCTGTGCCGAGGGCGCCCGGGAGGCATCGCTACCTTTAGGTGACAACGCTTTTCTGCAATGGAAGGACAAGGTGACGGTGAAAGCAGGACGTACGGTGAACTATAGGTTGAATATCAGAAAATAATATCGTATCATATGATGAAGCACTTTAATCTTATCCCGGCCTGTGCCACCGCCATTTGCCTTGTGGCTTGCTCCTCAGGAAAGGAGTGGAGTTTTGATACCGACTACTTCCGTATCGCGGTAAACAACCGTGGCTACATTACCAGCATGAGGAATACCACCACGTTCCCCCAGTACGAATTCAGCCCTACGGACAAGCCCTCTCCGCTGATGTCGCTGTATGACTCGGAGAAGAATGTGTACTACATGCCGCGAAGCGCGTCGTATGACAAGACATCGTGCTGCTTTACGCTGCACTATCCGAACGGCTCGGTGGCGGAGGTGGCCATGCAGCCCAAGGAAAAGTACTTCAAGCTGACTCTCAACAGCCTTGAACCACGTAACGGGGTGGATGCCATACAGTGGGGCAGCTACTATACCAACATTACGAACCTGTTGGGCGAAATCATCGGCGTGGCGCGCGATACCAGCGATGTGGTGAACTACTGCATAGGTGTGCTGGCCCTGGACGACAACACTTTGGGCGGTACGGCCGACATCGAGGGCGATGCCGCACCGTTTGAGTACATCATACACACGCCGGACAACAAGCGCTTCCCCTTGCCCGACAGTCTTCACGAGGGGCTGCATTTCTCGCTTGGTGGAGACGGCATCAGCGATGTGGCTTTCTATGCCAACAAGGAGCCGTACTACCGCATCATGTACGGCAATGCGGCACAGGTGGATTCTCTGGGGCGCATATACTTGAATTATCAGTCACGCGATCGCACCCGCCCACGTCAGGTTCTCTACTCCCTGATTCCGCACATGCCCTCCAATATCCCTAATCACATAGATGTGGAGCCCATTCCCGGTGTGGACTTTATCGGGTCGTCCGTAGCTCTGTGGGGCAGCCCAGACAGTACGGCGCTGATGGATGTGATACAGAACGTGGTCATAAACGAAGGCCTGCCTCATCCCACCATAGGAGGCAAATGGGTGAAGGATCCTGCGGCATACGCGGCGGATGTGATAACCAGCGGGAACAAGTATGACAGCATCATCTCATATACCAGGCAAATGGGGCTTCCCTCCATCCATGCCTATGACCAGGGCTTCCTGCGTCCTGACAGAGCCAATGATGCCTATCTGGACGGTCCGAGTCATAGTGGCAAGCCTTTCCGCTTGACATCGGGCAATTTGTCACATCGCGAGTATGCCGACTTGGCGGCCAAGTCGGGTATCATGTTGGGACGTACGTCCATAACAAACTCCTTGGCTCCCGGAACCATGGATGCCAGCCCTGTGCCGAGCGACAGCCTGTGCAGTCAGCAGAGGCGTGTGTTGGCAGCAGATGTTTCGGACACTGACACGGCCATTGTGGTGGATGACCCAACGTACCTTGACGAAATAGCCAGTTGGGAAGGACATTGCGCCAATCTGAACATGATAAAGATAGGCAAGGAGTTGATCCACTATATGGGAGTGAGCAAGACAGAACCGTACACCCTGCAGAACGTGACCCGCGGCTATTGGGGCACCCAAAAACAGCCCCACAGAAAGGGAGACGTGTTGGAAAAACTACAGGTGACGGTCAACTATGGCTACGATGGCATTATCCCCAATCTGGCCTTGCAGGACAAGATCGCCGAGTACTATGCCGAGGTATCCAGGAAGTGCGGGATCACTCTTTTTGACCTTGACGGTCAGGAGTTCCTGTTCAACAATGGTCATGGCTACTATTCGGCAAAACGTTTCTTCCGACGTGTGTTTGAACATGCTGATGAACTGGGTGTGCCATATCTCCGCTTTACCGGCGCGACTCTTTCAGAGGGCTCGTGGCATTATCAAAGTATATGGAACGTAGGCGGAGGCACCAACATGTATGACCTGAATACACGCGAGTGGGGCAGTAGCACCAGTCAAGGCAAGGACATGCGCGACGTGACATATTCGAACTTTTTCCCCGTTTCGTTCGGTAGCAATTTCCCCATCGGCAGCAGTTCCACTGTGGAGCAATACGAGCACATAGAGGCCATCTCCGTTGGCTATGGCGCGACATATTTCTTGCACATCAATCAGGATGACGTGGAAAGTTGCCCGCAGAAGTACGAGATATTCAAGGCCATCCGCACATGGGAGGCCGCACGCAGGGCAAATGCTTTCCCGCGTCAACTGCGCAAACTTCTGATGAATCCGGCCTATGACTGGCATCTGGAAAACGGAGCCGATGTCGACAGCTGGGTGCTGCATCGTATGGAGCAAGGTAGGTCCGTGGAAACATTCAACCTGCATCGTGCGGACGGATACTAAGGGTGTAACCTCTATTGTGGCAAATGGGCGTAAGACTATGGATATATATAATAAGGTACAACATAATATAATGACAGTACAAAGATTAAAAAGCATGCTGATGCTGGCCGCCATATCGGTCAATGGCCTGATGGCGCAGACATACGACTATCCATTTCGCAATCCCGACCTCGCTCTGGAGGTGCGGGTTAAAGACATCATCTCGCGCCTGACACTGGAAGAGAAGGTGGAAATGATGAAGTACACGGCACCTGCCGTGCCACGTTTGGGCATTCCGGCTTATAATTGGTGGAACGAAGCCTTACATGGGGTTGCGCGTACCAAGGAGAAGGTAACCGTATTTCCTCAGGCCATAGGCATGGCTGCCACTTTCGATACAGAGGCTCTGCAAAAGATGGGAGACATCACAGCCTCTGAGGGACGTGCTATCTTCAACGAAGACCTGAGGACGGGCAAGACTGGAGAGATATACCGTGGTCTGACCTATTGGACTCCCAATATCAATATCTTCCGCGATCCACGCTGGGGACGTGGACAGGAAACCTATGGCGAAGACCCATACCTGACGGGCAAGATGGGTTCCGCCATAGTACGTGGCCTGGAAGGCGACGACCCATATTATTTGAAAGCTGTGGCATGTGCCAAGCACTTTGCCGTGCATAGCGGTCCGGAGGCGAACCGTCATTCCTACGATGCACGGACTTCGTGGTATGATCTATGGGACACGTATCTGCCTGCCTTCCATGAAGTGATCACCAAGGCCAAGGTGCATGGTGTGATGTGTGCATACAACCGGTACGAGGGTCAGCCTTGCTGCGGCAATAACAAGCTGTTGCAGGACATCCTGCGTAATCAGTGGGATTTTGACGGCTATGTGACCTCGGATTGCTGGGCCGTAAGTGACTTTGTGTCTTTCCACAAGACACACGGCAACAGGACAGATGCCGTGGTAGACGCCGTGCTGAATGGTACAGACATGGAGTGCGGCAACTCTTATCAGAAATTGTTGCAGGGAGTGCAACGCGGTCAAATATCCGAGAAGGAAATCAACGTATCATTGGCACGCCTTTTTCGCATACAATTCAAGATGGGTATGTATGACCCGGCCGACCGAGTGCCTTATTCCGGCATAGGACGCGATGTGCTGGAATGTGATGCACATAAGGCACATGCCTACAGGATGGCCCGGGAGTCGATGGTGCTGCTGGAGAACCACAGGAATATCTTGCCTCTTAATGCAGATAAGATCAGGCGAATTGCCTTGGTGGGGCCCAACATAGACAACGAAAAGACATTACTCGCGAACTATTTCGGCATGCCAAGCGAGGTTATCACTCCGTATAAGAGCCTGGTTAAACGTGTGGGCAGATCCATACAGATAGACACCATCCAGGGTGTTGGTATTGCCAAGGAACTGGAGGGCGGCCCGACTTTTGCACAGATAGCGGCAAAGGCCAAAAGGGCTGACGTGATTGTCTTTGTTGGTGGCATCAGTGCCGATTATGAAGGCGAGGCAGGAGATGCCGGAGCAGGAGGCTATACGGGGTTTTACGGAGGTGACCGCACCACAATACAGTTGCCACGGGTTCAAACCGAATTGATGAAGGCTCTGAAGAAGACCGGCAAGCCTTTGATTCTCGTGAACATGTCGGGCTCTGTAATGAATTTCGAGTGGGAAAGTGGCAATGTCGATGCCATCCTGCAGGCGTGGTATGGAGGCCAGGCTGGTGGTGACGCCATCGTGGACGTGCTCTTTGGAGACTATAACCCAGCCGGACGCATGCCGCTGACCACTTACATGAGCGACAAAGATTTGCCTGACTTTGAGGATTATTCCATGGCCAACCGCACATACCGTTACTTCAAGGGCAAAGTGCGTTACCCTTTCGGTTACGGCCTTAGCTACACAACCTTTGCATATAAGTCCATGAGTTGCCGTCCAACTGTGAGGACCGGCGAGAGCCTTCGGGTTACTGCCACAGTGGAAAACACCGGCAAGCGCGATGGCGACGAGGTGGTTCAACTATACGTGGTACATCCACAAAACGGCAATACTCGTGTGCCTCTGTGTTCACTAAAGGGATTTAAGCGCATTCACCTGGAAAAGGGAGAAAGTAAGAACGTAACCTTTACACTTGCTCCCGAGGATCTGGCATTGGTGGACGAGCAGGGCAACCTGATAGAAAAAGCCGGAGAGGTCTCTATACATATCGGTGGAGGCCAACCGGGCAAGGCAGAAGGTTGCTTGGGGCATCTGACCATAGAGGGAGAGCAGTATAGCGTCTACTAAGCATCCATCATGCTTGTATTCATAAGATGACAGGGAAGCCTCTTACCTGGAGATTTCCCTGTCATGCAATTTATTCAAACTCTAAGAAATGAGATGAGATGGTGCATTACTTGTTCTTAAGCAAATCGCGTATCTCGGTCAGTAACTTCTCTTCTGCGCTTGGTTCCGGAGCAGGGGCTGGAGCTGCAGGCTGGGGCTCTTCCTTCTTCTTGGTAAACTTTGTGATAAGCTTTATCAAGATGAATATACAGAAAGCAATGATGAGGAAGTCAAAGGTAGTCTGCAGAAAGTTGCCATAGTTGATTGTGACAGGAACAGGATCCACGCCTTCCTGTACGCTCAACGGATTGACGGGCATCTCGTATTTCAGTTCCTTGAAGTCTACTCCACCTATGAGCCAGCCGATGGGAGGCATGATGATGTCGTTCACGATACTGGATACAATTTTGCCGAACGCACCGCCAATGATAACACCAACGGCCATGTCCACAACATTACCCTTCATAGCGAAGGCCTTGAAATCTTGAAAAAATGTGCTCTTTGCCATTTGCTTTTGATAAGTTAGATAGTTAATTATATGTATTTAGTCAAATTCTCGTGGCTTTGCGATGCGAAATTAAAAAGAAAATTGTAAATTTGCGCAAAGAAAGGAGACAAAAGTGCGTAAGAGTACGATTATTGCAACGATGTGGCTTATTGTGCTGTTGTTGATGATGGCATGTAGAAGCGCAGATTATTGCAACTGCGGTTAGGTTGCATAGGGTGCGTGTAACCACAAAAGACAGATATAGAAGTAAAGAGAGTAAACAATAGTTTCTTATATTAACCTTATTAAATTAAAGTAAGAAAATGGCAACAAAAGTTGGTATTAATGGTTTCGGCCGTATCGGCCGTTTCGTATTCCGTGCCGCTCAGAATCGTAGCGACATCGAGATTGTAGGCATCAATGACCTGTGCCCTGTAGACTACTTGGCATACATGCTCAAGTATGACACCATGCACGGTGCTTTCAATGGTACTATCGAGGCTGATGTAGAGAACAGCAAGCTGATTGTTAACGGCAAGTCTATCCGTGTAACTGCAGAGCGCAACCCTGCTGACCTGAAGTGGGGTGAGATTGGTGCTGAGTATGTAGTTGAGTCTACCGGCTTGTTCCTTACTCAGGAGAAGGCTCAGGCTCACATCGAGGCAGGTGCCAAATATGTTGTTATGTCTGCTCCCTCAAAGGACGCTACTCCCATGTTCGTATGCGGTGTAAACTTTGACAAGTACGTTAAGGGCACTCAGTTCGTTTCTAACGCTTCTTGCACCACCAACTGCTTGGCTCCCATCGCCAAGGTGTTGAATGACAACTGGGGTATCACCGATGGTTTGATGACCACCGTACACTCCACCACAGCTACACAGAAGACCGTAGACGGTCCATCTATGAAGGACTGGCGTGGTGGTCGTGCTGCCAGCGGCAACATCATCCCCTCATCTACCGGTGCTGCTAAGGCTGTAGGTAAGGTTATTCCCGAGTTGAATGGTAAGTTGACCGGTATGTCTATGCGTGTTCCCACTTTGGACGTATCTGTAGTTGACCTGACTGTTAACTTGGCTAAGCCTGCTAAGTACGAGGAGATTTGCGCTGCCATGAAGGCTGCTTCTGAGGGCGAGTTGAAAGGAGTACTCGGCTACACTGAGGATGCTGTTGTATCAAGCGACTTCTTGGGTGATACCCGCACCTCTATCTTCGACGCCAAGGCTGGTATCGCTCTGACCGACACCTTTGTTAAGGTTGTCAGCTGGTATGACAACGAGATCGGCTACTCTAACAAGGTTCTCGAACTCATTGCTCACATGAAGAAGGTTAACGGCTAATACCGTTCCTAATTAGAGTTTACATGATGGATGCCCGAAGGAACTCCTTTGGGCATCCATTTGCTAATATCGTATTTATGCAGAGAGAAAAGGACATTTTTCGCGTTACCGTAGTAGGTGCGATCGTGAACGTTCTGCTAACGATATGTAAAATCATAGCCGGAGTAGTTGGAAACAGTGCTGCAATGGTGGCAGATGGCATACATTCACTATCGGATTTGTTAAGCGATGTTGTAGTGCTGGTAGTAACGCGTATAGCATCTAAGGGCAGCGACCACAAACATCAGTTCGGACATGGCAAGTTCGAGGCTTTGGCAACATTGATGATGGGTATAGCGCTAATAGCCATTAGCTTGAACCTAATGATTGGCGGCATTGATAGTATATGGGACATTATCGAAGGAAAACAAATGCCTGTTCCAACATATCCGGCATTGGTGGCTGCAATTTTATCTGTGCTTTCAAAAGAATGGCTTTTTCAGATCACATCACGCGTAGGTAAACACTCTGGCAGTGTGGTGGTCGTAGCCAATGCATGGCATCATCGTTCTGATGCACTATCGTCTGCAGGAGCGTTTTTGGGTATCGGCGGAGCAATGTTATTAGGAGACAAATGGACTATTTTGGATCCTCTGGTTTCATGTGTCATAAGTGTTGTTATAGTAATAGCAGCCATCAAGATGGCTCAGCCGAGTTTGTCAGAACTCTTGGAAGCCTCTTTACCGGATGACGTTGAAAAGGAAATTATAACGTTGGCATCCAATGTGGATGGAGTACAGAATATCCACGAATTAAAGACTCGTTGTAATGGCATGTCATTTATTATAGATGCCCATATAGTGGTAAATCCGCTGATATCGGTGGTTAAAGCTCACGACATAGCCACAAATGTGGAACGTGTACTCTGTGCTCGATACGGCAACGAGACACAACTCAACATACATGTGGAGCCGGATATAGACGCCGAATAAATGACACCTTAATAGTGCCGCCATGTGTAAGTAGGGAACAAATATAGCAAACGTGAGTTACTGCATGTTTGCCAATAGTTTCAAGGCTATGGCAACCTTTTCCTCATGGGGTAGGGTGGCATCTATCCAATGTATCGGCAGGCCTCGTCGTTCCTCCATACCACGGAACCATGTCATTTGGCGTTTGGCAAACTGATGGATGGCGATTTCCAACAGTCTAAACATCTCATCATATGTGAGTTCTCCAATACAATACAGTGTTACAAACTTGTATTCAAGCCCATAACGAATAAGTCTCTCGGCAGGAACTTTTTGTAATAGTGTTCGTACTTCGTCTATCATGCCTTCCTCCAAACGTGCTTTAAGACGACGTGTTATTTTCTCTCGTCTCAACTCACGTTCTATCTTCAGACCTATGGTAAGGCTCTTGCGTTCTGGAAATCTCACTTGTCCAAGTTCATATGATTTCAGCACACTTTCAATGTACAATCCGGTACCACCACACATAATAGGCAATTTTTCACGTGCCGTAATATCCATATAGGCATTCTGAAACGCACACTGAAATTCATATACATTGAATCTGTATCCAGGTTCACATATATCAATCAGGTGGTACGGCACATTATTACCATCCACCACATAGTCGGCCAAGTCCTTTCCGCTGCCTATAGTCATTCCACGATAGACCATGCGTGAGTCTGCGGATATAATTTCGGCATCACCAAGAGAATGAGCCAATCGCGCAGCAAAAGGAGTCTTGCCTGATGCGGTAGGGCCAAGTATAGTAATGATGTCTACAGGATACATACTCATGTTGGATTATCCAATCTTAGATATTCGCTCCAATCCTTGTGTGTCCAATATCTTAATCTTGCGACCGTCCGTAGCCACCAACCTTTCTGCGGTAAAAGCAGAAAGTGTGCGAATAGCATTGGCCGTGGTCATGTTGGAAAGATTAGCCAAGTCCTCGCGCGATAAATATATGGATAATGTGCAGCCATCTTCTTCCATACCGTAACTATCCCTTAGGAACAGGAGACTCTCGGCTAAACGTCCTCGTATGTGTTTTTGAGTGAGATTGACTGTACGCTCGTCACTTAGCCCCAGGTCTTGCGCTAACCTTTGTATGAAGAACCATCCTAACGCAGCGTTCTCTTGAATCATCTTGATGACAATACCCAAAGGAACCTTTAATACCACACATGGTTCAAAGGCTGCAGCTGCTGTTATGAACGGTTCACCCGCCATGTATGCTCGGTATGCAAAGTATTCTGTCTCGCCCACTACACGCATAATCTGAAAACGTCCGCCCACACCTTCTTTGTATATTTTTACTTTGCCACTAATCAAGCAGAGAAGATTGGTTGGCAAATCTCCTTCTCTATATATGACATCGTTCTTCTTGTACTTGACTATAGAGATGTGATCAAGCAATTCTGAGCGCTGACTTTCCGTGAGAGTATCCAGCATATCGCCTATTTTGTCAATATATTCCTCCCACGGAACCTTCTTCTTGGACATTTATATGTGCTATGTATGTTATAGGACACAAAATTATTTCAAATATGTGTAATGGCAAAATAATATCATAAAAAAGTGCTAACTTTGATGTGCGAAAGATTAACCTATACATATAATACCTATGAGTTATTTACGTTTTGACAAGACTCTGATGACGAACCTGGAGGAAAGCCTGCCAAAGGAGATCCTGCGTTCTAATCGCTCCGGAGCCTATTCTTGTTCAACGATTGTTGACTGCAATACTCGTAAGTATCACGGATTGTTGGTTGTGCCAGTTCCTAAGTTGGATCAAGAGAACCATGTGCTCTTATCCAGTTTGGACGCTACGGTCATCCAGCATGGAGCAGAGTTCAACCTCGGTTTACATAAGTATTCCGGCGACAACTATGCTCCTCGTGGTCACAAGTATATCCGAGAGTTTGACTCTCTTAAAGTACCTACGACAGTTTATCGTGTTGGTGGTGTAGTGTTGAAAAAGGAGCAGATGTTCCAGCACTTTGAGGATCGCATAATCATCCGTTATACGCTGGTAGATGCCCACAGTGAAACGACATTGCGCCTTCGTCCATTCCTTGCTTTCAGAAGTGTACGCGAGTACACGCACGAAAACAGCCTTGCTTCTCGCGAGTATCATAATGTACCAGGCGGCATACGCACATGTATGTATGAGGGCTATCCTGACTTGTATATGCAGCTGGACAAAGAAAACCAATTCGTATATGATCCCAATTGGTATAAGGGCGTAGAGTATCCAAAGGAACAAGAGCGTGGCTATGCCAGCAATGAAGATCTTTATGTTCCGGGATACTTTGACTTCAACATCAAGAAAGGTGAAAGCGTTGTGTTCAGCGCAGGCTTGAGCGAAATCGACACGACAAAGCTTGCAGAGTTGGCCGAGTTTGAGGTGAATATCCGTACACCTCGCGATAACTTCTACAACACTCTTGTAAATAGTGCTCATCAGTTTATTGTACACCGTGAGCATGAGGATTATGTCTTGGCCGGTTATCCATGGTTCAAGTGTCGTGCACGAGACCAGTTTATTTCTTTGCCTGGTTTGACACTGACCAACAACGAGTTGACAAAGTATGACGATGTAATGGAAACCTCCGAGAAGGCTATTCGGGCATTCATGAGTGGCGAGAAGATAGAGGTCAGCATCCAAGAAATGGAACAGCCGGATGTCTTGCTTTGGGCTATATGGTGTATTCAGCAGTATGGTAAATTTGTTGGCATGGAGAAGTGCGTACAAAAGTACTATGCACTCATCAAAGACATCATGACATGGATACTGGGTAATAATCACCCCAACCTGAAGGTCATGGACAACAAATTGCTGTATAGTGAAGGTAAGGATAAAGCCATAACATGGATGAATTCCACTGCAAATGGACGTCCGATAGTTCCACGTACAGGTTATATTGTTGAGTTCAATGCTCTGTGGTATAATGCCATTAAGTTTTGCGTGGACATTTGCACTCAGACCGGAGCGGCCCAACACGTCAAGGAATTTTCAGAATTGGCAGAGCAAGTTAGCAAGAGTTTTGTTGCCATGTTCTGGAATGAATACGGTTACCTTTGTGACTATTGTGTGGACGGGTATCGCGATTATCTCGTACGACCCAATATGATCTTTGCCGTGGCTTTCGACTACAGTCCTTTGGACAAGAAACAGCAAAAGTCCGTTTTGGACTATTGTACCAAAGAGTTACTCACCCCAAAGGGATTGCGAAGCTTGTCTCCAAAGAGCACTGGCTACAATCCTATGTATGTTGGGCCTCAGGTGCAGCGTGATCACGCTTATCATCAAGGTACTGCATGGCCATGGCTGGCTGGCTTCTATATGGAGGCATGCCTCAATGTACACAAGATGTCACGTGTCAGTTTCGTAGATCGTTTGCTTGTGGGTTATGAAGAAGAGCTCTTCTATCATTGCATAGGCACAATTCCTGAGCTTTTCGATGGCAATCCACCATTCCATGGTCGTGGTGCAATATCCTTTGCCATGAATGTAGCCGGAATTATGCGAGTGGTTAAGCTGTTGGATAAGTATAACGAATACTGATATAAAGGAGGACACATACTATGAAAGTACTAATGTTCGGTTGGGAGTTTCCTCCTAAGATTTATGGAGGTCTTGCCGTTGCCAGTTATGGTATCACCAAGGGATTGAGCCTTCAGGGTGATGTGGAGACAACTTTCTGTATGCCCAAGCCTACGGGTGAGGAAGAAGGTTTCCTAAAGATTATAAATATGAGCCAGGTGCCAGTAGTATGGCGTGATGTTAATTACGACTGGATCAAGGATCGATTCATTGGTCACACAGCGGAGGACTATTATCGCTTCCGTGACCACCTGTATGCTGATTTTAATTATCTGCAGGGATTGGACGATTTGGGCTGTATGCAATTTGCAGGTGGCTATCCAGGTAATTTGCATGACGAGATAAATAATTTCAGCATCATAGCAGGTGTTTTGGCACGCAGCGAAGAGTTTGACCTGATTCATGCTCATGACTGGTTAACATATCCAGCTGGCGTACACGCCAAGATGGTCAGTGGTAAACCTCTGTGTATCCATGTCCATGCCACCGATTTCGACCGTTCTCGCGGCAAGGTTAATCCCACGGTCTACAGTATAGAGAAGAACGGTATGGATCACGCCGACTGCATCATGTGTGTATCCGAGCACACACGCCAAACCGTGATAAACCAATATCATCAAGATCCGCGCAAGTGTGTGGCCATGCATAATGCGGTATATCCCCTCAGCCAAGATTTGCTGGACATCGTGCCCAACAAGACTCCTGGCGAGAAAGTGGTTACATACCTTGGACGTATCACCATGCAGAAGGGCCCCGAATACTTTGTGGAGGCTGCAGCCAAGGTACTCCAACGTACCCGCAACATCCGTTTCTGCATGGCAGGTAGCGGTGATATGATGAACGCCATGATACAATTGGCTGCCGAGCGTGGCATTGCAGACAGATTCCATTTCCCCGGCTTCCAGAAAGGACGTCAGGTTTATGAGGCATACAAGAACTCTGATGTATTTGTCATGCCATCTGTATCCGAACCATTTGGCATAGCCCCGCTGGAGGCCATGCAATGCGGATGCCCATCCATCATTTCCAAACAATCCGGCTGTGGCGAGATACTGGACAACGTAATCAAGGTGGACTACTGGGACATAGATGCCATGGCCGATGCCATGTACAGTGTCTGCACCAATGAGGCTTTGTACAAATATCTCTCCGAGGAGGGCATCAAGGAGGTGGCACGCATTACATGGGAAAAGGTCGGCCTGCGTATCCGTGAATGTTACAACCAGCTCTGTGGCCGTGGTTATTTCAACAACGACGACTACCTCAATGCGGTAAAGAGCATAAAGTGATTCAAGAAGCGAGAGTGCAAAACATATTAGAATTCAACGATAAATAATATAAGTTATGAAACAGATTTGTTTATATTTCGAGATACATCAGCCTGTTCATCTGAAGCGCTATCGTTTCTTTGACATAGGCAAGGACCATTATTATTACGACGACTACGAGAACGAGCGCTCAATCCATGACACGGCAGAGAATAGTTACATTCCCACGCTGCATACATTATTAGAGATGTGCAAGCAGCACAAGGAATTCAAGTGCTGTTTTGCTCTTTCAGGCGTGGCCATAGAGATGCTTGAGCAGTATGCTCCTGATGTCATTGACCTGTTGCAGCAGATAGCAGAGACCGGACAGGTAGACTTCATGGCTGAACCATACAGCCATGGCCTTGCTTCTATCGGCAGTGAGGAAAGCTTCAAAAATGAGGTTCAGCGTCAGGCACATCGTATCAAGGAACTATTTGGCATAGCCCCCAAGGTTATCCGCAACTCCAACCTTATATATAGTGACGAGATAGGTAGCATGGCTGCAGAAATGGGATACAAAGGTTTCTTCATAGAGGGAGCCAAGCACATACTTGGATGGAAAAGCCCGCACTACATCTATTCTTGCGCCATGGATAACCGCATCTCATTGCTGATGCGCGATTATAAATTGAGCGATGACATAGGTCTGCGTTTCTCTAACAGCAGTTGGAGCGAATATCCGTTAATGGCTGACAAGTACATGGATTGGATTGCAGCCCTTCCTCAGAACGAGGAGGTCATCAATATAGGTATGGAGTTGTGTGCCATAGGCATGTTCCAGCCACTTTCCAGCAACATTCTTGAGTTCATCAAGGCTTTGCCCGCATGTGCTGCCCAGCGTGGCATAGGCTTTGCTACTCCCACCGAATTGGTAGAGAAACGTAAAGCCGTGGATACCATGGATGTACCATATCCCATGTCATGGAATGACGAGGAGCGCGATGTATCCGGATGGTTGGGTAATACTATGCAGCGCGAGGCTTTTGCCAAACTCTATGAAGAGAAGTTTGTCGGCCGTATCCTTGCATGCAAAGATCGTCGTATCAAGCAGGATTGGGATCGTTTGCAAGCAACCAACAATTTCCATTACATGACCACCAAGCCTCAGGCTGTACCCATGTTGCGTAGCTTCTATGACAGCGCGTTCGATGCTTTCACCAATTACATGAACATCCTCGGTGATTTCATAAAGAGAGTGAATGATCTATTCTCAGACAATGTGGAGAATGATGAGTTGAATGCCCTCTACACCCAGATAGCCAACCTTGGTGACGAACTTACTGTCAAGGAAAATGAGGTAAGTGTACTGCGTGCTCGTCTTGAGAAGTATGAAGGTAAAACAGACAAAACGGCCGAACCTATCCCTGCCGTAAAAGAAGAGCCGACAAAGAAGTCTGCTCCCAAAACAGCAACAGCCAAGAAAGCCGCTCCTAAGAAAGCGACAAGCAAGAAAACTGCAGATAAGAAGTAGAGATAAGGAGAGCATATCCTGCTCTTGACTAACATGGATGGATGTGACAAGTGTACCTTGTCGCATCCATCTGTTATTATCCATTCTTAAGCTCGAGGAGAAAAAGCATACCGAAAAGTTTGGTTTATTCTTGAAATTGTTGTACCTTTGCAACGCAATCAAGAGTTGATGGCGATTTCGTCTAGGGGCTAGGACACATGCCTCTCACGCATGGAACACGGGTTCGATTCCCGTAG
>DBLZ01000057.1 GCA_002297545.1 Prevotellaceae bacterium UBA711 | reverse complement strand
CGTTATCATAAAGACAGCCGCAAGGCATAGGTACCACAGAGCATAGGCAAGTGTGCCGAAGAAATCGTCCACACTGTCGCGTATGTCGGCACGCCCGGACTTGATGAAGTGGATGTCAGAGGACAGCACACGCAGGTCTTCCTTCTCCGTCACCGTGCTTGTAGCGGTTGCCTTGGCCTTGGCCACAGACAGATTGAAGGAGTCGGTACGAAGTGTGACGTACTTTGCCGTTTCGGGATTGAAATAGACAAACTCTACGGCAGGGATAGTATAATTACCCCCATGACGCGGTACCATGACATAGTCAAAGGTGACATTGCCCTTGGCACCGGCAGCAGTATTGGTTGTCTTGTCCGTTTCCTTGGGAGTATAGACCTCAAAATCCTTGGGAGCATCCAAGGTGGGCGCTTTCATCAGCTTCATGTTACCCTGACCGGAAACAACAAGCTTCAGAGTGGCGGCATCGTTGGCATTCAGTTGCTCAGGAGCAATAGTGCCGGTCATGGTGAACTTGCCCACAGCACCGGAGAAGTTGTCGGGACGGGGCACAGGCAGAGCCGCAACGTCCAAGTCAATCGATGGCGTGTGTATAGTCTTGCGGACCATCTGAGTGAGCGATCCGCCACCAAAGAAGAGGTCAAACGGATCGGCCATGGCATTGGCCATCTCTACCTCGGCCTCGAAAGATATGCTGGGAATGGTCAGCTTACCGCTCTTCTGCGGGAACAGGACATACTGTCGCCAAATGGCAGTGCCATAATTGCGGCCGTTGTAGTGCTCATACTTCAGAGACAGTTGAGCCTTGTTATTCAGTTCCTGGCAATGAAAGCCATCCAGTTCGGGCATCTCACCCACCAACTGACGGATATTGACCAATGTGTATAGTTTATAGGTAAGCACGACGGCTTCCTGCTCAAACACCTTTGTCTTGCTGGCCGTAGCCGTGATAAAGAGGTCTTTGTCGCCCAAAGCCTCTGCGGATTCGTGGCGGTCACGAGGCCTGCCTTGCTGGGCAGACTGGCCTTGCGTGCCGGCAGAGCCGCCTCCATTGGACGAGGGTAAAATGGTGATGGTAGTGGAATTGCTGCGTATGGTCTTACCGGTTACATCTACGCTGGCCACAGGAATTTTAAACTCGCCTTCTTTCTTAGCAAGCAGGACATAGGTGAAAGTGATGGAGCTGGACTGGGTGGTCTTTCCATTGATCATCTGGAAAGAGCTTTGCGTGCTGGTGGATGGTCCATAGAGCACATCAAAACCCGGGAACTCCCCAACCCTGATGTCCTGCACATCATGCGTATCGACCACATAGCTGACATTTATGCGTGCCCCTACCTCGCACCGACTTGGTGCCTGCACACGCACCGTCTGAGCCAAGGCGCCAATTGTACATAACAGCACCCATGTTGTTATTAGTGACAGTATCCTTTTCACGTTGATTGCTTGTTTGATGACGGTTATTACCATTGCTTTTGCAAACGTCTGCGCGGAGCTTCCTTCTGCATCTTTTGCATCTTCTCCTGCGTCTCCTTCTCATTCCTCATGGCAGCCTGCAAAAGACGCTCGGCAGTTTCCTTGGGCATCTCCTGCTTATCCTGGGGCTGCTGTTGTTGAGGTTGCTCCTGTTGTTGCTGTTCATCCTGTTGGGACTGCTGTTGCTGTTGTTGCTGCTGCTGTTTGTCCTGCTTATCCTGCTTGTCCTGCTTGTCATTGTTGTCTTCGTTGTTTTTGTTCTCCTCCTGCTGTTTCTTCAGTTGCCATTTAGCTAAGACATAGTTGTAGCGCGTTTCGTTGTTGGAGGGGTCATTGCGCAACGACTCTTTATAGCAGGCCACAGCCTGTTCGTACTGCTTGGATGCCTGAGCCAGCACCCCCATATTATGATATATGTCAGAGAGTTGCTGCTTGTCGGTGCTGTACTTGGCAGCCACCCGATACTCGGACAATGCATCCTGCGCCTTGCTCTGACGTATGAGAGCATTGCCAAGATTGTACCTGGCTATGGCCATGGTAGAGTCCTTTTCTAATGCTTTCTTATACTGAACGATAGCCTTTTCCGAAAGCTCCTTGCCGCCGACGGTGTCGGTCATCAGACGGTTGCCTCTGCGGACATAGTCACGCGCAGTCTGAGCATCCACAGACACAAGACACACACAAAACATGAAAAGCAATGTAATCAGTCGTTTCATAGCCTTTTTCTATTCTTTCGATGATTTCTCCTTCTTGGAGAAGAATGTAAACCTCTGCAGGACGTGATTCTCGCGCTCCAATATGAATACATCCAGCAGCAGGAAGAAGAGTGACAAGAGGATAAAGCCTTGGAACTGCTCGTCGTATTCGGAAAAGACAGAAGATTCCATCTCCGTGCGTCCAAGGTTCTCCACATATTTGTTCAACTTCTTCTGGGCCGAACTGCTATTGTCCACGTAGATATAGTTACCTTGTCCCGCATTTGCAATCTCGCGGCACATATCTTCGTTCAATCGAGATATCACAGTATTACCCTCATTATCTATGATATAACGTCCGGTTCCGGGAACAGGTATAGGTGCTCCTGCAGGTTCACCGACTCCCAGAACATAGACATGTATGCCATTTTGAGCAGCAGCACGTGCAGCCTCTACTGCCCCACCCTCGTTATCCTCACCGTCGGTAATGATGAAAATAGCACGGGAAACACCTTGCTGAGTGGTAAAACTCTTGGCTGCAATATCTATGGCAGCAGCAATATCCGTACCCTGCATCTCTATCTGCGATGGAGATATAGTCTCCAGAAACATCTTGGCGGAAACATAATCGCTGGTGATGGGCAACTGTACATAAGCCTGTCCGGCATAGATGACCAAACCAATCTTGTCGTCCACCATATTATCGACAAGGTTGGAAATCATCATCTTGGCCTTTTCCAGACGATTGGGTCGCACATCCTCGGCCAGCATGCTGTTGCTGATATCCATGGCGATAATGGCCTCAATGCCATTGCGCTTGCGTGTTTCCACCTTGGTGCCATACTGTGGACGAGCCAAGGCAATGATGAGGAACAGCAAAGAAAACTGCAACAGCCAGAACTTGATTTCCGTTCTAAGGCGAGACACATCCTTCATCAATGGCTTCAACAAAATAGGGTCGCCATAACGCTTGAGGTTGCGTTTCTTCCTAAGCATCCACAGATAATGTGCCACAGCCAAAACAGGCAGCAGCAACAAGAGATATAAGTATTCCGGAGTCTCGAATCTAAACATAGGCTTTCAACATTATCTTAACATCGGTTCATCGTAGCTTATGGAAGACGTCGCAATACGGTAGCCTTCAACAGTACGGACAAAGCCAAGGCGATAAAGGAGACGAGGGCAAACATCTGATAAGCTTCATAGCGTTTGGAGAACTTGTGGACGTTCATCTTTGTCTTCTCCAATTTGTCTATCTCCTCGTATATTTCATACAACTTGTCTGTATTGGTAGCACGATAGGCACGGGCATCTGTCTTCTCCGCTATCTGTGAAAGTATCTTTGTATCTATCTCCACAGGGACATTGACATATTCCTTGCGTCCACCGACGGTCATAGGATAAGGTGCCGTGCCATTGGTTCCTACGGCAACAGTATAAACCCTTATGCCCATACTCTTTGCTATATCGGCAGCCATACCTGGAGAAATATCACCACGGTTATTGGTGCCATCGGTAAGAAGGATTATCACCTTGCTCTTGGCTTTGGAGTCCTTAAGGCGAGTGATGGCATTTGCAACACCCATGCCTATTGCCGTTCCATCCTCCAGCATACCACTTGTAACCATGTTGCAGTCCAAACCGTTCATAAGGTTGAGCAAAGCTGCATGATCCATGGTCATGGGACATTGAGTATAAGCCTCACCGGCAAAGACCGTAAGTCCGATATTATCATTCTCGCGGCCATTGATGAACTCTATGGCCACATTACGTGCCGCACGTACTCTGTTGGGCTTAAGGTCTTCGGCCAACATGCTGGTAGAGACATCCATACAGAGCATTATGTCTATACCTTCCACGCTGGTATTGCTCCAAGAATTGGCAGTCTGAGGCCGGGCCAAAGCACATACCATAGCGACATAGGCCACAATAGTCAATAGGAAAGGAAGATGTATCAAGCGTACTCTCCACGTTGGCTTGGCCTTGAGGAAAGCCGCTGCAGAACTTATCTTCAGCGAAGGGGTTGTCTTTCTATGATTCAGGATATACCATACTACATAAGGTATAATCAGAAGCAGAAGCAGAAAGTATAGTGGGTTATCGAATTGCATCATGGCACATCAATAGTACATTTCATACAGGCGCATGGCTATTGCTCCTATTATTATAACTATTCCCAACAGAGTCAGACCAATCAGGCCACGCATTATATTGACTTGAATCTGTCTGGTCTTGTCTGTTTCCTTAACGACTTCGGGCTCGGGCTGAGCATTAGGATCTTCCTCTACCTTTGTCTCATTGACATACTGCAAAGCGGCCATCAGGTTGGCATCGTTCTCATTGATTTGTGTTGTCCATTTGGCAAACTTCACAAGATCGGCCGTACGGAATATCTCCCTAAGTTCGGCCAGACTCTTTTGGTCTGTATCCTGCATCAAGCGCTCTATTATCTCCGTACTGGTCATCTCCATGGCGCTAAAACCATATCGATCCTGAATATATGTACGCAAGGTGTCTGTCAGCAAAGTATAATACTCCTTGCTGTCCTCCTTTGCCCAGGTACGTTGTTCCTTTATACGCTCTATCTCACTGATAGCCACCTGATGGGCAGGCAACTTCTTCTTGCGACGTATAATACGGAAGATAGGTTTGCCTCGCTTAATGAGATAGTTCAATAATAGTATTATACCGACAAGTACGGGTATCAGAAGCAAGGCATAACATATTCCTTTCCAATCCTCCCAACTGGTCCCCAGCTGCTCTATGTCGCGAGGAGGGAAAAAGTTATCGGCATTAAGCGTGTCCACATCCAAGGTATAAACCTTGAAGGCAAGGGATTTGCTCTCATAAATCGTTGTATCTACCTTTACGGCAAATGGCGGCAAGTAGTAGAACGATGAGTCCCAAGCCGTTATGATATAACGTTGTGTAACCTGCAACATCTTGCCATCGTTCATATGTACTGTATCAGGTGCATCCATATCGACTATTTCCACATCCGGAATAATCTCCATACCCTTTTTGAAAGGGGGAAGTTGCAAAGTCTTGCCAACAGGCATAGTAACCTGCAATTCCAATCCATCCTGTTGCCCGACAAAAAACTGCACACTATCCAATTTGGCATTTACAGTCACCTGAGCGTGCAAAACTGACATGGCCGGCAATATCATCGCCACCAACATCAGCAACGCCTTGCGGAACCTTGACGTGCAGAGTCTATCTATTATATAATATGTATCACCCATTGTGCTGACAATTGTTTGCTCCTATTACCTTGTCATCCGCATCCGTAAGTTACATCAAGCCCTTTGCTTGAATAATCCCATCAAGGCGGTGACATAGTTCTGATCTGTACGCACGCTGATGTTATCCACGCCACTACGTGTGAAAATGTCTCTCAGACGATGCTGTTGCATTTTCCACCATGCGGCATGCTGATTGCGTATCTTCTTACTGCTTGTGTCCACAAGCATTTCCATGCCCGTCTCGGCATCACGTATCTGCATAAGTCCCACATTGGGAAGTTCTGCTATACGACGGTCATAAACCTGTACGGCAACAACATCATGCTTGCGATTGGCAATGGTAAGCGGCTGCCTGAAATCTTTCTCGTCTATGAAATCGCTAAGTACAAAGGCCGTACACCTGCGCTTGATGGCCGAAGTAAGGAACTCTACGGCCTGTCCCACGTCCGTGCGTGCACTCTCTGGCTTGAACTCCAACAATTCGCGTATGATATAAAGGATATGCTTACGCCCTTTCTTCGGAGGAATGAACTTCTCTATACGGTCGGAGAAGAACAACACACCTATCTTGTCGTTGTTCTGGATGGCAGAGAAAGCCAACGTGGCCGCTATCTCGGTCAGCATCTGACGCTTGGTCTGTACACATGAACCAAACTCCAAACTTCCGCTCACGTCCACACAGAGCATCACCGTCAGTTCGCGCTCCTCTTCGAAGACCTTCACGAAAGGTTTGTTGAATCTGGCCGTCACGTTCCACTCTATATCGCGAACGTTGTCGCCATACTGATATTCACGCACCTCAGCGAAAGCCATACCTCTGCCCTTGAATGCCGAATGGTATTCGCCTGCGAAGATATTGTTGGACAGACCCTTTGTCTTAATTTCGATCTGCCTGACGCGCTTTAGCAATTCACTTGTTTCCATCGTGTACTCCTTCTCGCACTCTCGTATATCCCAATATATGCCGTATAGGCATCAAGGCACCTCTATCTTGTTGATTATCTTGCTGACAATCTCCTCCGGAGTCACATTATTGGCTTCTGCCTCATAGGTCAGCCCCAAACGATGACGCAGCACATCATGAGCCACGGCACGCACATCCTCGGGGATAACATAGCCACGACGCTTGATAAAGGCGTATGCACGTGAAGCCAAAGCCAAATTGATGCTGGCACGGGGGCTGGCGCCAAACTCTATATAGTCCTTTATGTCGCTCAGACCATATTTCTCCGGATAACGTGTAGCAAAGACAATATCAGCAATATACTGCTCTATCTTCTCGTCCAAGTAAACCTGGCGAACCACAGCACGCGCCTCCATAATCTCAGATGTGCTCATGATGGGAGTCACGGAAGCAGACTCGCCCTTGATATTCTGACGAATGATCAGTTTTTCCTCATCCAACTTGGGATAGTCTATAACCACTTTCAGCATGAAACGGTCTACCTGAGCCTCGGGCAGAGGATAAGTACCCTCCTGCTCTATCGGATTTTGAGTAGCCAATACAAGAAAGGGCTTTGGCAGAGCAAAAGTCTCCTTGCCTATAGTAACCTGACGCTCCTGCATGGCCTCCAGCAAGGCGCTCTGTACCTTGGCCGGGGCACGGTTGATTTCATCAGCCAGCACAAAGTTGGCAAACACGGGACCTTTTTCAACGGTAAAGCTTCCCTCCTTCTGCGAGTATATCATGGTGCCGATAACATCAGCAGGCAACAAGTCCGGAGTAAACTGTATACGGCTGAATTTTGCATCTACCAACGAAGCCAAGGTCTTTATGGCCTGTGTCTTGGCCAGACCGGGCACACCCTCCAGCAGTACATGGCCATCGCTCAGCAAACCTATCAACAGAGACTCCACCAAATGCTTCTGTCCCACAATCACCTGTGCCATACCAGTTTGGAGGTTGGTCACAAAGGCACTCTGACGTTCTATCTGCTCATTCAGAGCACGGATATCAAAGCTATTCATCTTCTCCTAAGTTGTGTTTATATATTTGTTTGCAAAGTTAGCAACTTTCCGACAGATGGCAAAGACGGAAAGATTAAAAAGTGCCACTCAAAATATAAAGCGTGTTAAATCAGCTTTTTGTCCTAAACACATAAGCAAACTATTCCCCGGCACTTACAACTTGACGTTACCTCTTAGCATTAAACCCTTTCCTCCATTTTCACAAGGTTATTTCATCATTTTGCCGTAACTTTGCGTCCTGTAACAAAACTGGCGGGCAACATATCGCCAATACATTATATATAATGATATCATGGAACAAGCAGAACGGTTATGGAACTCCAATTACGTGAAGGTGTGGCTGGCCAACTTCATGATATTCTTCTCCTTCATGATTGTCACTCCCCTGCTGCCCCTGTATCTAAGCGACACGTATCAGGCTGACAAGGACACCATAGGACTGGTACTTTCGGGATATACGCTGACAGCTTTACTGGCGCGGCCCATTGCCGGATTTCTGGTGGACAGTTATCCACGGCGTGTAGTTCTGCTGACATGCTATTTCCTGTTCTTTGCCTTCTTTGCAGGTTATCTCATAGCTGGCACCATGACGCTTTTCACCATGGTGCGCACGCTGCATGGAGCACCCATGGGTTCGGTAACCGTGGCCAACAGCACCTGTGCCATAGATGTGTTGCCATCATCGCGCCGAGCCGAGGGGATAGGCTACTACGGCCTGTCCAATAATCTTGCCACGAGCATAGCACCCACGGCCGGACTCATGGTTTATGATTATGTAGGCAACTATGATACTCTCTTCGTCATAGCCCTCTGTACAGCCGGAATAGGCCTGGCCATCAACTGTTGCGTGCATTTCCCTGTCAAGGAGATATTGCCCGACAAATCTCCTCTGTCCTTCGACCGTTTCTTTCTACTTGAGGGCTGGAGCGAAGGGTTGGTAATGGTTGGCATAGGACTTTCTTATGGTGTCTTGGCCACCTATCTGGCCATTTACGGCAAGGAAGAACTGGGCATGAGCACAGGCACTGGAGCATGGTTTGCCGTGCTGTGCGTAGGCCTCATCATGTCACGGCTTGTAGGAGCACGCACGCTGAGACAGGGCAAGGTGGTGGAAAATGTAAATCATGGCATTCTGGTGAGCGTCTTCGGTTACCTGCTCTTTGCTGCCGTCAAAGAACCGATAGGCTTTTACGGAGCCGCCTTCATCATAGGTCTGGGCAACGGCCACATATGGCCCGGCATGCAGACAATGTTCATCAATCTGGCCCCAAACAACAAACGTGGCACGGCCAACTCCTCACAACTGACCTGCTGGGACATCGGCGTAGGACTGGGTGTAGTATTGGGCGGCATGATAATACATGCCATAGGCTACTCGGCCGTCTTCTGGTTCGCCTTTATTGTCAATATCCTCGGCGTAGCATTCTACTTTGCCTACGTACGCCGACACTTCATCACTCATAGGCTCAGATAGTCATGGGCATCAAAAAAAATGATGGCAAGGTTATGTTCTCACCATCATCGTTAAGTTGCATCTTGGGAGTTTACCATCCAATCCCCTCGCCTTAAGCGAAGCCACCGCCAAGAGATGTAGAATCTTTTGCAGACTCGGAAGCTTTATGGTACTGGTCTCGTCCATATTCATGTAGAGAATCTAAGTAATGTTTGGTATGACGACACATGCCCTTGAAATCTGTCGGAAAGTAAAAATATCAATGTCGGTACTCACTTTTCCTAATGTAGTCTAACGGGAATTGAAATAAAAGGCTTACCTTTGTGGGGAGCAGAACTTAGAACATAGTCCATCAAGAGCTTTGTCATACGCAATGCACTCTCGCTCTTAATTGCAAAGTTTGCCTTGCATATGGATATCATCTTAATAGGAGTTCGGATAGTCTCACAAGACTCTTCGGAGCAGTAATAAACGAAAAACAAAGGAGGTTAGGAAACAGGCAGGAAACGGACGGAACGCAAAGTGGAACAGGTGCTCTTAAGAGCATTATCCCGCAAATCGAGAATAAATAACGTCACCTAAAAATGTGTGGCAAAAGTAAACCGAAAGAGCGTTTCCATTCTAACAACTTGAAATGAACAAATAAATTGATATTGGGCTTTAGCTCTTGTTCTCAACGTTATCGAATACCGCCAAACATTCGTCATCCGAGAACAAGCAGACTGAAAGTTCACGCTTATAAGGCGTGGACTATTCTGTGCTTGTAGGATGATAGGTCACTTGGCGGTAACCAGATAACGTGACAAGCATAAGGATGGTTACACGCCTTTTTTATTAGGCAAAACGTGTCGCTCATGAAAACAACAATGTCATCAACAACAATGTCCTGAGCACCGATGCAGAGCATGCTTTTGCCAACTTCCCCAAAAACAAATTCATCGGAGCCACGCCTGAGGATATCTTCACAATGGATGGCACCATAGAGGAGATGTACAAACTGAAAGAAGGCAGCCCTGCCATAGGCTATGGTGCAAACGGATACGACTGCGGTGCATTCGCAGGACAATATCCATACGTCATCTCGGGCCGTCCCCGCTTCATGCCTTATATATATGAGGCCAATATCCCAAACACTCCCACGGAGGGCAAACTTAACATTACCCTGAAAATAAAGACCCAAAATGAATAAAACACATCAACCACAGAGACAACCTTCTGTCCGGCAATGGGTGATGTGTGGTTTGTTGGGCCTGTTCGGAATAGCGTCGCATGCCCAGAACCGGATAGAGTATTTCTGGAATACCGACCCCGGAGTGGGGCATGCTACCATGCTAAGCGAACAAGGGACAGGACTGGTAAATTGCCAGATACCTACTAAGCAGCTCAAGGACGGTGCCCACCTGTTGGGCATAAGGGTCCTGAACGGCAAATACGCTTCACCTACATTGCTAAAACTGGTCTGCAAGTCATCGTCTTTCGCCGATGGCGGCATGGCCGAATACTTCTGGGACAAGGATCCTGGTATCGGCCAGGCCGGTGCATTGCAGATAAGCACAGCAGCTGACGGTTGCACGGTATCATTCTCATTGCCTACCGAGGGGCTGCCAAGCGGTATTCATTTCCTTGGACTTCGTCTGAGTAGCGGAGCAGGATGGTCACCGACCTACAGCCATATTATTGCCGTAGCACCCCTGGGTGGACGTGTAGATTGCGTGGAATACTTCTGGGACGAAGACCCTGGTCTTGGCCAGGCTACAAGATACGATGTTCCTGCCGATAGTGACTGCGGGGAAGTGACCGTATCTATGGACGTGCTCACCGAAGGGCTAAGCCATGGCATACACATGCTTGGCATACGTTCGCACAGTGGAATATGGTCTCAGACGATTCTCCGAGTTGTGGCCATCGGTGCCGGCAACAATACGATAGAGGCTGTAGAATACTTCTGGGACGAAGATCCGGGACAGGGACAGGCCACTCAGTTGTCGTTCGACGGTACAAACGTTGCCGTGGTAAGTACCGAGATCGAATCTCCATCCGACTTTGGCAGCCACACACTTGTCATACGTGCCCGCGCCTCCGGGATATGGGGTACGCCATACGTACAGACATTCTGTATCAATGCCGAACCGGACTTCAGCCTGCCAAAAGACACTGTATGTAAGGGCGAGAAGTTCACCATATCCAACCTGACCAGAAATGCAACCGACCAGACAACCTATTCGTGGGATATGGACAGCGACGGCAATGCGGATGCCACAGACAGCGATGACTTTGTCTATGCCTACACCAAAGCTGGCGAATTCATGATAACTTTGTCCGTAAAGACTGTGGGCGATTGCGTGTCTACATGCACGATGCCTATTGTGGTGCTCGACACAGCTAACCCAACCGTATCGCTCAGTGCATCAAAGCGTACAAGCTGTGCGGGAGACACTATCTGCTTTGTGGCGAAATCCCAAAATGCAGGTGGGTACCCGGAATATGAGTGGACGGTGAACGGAGAGGTGGTACAGGATGCAACAGGTGATACCTTGCTGCTGAACGATCTGTCGGACCGCGACAAGGTGCAGGTGACCGTATTCTCATCGAACCCTTGCAGCCAAAAGACCGTGGCCACATCACCGGCCATAACCATCACTGTAAATCCTGTCCCTGATGTTTCCTTGGCACCGATGTTCCCTGTCTACACCACAGAAGAGCACTTTATCCTCTCCGGTGGGTCGCCCGACGGAGGGGCCTATTATATAAACGGCAAGGAGGCATCAATGTTCAGTCCCCAAAAGAATATGCCTGGAATATATGTATTGTCATATCGCTATACCACCTCCCAAGGGTGCGTGAGCGAGGCCACACAGACATTCGAACTGTGTGAACCGGGCACAGCATCGCTGATGCTTGGTGATGTCAACAAGGATGAACAAGTGGACAACAAGGACATCCTGTGTACCGTGGATTATATCTATGGTTCCTACTTCCCGATGTGGAACATGAAGACCGCAGACATCAATTCTGATGGAGGTATCAATGTGACCGATATTGTTGGTATTGTCGGCATCATGCACAAGGGTGCAAACGAATCCCAGGCATCCGAATCAGGTGGAGACACTGGCCTGTCTCTAATAGCGCCACTGGCGAACGCAGGAAATGCCCATGAGGTGGCACTCGACTTTATTCTTAACGGATCAGACCGTCCATCTGGCGTACAGTTTGACGTGGCCATGCCAAAAGGCATAGAACTCGTATCCAACAGCGAAAATGTTGTAGTTGGCAGAAAGGCCGGAAGTAGCACCAATACCTTCACGATATTGGCCTACACCACAGATATGAAGCCCTTGGGCCGAATACTCCATGTCAAGGCCATACTACCTGTCAATATAGCAGACGGAACATATCCTATTGTTCCACAGAATGTGATTATCGTAGCTGGCGATATGCGTTATATCAATCATCGCGTCACTTATGGACAACTCACTGTAGGTCAGACGACCGATATAAACGGTACTTCCAACGGAGAGATGGGCATCATCGTAGAGCGGAATGGCCTGCGTGTGCTGAACGCCGAAGGTGGCTCGCTGGTTATCTATGACATGGCAGGACGATTTGTTGCGGCTTCAACTATCAGCACCAACGACGAGCTGATACCGGTATCAATGCTTGTACAGAACACATACGTGGCAGAGATAAATAAGGATGGCAAGGTAATCCATGCCAAGTTCTTCTGGAGGAAATGAAGAAGATGAGGAACTAACGTAACTTATGACACGGACGGCAGCACAACAATGTCTTTGCCTGCCACGATATTGCAACGGACAAACCAACCGTACTGATAAAACAAAAAGGGGCTGTGTCAAACACACAGCCCCAACAAAAACTCCCTCCATGATCAGGCATCAGAAAATCCACAGACTATATAAAAAGTATCTGAGTGTAAAGTCCTGATGTCTGATCAATTTCCTTATTGATGCTGCTCGCGAAGCAGGTCATTGACCGTCTTCACGGGGTTGAAAGTAGACAGAGGAACCTCCACCATCAATGTATTCCAATCACTCATGGCACCGTTCCACAGGCCTGGCAACTCCAGGGCCTTCAACTCGCGGCCCGACTTGCTCTTGTGTGAGATAAAACCAGTGGCAGGGTCTACGTACCGGGGCAGATTGAACTTGTTGCCCTGATAGTCGCGAATACCGCACACGAGGTCCACGGGATTGAAGTGCGTACCCTCGGTGAACATGCGCACGTACTCCGGGTTGTTAGTGTCTATTTGGCTACTCTCCAGTATCTGCAGAGACACACTGCCGTCCGGGTTGTAGGCCAGGAACGGACCACCACCCGGCTCGCCCACGTTCTTCACCACCCCGCACACGCGGATAGGACGGTTAAGTTTTTCGCGCAGGAAACATACCAACTCAGCATCTTCCATTTCCTTTATGTCCTCACGATCTATGCACAGTGTATGACGCAGGAAGCGGATCATATTCTCTATGTCGTCGTGATTGTAGTCTCCGCTGTCCAGCAGGCGAAGGTATCCGAACACCTGAAGCTGAGTGTCCACAAGCACGCCGGCCAATACCTGCTTCCACTGTGTGGTATCACCCTTGAGGCGGTCGGGCACAACATTGTCGATGTTCTTGATGAACACTACGTCGCTCTCCAGATCGTTCAGGTTCTGAATGAGAGCGCCGTGGCCACCTGGACGGAAGAGCAGGGTACCGTCCTCATTGCGAAACGGCGTATTGTCCATGTTTGCAGCAACGGTATCTGTAGAGGGCTTCTGCTCACTGAAGCTAACATTGAAGTGAACGCCAAGTTGCTTCTCGTAATCAGGCAGTTTCTCGTTGACCAATTTCTCAAACAGTTCGCGATGCTCCGTGCTGACAGTAAAGTGAACCTCGGCCTCGCCTTGGCTGCTGGCATAGAGCGCAGCCTCCACAAGATGCTCCTCCAACGGCGTGCGTGCGCAATCCTCATAAGCATGGAACTGAAGCAAGCCCTTGGGCAACTGGCCATAGCTCAATCCCTCCTCGCTCAGCATGGCAGATGCCACAGCCTTGTAATTTCCAGTCTCTATCAAGGCTTGCACTCCCATACCCTCGAGCACGTTGCACGCATCGTCAAGTGCAGGATAGAAGGCAAATTTCTCTATCTTCTCAAAGAAGGTCTTTTCAAAGTCCGTAGTAGGCACATCGTAGTCGGCATCGACAAACTCGAAGATAGCCTTGAACATGCGGCTTGCAGCACCGGATGCGGGTACAAACTTGGTGATATGGTGGCCTTCCTGCTTATAGCGGTTCCAGATATTCACGTATGCCTCCTGCTCTTCGGCATTTGGAGCCATCACACCATTGGAGGTGCCGGCAGCAGCACGCAAGCGCAGGAAAGGAAAGCCCTTCTCAAAACTCTCCAGTTGTGACTGTAGCTGTTCCTCGGTTATGTCTTTGGAGGCAAGTTGCTTTAGTTCTGTGTCTGTTAGCATATAGTATTATTGTAATGGTTAGCATGGCAAATATACACATTATTTATTACATATAGGCAGGCTTTGCGCTTTTTTTTGTACATTTGTAGTCAAAAACCAAAGGCCTATGTTGCATTTATGTGAGGCATTCGGGCTGGATCCCGTTCAGATATGCCGGCAAACCTCTGAGATACTGAAAGAAGAAACAGGCGAAGACATAGACATCCATGCGCTTCTGACGTCCGAGACCAGTGACCTGATACCGGCCATAGCCAAGGTGGAAGATCTGAAGGCCAAGTCATCCAACGTGGAAGACGCCAATCTGCGCGCCCTCATCATGTCCGAACTGGGCGATATGAAGATGGTGGTGAAGTTCATTGCCTTCCACGTGGCATTGATGCGCAACATAAAGGACTGTGAGGACAATGACGCCAAGCGCGCCGAAAGCCGCGAGGCAGGCGCACTGTGGGCACAGATAGCTCACCAGCTGGGGCTGTACAAGCTGAAGTCGGAACTGGAGGATCTGTCCCTGAAATACCTCGAGCACGATGCCTACTATCATATAAAGGATAAGTTGAACGAAACCAAGGAGTCGCGCGACAGGTACGTGGCCAGTTTCATAGGCCCTATAGAGAAAAAGTTGACCGAGGCCGGGCTGACGTTCCGCATGAAGGGGCGCACCAAGAGCATTCACAGCATTTGGCAGAAGATGAAGAAGCAGCATGTGGGAGTGGATGGCGTATTCGACCTTATTGCCATCCGCATCATCCTCACTTCTCCACCGGAAAAGGAACTTCAGCAATGCTGGCAGGTATTTTCCATCATCACTGACATGTATAAGCCCAACAATGAGCGTATGCGCGACTGGGTGACGGTGCCAAAGAAGAACGGCTATGAATCTCTGCATATAACCGTGCTGGGACCGGAAGACAGATGGGTGGAAGTGCAGATTCGCACCGAACGCATGGACGACATCGCCGAGCATGGCCTGGCGGCACATTGGCGCTACAAGGGAGTAAAGGAAGCCCGAGAGGATGGCATATTCGTATTCACACCAATGGGTGACTTGTTCAAACTGCCCGTAGGCTCCACCGTGCTGGACTTTGC
>DBLZ01000122.1 GCA_002297545.1 Prevotellaceae bacterium UBA711 | reverse complement strand
TTTAGCGGACAGTAATAATTTTCATTGTTGTGATATACGTATGCCGTGCCCTTGAACTTGTTGGTACCGGACTTGGTGATGGCATTCACGCCGCCACCGATGAAATTGGTCTGGCGCACGTCAAAGGGTGAGATAACCACTTGCAGCTCCTCGATAGCGTCCAGGGAGATGGGGGTGCCACCTCCGGGGAGCTTGGAGCTGAGGCCGAAGTTGTTGTTGAAGTTGGCTCCATCCACGGTGAAGTTTGCGGTTCTGCCGTCGGCACCCGCAAAGTTCATTCCGTTGCCACCGTAGGGTGACAGTCGTGTGATGTCCGTCAGGCTGCGGCTGATGGTGGGCATGGCCATCATCTCGGCATTGCTGATGTTGGTAGAGGCTCCGGTCTTCTCGGCGGAGAACTTGGATGAGCTTCCCACCACCACCAGTTCGTCCATCTCCTTGGCATCCTCCTTGATGATGATGTTCAGATTGTAGGTCTCACCCAGTTCCAGGATGACATCCTTCACCGTCTTGGGCTTGAAACCCATGTAGGTGATGGTGACCTCGTAGGGCCCTCCCGGGCGCATACCTTGGATAAAGAAGCGTCCGTCCTCGTTTGTCACAGCTCCGTAGCGTGTGCCGGATGGAGTGTGTACAGCCACCACCTTGGCACCGATGATCACCTCCTTGGCGTCATCGGTCAGTTTGCCGCTCATGCCGGACGTGGTTACTTGGGCAAAAGCCAAGGTAGTGACCAGTAGCATGGCCACCACCCAAATAGACCTCATTGTCTTTAGCATAATGATTGATTTAAGTTAATAAAGGTTTGTTGTTTTATTTTAACGCTGCAAATATAGGCAAAAAACGGAAAACGGCTATGCGAACGGTATAAAAAATAGAGCATAGGCACGGTTTCACCTCAAGTCTTTCGCGTGAATGCTATCGTTACACCGTGTTCCGGTGACACAAATGCGGCAATTTGCATTGGCGTATTAAACCATTTCATCCCCATGGTGTCATACCATTGTATGCCCGCCAACACGGGCCGAGGAACGTTACATTATTGTCAAACCAAGAAAGACCTGTTTATTATGAGAAAGACATTGTTTATGCTGTTCGCAAGCATCGCCATGGTGGCTGGTGCACAGAACATGGAAAACTGCTGTGCCGACACGGCCAACTGCAAAAAGGTGTGCCGGTTTCATGGCCAAAAGCCCGGTAAGGGTCAGCGCCCCGGCCGTATGAATTTCATGAATGAGTTGAGCGAGACCGACCGTGCCGCCGTGAAGGACCTGATGGAACAGTACCACAAGGAGCGCAAGAGCATCATGGAGAAGTGCCGTGTACAGAAGCCAGCCAAGGGTGTGAAACCCACGGAGGAACAGCAGGATGCCATGGTTAAGGCACGCTATGCCGGCCGCATGGAGGTGTTGAAATTACAAGAAAAATACTATGGCAAGTTGCGCAAGACCCTGAAGCCCATGCAGGCTGCCGCTCTCTTGAATAAGGATGGCCATGGTGCCAAGCACCACAACGACTCCTGTCCCAACATGCGTAAGGGTAAGGACAATCGCCACGGACGTATGGCCGGCTGCTGCTCCATGCGTTGAGCGTGCCCCAAAATGCGGGTTACACAGATACATTGTCCGTAGTGATGCCCCATGGACACATGCCCCGAAGCCGGAGTGGCGATACCTACCGTCTCGTGTGCCTGTGCCCCACGCCCAGTGGTGTTACGCTTGAATAAACCCGTTTATGTGCCTTCATAAACGGGTTTTTGCGTGCTCATAAACCGGTTCATTCGGTCCACTCGCCGTGGGGGCGGGGCAGTGGAGCCTTGGCTTGGCATTTTGCATGCCACGGAAAGTACGGCTTTATATATTATTAAGGTGGCTCACGACTCCAATGTCAAGAATAATTACTATCTTTGGACTCAGTTAAGATATAATTTAATGTGTTATACAACCATGAAGAAGCTATTACTCATCTGCGCCTGCATGTGCCTGCCATTGCTGTCGCATGCAGAGTTGAAGAAAGTGGAGGTCAGCAAGGCAACGGCCTCAAGTGTGGAGGGAGACCATGACGGTAGTGAAGGTCCGGCCAAGTATGCCATAGACGGCGATCCCGCTACGTTCTGGAGTGCCAAGTGGTCGGACTGCAACAATTTCCCTATCACGTTCACCATCGAATTTGCCGCTCCGAGCCACATAGACTTGCTGCGCTATGTGCCCCGTACCGGCAACAGCAACGGCAACTGGGACCGTGTGAAGGTGGAATACGCCGTGGGTATCTTTGGCTCCCAGTTCACAACCCTGGGCGAGTACTCTCTTGGAGGCAGCGCCTCACCCTACGAGTTTTCCATGGGCGAAGGCGGCGTAGACCGTGTCAAGCGTGTCCGGTTTACAATCAACAGCGGTGCCAACGGCTATGCCACGGCTGCCGAGATAGAGGCCTATTACACGGACAATACCACCCAGGAATTGTGGCAGACCTACTTTTCTGACCCGTTGTTCTCTGAGTTGAAACCCGGTGTGACATCGTCTGAGGGCATAGAGGATGCCACTCTGAAGACCCTGGTGGACAATCTTCTGACCGATGCCGAGGGATACCGTAAGTTCCGCGTGGCCGAGTACGAGGCCTATCGCGACGTATTCTCCCTCCAGCGCGAACTGAAGACCAGTTCCCCCTACAGCCAATGGGAGAACCCCACGGGCATTTACCTGAAGGCCGGTGAGGAGTGCTACGTGGCGGTCAGCGGTATCGGCTCGGATCGCGTGGGCCTGAAGATAGGCAACTGGCTTAAAAATGAAAACAGTAGCACGTATAGCCTCACAAATGGCTTGAATAAGATAACGGCCACTACCGAAGGTAATGTCTTCGTGGATTACTATACCGACAACTATCGGACGGCGCCCAACGTGAAGGTGCACTTTGTCAATGCTCCTGTGCGCGGATACTGGGACAAGGGCACTATGACCAACGAGGACTGGAAAAATATGCTGGCTCCGTTCAGTGCAAAGGACAGCTCCATCATCATCGTCCGTAGCCAACACGCCCAGCTTGCCTATCCTGTATGTTCTTGGAAGCGTTATTGCCCTGAGAACATCGACTCTCTGATGAGTCTCTATCAGAACGTCCAGTGGGCCGAGCGCGATATGCTGGGGCTGGAACGCTATGGCCGTCAGACCAAGAACCGCCAGCTCTTCTATGCCACCACGTATGGTTTCATGGCCGCCACCGGCGACGGAGCCTATTGTCATATCAACTCTTTGGGTGCCATCATGACTCCCGATGCCAAGGACTTTGGCTTCTGGGGAGTGGGCCACGAATGGGGACACAACAACCAGATTGACGGCTTCAAGTGGAGCGGTTGCGGCGAGACCACCAACAACATTTATGCTTCCTGGGCTGAGATCATGTGCTCGGCACACCCCTATAACCTGCGTCTGGAGGACGAGGTGTCCGGCGTGAACGACTATAGCGGCATGCGCGGCGGACGTATGCAGACGTACTTCGAGGAGGGTCTGCGCAAGGGTGTGCAGTGGCAGTTGCAGGATGGTCCCGACTATCACGGAACCAAACCATCCACCAAGACTGTGGACAACTATGATTACGACGGCAAATACCTGGGTATCGTCACCACGGAGTCCCGAAACTATGACCATTTCGTCAAGCTTGCACCGTTCTGGCAGCTGAACCTTTGGGGCATATTGGCGGAACGTTGCCCATACATCATCTCCATGGTGATAGAGGGTATCCGCAACACCGACGACTATACGTCCACATACAATACCAATGGCAAGCTGCAGATGAACTTCATGAAACTGGCCTGCGACAGCGCACGTATGAACCTGCTGCCGTTTTTTGAGAAGGCCGGTATGCTCAGACCCATCAGTGCGTACATAGAGGACTATGGTGCCGGATGGAACAAGATCAGCCAGGAGATGATAGACAATCTGAAAGCGCACGTTGCCAAGCAGGGTTATGCCGAGGTGACGGACGAGATCAACTATATCACCGGTCACAACTACACCATCTACCGCGACAGGCTTCAGCTGGAGGTACCCAAGCAACTGGGCACCGGTTGCACGTATGCCAACGAGAAGGTTACCGTGCAGCATTCCGCCGTGAAGAATGCCGTGGCCTTCGAGACCTACAATGCTGCCGGCTCACTGGTACGCATCACCATGTATGGCTTGGGCAGCAACGATGCACATTCGTTCACACAGGTTCTCTATCCGTCAAGCGAGGACGAGACAGAAGCTGCGGCCTACATCATGGCAGTGGGCTACGACGGTACACGCAAGAAGATATTCGAGAAGTCCAATAAGGTCAAGGGCATGGACGTGGGCAAGTACTATACCATCACCAACTCCGGCCGTGGCAACGCGCTGAGTTGCGGCTCCAGCACCAGCATTGACCGTGCCGGCATCATAGACTGGAACGTTGCTCGTGCGGCCAGAAGTGCATCCATGGATCAGATTTGGACCGTGGAGAAGGATGGTAGCAACTGCTATATCCTAAATCCGCAGAGCGGTATGTATCTCCCTGGTACGGCCGATGAGGTGATAACGTCGCTGGTGCCTAAGAACCAGGCTTCCACATGGACCATCCAGTGTGTGGACGAGGTCTATGACGAATATGTCTTCCGCTCCAATACCATCAAGCGCTACCTTAATGCCCACTCCGGCACTACAACGGGCTATTGGTCCGGTGGTGCCAGCGACTCCAACAGTTGTTGGACGGTCGAGGAGGTCAGCTCTATCAACGTCACCATTCCTTCCTCTGGCTACTATACAGCATGCTATCCCATGCCGCTGGAATTGCCCGCCGGCATGACGGCCTATGTCATTGGCGAAGTATCGGCTCACCACTATGGCGCGGACGAGTACACGTATGCTGTTCTGGATGCTGTGCCAGGCAGCCTGTTGCCCGCTGGCATGCCCGTGCTGTTGAATGCCAAGGCCGGCAAGTATCAGCTGACAATACATCCCGAGGCCGTGGCCCCAATGGACATGACCAACAAACTGAAAGGCACCACGCTGAAACTTACCGGTATAGGCAGCTCCACCGGCATATACAATGCCGGCGTGTCTACCGAGGCTGGGGCATCAGCCATGATGAAATCCGCAGTTGCACGTAAGGAAATACCTCAAAACCGTGCCTACATGATTACTACGGAACTGGACGGCGTAAACAGCTTGTACCTGCGTACACGTGAGAGCATGTCCACCGGCATTGCCGATGTGGAGGGCAATGGTGTCGATGCAGTCTTGTATGACCTCAACGGTGTGCGTATTGACAAGCCCGAGAGAGGTCACGTGTATGTGACATCTTCCGGCAAGAAGATTGTCGTGATGTAATCCCGATACACATTCAGGTGCCGCCTATACCTTATTTATATACATGAGGAGGGGCGGTACTTGATGCCATCTGAGTAAACAGTCCTGTGACGCACGCACGTGGTGCGTTTTCAGGCTCACTTGATGATATTAACCCCTAAATTGTTTGAAACATGAAACATTACTATGTAGAGGCGCTCATCCTCGCCTTGGGCTTGGTTGTATTCGGCACATTCGTTCAGAATGCGATCGGCGGTTTTGCCAATCGTCTCATGGAACGCGACCGTGTAGTGACCGTAAAAGGTCTGTCAGAGCGTGAGGTTCCGGCCGACAAGGTCATTTGGCCTTTGGTTTATAAGGAACTTGGCAACGATCCTGCCGCGATATACAGCAGTATCAAGAACAAGAACGCCGAGGTGCTGGCTTTCCTGAAGAAGGAAGGACTGGCCGACAGCGAAATAACGATCAATTCACCGCAGGTCACCGACCGATATGCCGACAGTTGGTCACAGTCCAACTTCACCAACCGCTATGTGGCCACCAGCATTATCACGGTCAGCAGCAACAAGGTCGACCAGGTCCGCAATATCATGCAGAAGCAGGCCGAACTGATGAAGATGGGTATAGCCCTGGTGTCCAGTGACTATGGTGTGGGCAGTGTCAAGTACGAGTTCACAGGTCTGAACGGCATCAAGCCGGCCATGGTGGAGGAGGCGACCAAGAACGCACGCCTCACCGCAGAGAAGTTTGCCAAGGACTCCGACAGCAAGCTTGGCAAGATACGCCGTGCCACCCAGGGGCAGTTCACCATTAACAACAGGGACGAGAACACTCCGCACATCAAAAACATCCGCGTGGTCAGCTCCATAGAGTATTACATCAGCG
>DBLZ01000099.1 GCA_002297545.1 Prevotellaceae bacterium UBA711 | reverse complement strand
GTGCCGGTGCGGAAAGCATTGGCTCCCTTGGTGTGGATAAAGGTGACTTCGTATCGGCCGTTGCCTGACACCTTGCCTGTGCACTCGAAGCGCCATGGTTCCATGCGGGGCTGCACGGTCAGGGGCTTCCACTCGGCGGTGTAGGTGCCATATTGTTTGTAGGCCGAATAGTCGGGGGCAAAGTAGATGGGCAGCGAGTAGTGGCGCGGGCTGACCACGGTGATGGCATGGAAGTCGCTCTTCCTGTCCACGGTGACTGGGCCGGTGTACTTGGGCGAATGCACCGTGGGATAGGAGCCGTCGGTGGTGTAGAGTATGTCGGCACCTTCCACGGCAGGAGCCAAGGTGAACTTCAGCTTGCCCCCGGCCGTTTCTTCCATGGACTCGATGCGCGGTTCGGGCACACGGTAGTGGCATCCCTTGTGGTCCAGGCGTGCATAGTGGTGCGTGAGGCGTTGGCTGAAGTCGGCGTAATCGCGTTTGGCACACGGCGACCAGGCCACCTCCGCCACGGCCAGCAGGCGCGGGAACGTAAGGTATTCGACATAGTTCTCCGAGCGGTTCTCGTTGAGGTAGGGTATCTCCTGCAGCACGGTGCCATGGATGAACTGGTCGCTCCACAGGCAGCCTTGTACGCCAATGACGGTGGACTTGTCGGAATAGTCGTTGACCTCCATCGTGTAGCACTTCTCAACGGAAACGGGCGGGCACCATGTGGCGGCCTTCACTTCGCCCGGGGTGCTGCCTTCGGGGAAGTCCAGGTACATCTGCACGGCCGGTGTGAGGATGGCCTTGTGACCGGTCCGGGTGGCATGTATGCTGTCGGCCACGTTGTGCCAGAAGAGCCCCACCACGGGAGTGTTCACCTTGCCTCGCATTATTATCTCCTCCCAACCGATGACGGTGCGCCCCTTCGTTTTCATGAGGTCGGCCACATAGTTGGTGAGGTAGCCTTGCAGCTCCGATGCCTGTGAGAGTCCCTCGCGCTTCATCAGCGCCTGGCAGTCGGGGCACTGTTCCCACCGGCTGTAGACGGCCTCATCGCCACCGATGTTGATGTATCGCGAGGGGAACAGTTCAATGGTCTCTTCCAGCACGTCGCGCAGGAACTTCAGTGAGCTTTCCTTGCCTACGCACAGCAGGTCGCGGCTGATGAAGTGCTGCAGAGGCATCTCGTGCTGCAGGCCTGTGCAGCTGAGCCACGGATAGGCCACCACGGCGGACAGAATATGTGCCGGGAACTCTATCTCGGGGATTATCTCCACGTTGCGCACCTGTCCGTAGGCTATGAGCTCCCGAATGTCGTCCTGGGTGTAGTAGCCTCCGAGGCGGTTGTGGTCGGGTCCGGCCCAGGCTCCCACCTCGGTCAGACGCGGGTACTTCTTTATCTCCAGTCGCCAGCCCGAGTCGTCGATGAAGTGGAACTGCAACTTGTTGAGCTTGTACATGGCCATCATGTCGATGTACTTCTTCACGAACTCCTTGTCGTGGAAATATCGGGCCACGTCCAGCATCATGCCGCGCCAGGGGCGTTCCGGAGCGTCCTCAACGGAGACGGCCTTGACCGTCCATTGTACGCCGCGCTGCGGGCGGTCGGCGTATATCTCCGAGGGGAACAGTTGCAGCAGGCTCTGTATGCCATAGAACACGCCGCCTTGGTCGGCACCGCAGATTGTGGTCTTGCCCGGGGTCACTTCCAGCCTGTAACCCTCGGCCTTGCCTATGACAACTGAGTCTACGTTTAGCAGGATGGTAGCCTTGCGTGCATTCTCTTTCAGTTGCAGGTCCCAGCCGGTGGATTGGAGGATGACATCGTGCAGATATTCCGCCTGGGCCTTGCATGCCGCGTCGTAACCGATGGTGGCCTTGGGGGTGAGTGTAAAGGTGCCGGATGCCTGCTCCACACGTAATGGGCGTGGAATGATGTCGATGTCTTCGGCCATGGAGGCACATACGTTGCACACGAGCAGGCCGGCAAGCAGCAGTCTCTTCAAGAGGGAACGGTTGGTAGTCATGGTATACATAGTATGATAGGATTGTTTGAAACGGTAGTCATGGTGCCGTGAGGCATGGACAACTCCGGTTATGGTTTATGTGTATGGGCACTATGGATGTCGGGTCGTCTCATCAGAACGCCCTGTACTCCGGGTTCTTGTCTTCGCGTATGGCCATGCACTCCATTTCTATGAGCCATGCGGGGCGGCAGACCGGAGCCATGGTGATGACCGTGGGGACGGACGGGAAACGCTCGGCGAACATCCGGCTGACGATGGTGTAGTCCGCAGTGTCGCGCAGGTAGACGATGATGTGGGCACAATGTTCCATGGTCATGTCGGCTTCGGCCAGGAGCTGCTCCACGTTCTCCCACATGCGCAGGGTCTGGCGGCGTATGTCTCCCACATGCACCACCTCGCCATGGTTGTCTATGCTGGCTGTGCCGGAGATGTAGGCATGGCGTCGGTCGCCGTAGAGCATCAGGGTGCCGCGCTCGAAGGTAACGCCGTAGTCACTGGTGCGGTTGAGGTGAGTGGGGGCGTAGAGATAGCGTTGCTGTTCGGGCAGGAAACCGGTCATGGCGTATGCGCCTAACTGTACCAGAGCCTTGGTCTCGGCCGGATTGCCGCCAATGCCTGTGGAGGAGATGTAGTGCGTGGATGGGGTGAGACCAATGCGGTCGAAGTGCTCGCGGCGTGCCATCACCAGACCATGGTATTGGGTGTCCACATCGCGTACGAAGAACCATGTGCGCAGACAGTTGTCGGCCACGGTAGCCCCTTGGGCGGTCAGCAGCTGTCCGTATCTCTCCAGCAATGTGTGTGTCTGGTCATGGCTGCTGCCCTGTGTGTCCACCAGACCCATTGTCCAGATGTGGCGGTAGCCGTTGTGGCTGACTATGGTGGAGCCGCAGGTGTCGGCTTCGTATTCCACCGTGTCGGCACCCTCCTGCAGGTATATCCACAGAGCCACGCGGCTGCCGTCCAGTGGCGGCTGCTGTATGTAGCTGGTGGTGCAGTGCGGCGACCGGACAGAGTGCATTAGTGGGCACTGGTTGGTGCTGTCGGACAGAAAATAGCGCTTCAGCACGGCCTTGGCCCCCGCCATCTCTTCTCTTGCCATCAGGGCTTCCTCGGTCCGGCACAGACGTGCATATTGTTCCTCAAAGGTGTCCTCTTGCGGCTCTACGTGCAGGATGGCGTGCCACTCGCGAGTGCCTCCCTTTGTAGAAAAGGCAGAGAGTTCCACCCTGGCAGCCTGTTCCCGTATATCTAATTGTGTGTATTCCATGTCACAAAGGTACGAAAAAAAGTGGACATAATAGTGTGTCACCCGGCCATTCCTCACCTGAAATGCTTGCCTATGACCGGCAAAGACCGCAGCGGCAGGTCGTGGTACAGTATGTGACCCACAAAGGCGATGATGAGAACGGTATTGATGCCCATGCGCCATACGGCCGGCCAATCCTCGGGAAGGCTTTGCATGATGGCAAAGAACAGTGCCGTGATGCCCACGTACACGGCCATGCTCTTCAGCGGGTAGTCTATGGGGTTCTTCCGTTGGCCCACAATGTAGCTCAGCACCATGGCGGTGCCGTATCCGGCAAAGCCGCCCCAGGCACAGGCCGTGTAGCTGTAGCGGGGTATGAAGATGATGTCCACGGCCAGCAGCACGGCGCAGCCCGCCAGCGAAAACCATGCTCCGTAGATGGTGCGGTCGATGAGCTTGTACCAGAAAGAGAGGTTGAAGTACACGCCCATCATTATCTCGGCCGCCATGACTATGGGCACCACTTTCAGACCCTCGCGGTAACCGCTGCCCACCATGTACTGGAGCAGGGGCATGTAGGCTATGACGCAGAGGAAGGCCAACAGGGTGAAGATGAGGAAGTACTTCATGCCCAGGGCGTAGGTCTGGTTCTTGTCCTTATCGCGGCTCTGCGAGAATACGAACGGTTCGTAGGCGTAGCGGAAAGCCTGTGTTATCATGGCCATGATCATGGCCACCTTGACGCAGGCACCGTATATGCCCAGTTCCACCACGCCCTTTGCGTGGTCGGGATAGATGAGGGGGAATATCATCTTGTCCGCGGCCTGGTTCAGTATGCCGGCTATGCCAAGGATGAGGATGGGCCAGGAGTAGGAAAGCATGCGGCGCAGCAGAGGCATGTCGGCGCGCCAGCGTATGTGCAGCAACTCGGGCAGGAAGAAGAAGGTTATCAGCCCCGTGCATACCAGGTTGAGCAGGAAGACATACAGGACATCCGACTCGCCCAGGTAGACGTAGTAGAACAGGTTCAGCCCTATGTTCATGATGATGAACAGGAGCTTCAGCGATACGAATTTCAGGGCCTTGGACTTGTACCGCAGGTATCCGAACGGTATGGCCTGCATGGCGTCCAGTGCCACTACGGAGGCCATTACCAGTATGTACTCGTGGTGCCGGCCGTAGCCCAAAAGGTTGCTTATAGGGCCGATGAAACCGAAGGTTCCTGCAAGAAACAGTGCCGTCAGCCCGCCCACTACCATCATGGCGTTGGTGAACACGGCATCGGGGTTCTCTCCCTCCTTGTTGGCGAAGCGGAAGAAGGTGGTCTCCATGCCGAAGGTGAGGAAGACCATCAGCAGAGCCACGTAGGCATAGAGGTTGGTGACTATGCCATAGCCGCCGTTGGCTGCGCTGATGACGTTGGTGTACAGTGGCACCAGCAGGTAGTTGAGAAACCTGCCCACGATACTGGATAGCCCGTACAGTGCGGTGTCCTTGGCAAGGGATTTCAGGTCGGCCATAGTGGAGGCATGGATATAGGGTTAGAAGAGTCCGAACAGTCGTTGGTCTATCTCTTCGGTGATGGCACGGAAGTCGTCGGGGTTGTCGCCAAACTTGCATTTGTCCCCGTCCACTATCAGCACCTGTCCGGGGTAGTTTTTTATCCACTCCTCGTAGCGCTCGTTCAGACCATTGAGGTAGTCTATGCGTATGCTCTGCTCATACTCGCGTCCGCGTTTGCTTATTTGGGCGATGAGGTTGGGTATGGAGCTGCGGATGTATATCATCAGGTCGGGCAATCCCACCAGCGACATCATCAGGTCGAAGAGGTCGGTATAGTTGGCAAAGTCGCGGTCCGACATGTAGCCCTGCTCGTGCAGGTTGGGGGCAAAGATGCGGGCGTCCTCGAAGATGGTGCGGTCCTGTATTACGGTATGGTCCTGTATGCGGCTGATCTCCACCACGTCCTTGAAACGCTTGTTGAGGAAGTAGATCTGGAGGTTGAAGCTCCACCTCGACATGTCCTTGTAGAAGTCCTCCAGGTAGGGATTGATGTCCACGGGCTCGAAGCGCGGTTCCCACCCGTATCGCTTGGCCAGCATATTGGTAAGGGTGGTCTTGCCGCTGCCTATGTTTCCTGCTATGGCTATGTGCATATCTGTTGTCTTTTATGAAGGGTTATTCGTTGGTTTCTTCGGGAAAGAGGCCATACAGCGTACGGTCTATCTTGTCGGTGATGAGGCGGAAATCCTCGCTCCTGTGCAGGAAGTCCAGGTGGTCCACGTCTATGGTCAGCACCCGTCCCTTGTACTTGTTGCGGACGAAGTCCTCGTATCGGTCGTTCAGGTTCTGCAGGTACTCTATGGGTATGGCCTGCTCGTAGTCCCGTCCCCGTCTCTGTATGTTGGCCACCAGGTGCGGTATGGATGCACGCAGATAAATCATCAGGTTGGGCATGCGTGCCACGCTGGTCATCTGCCGGAATAGTTCTATGAAGGTGTCATAGTCCCTCTGTTCCATGTTGCCCATGGCCTGGTTGTTGGCGGCAAAGATGTGCACGCCCTCGAATATGCTGCGGTCCTGGATTACGTCCCGGTCCGTGGTGGATATGCTCAGGAGGTCGCGGAAACGTTCCTTCAGGAAGAAGACCTCGAAGCAGAAGCTCCATCGGTGTATGTCCCTGTAGTAATCCTCCATGTACGGGTTGCGTGCCACGGCCTCCAGTTTAGGTTCCCAGCCATAGTGCTTGGCCAGCATTTCGGTAAGCGTGGTTTTGCCTGCTCCTATGTTTCCTGCTACTACTATGAACACGGTGTGTCGGTGTTAGTGTTGATGTTACTTATTATAATTATGTGTATTAAGGTGCATGTCTGTGCCTGCCTATCCGAAGAAGGCATAAGCTATGCAGATGGATGCCACCACTCCGATGAGGTCGGTGATGAGGCCTGCCGTCACGGCATGTCGTGTGTGCCGCACTCCCACGCTACCGAAGTACACGGCCAGGATGTAGAACGTAGTGTCCGTGGCACCCTGGAATATGCTGCTCAGACGCCCCACGAAGCTGTCGGCACCGTATGTGGCCATGGCGTCCACCATCATGCCACGGGCGCCCGAACCGCTCAGCGGCTTCATGATGGCCGTGGGCAGGGCCGCCACGAACTCGGCATCCATTCCCAGGCGGCGTACCGCCCACTCCACGCCGGAGATGATCACGTCCATCGCGCCCGAGGCACGGAACACGCCTATGGCCACCAGCATGGCCACCAGATAGGGTATGATGCGTATGGCCGTATCGAAGCCCCCCTTGGCGCCGGCTATGAATGCATCGTAGACGTTGATGCGGGCACGTATGCCGGATACGATGAAACCGACGATAATGGAGAACAGCAGCACGTTGGCTATTGTGGTGCTCCACAGGTTCATGGTCTCGCGGTCCACCTGCGTGCTCAGCCACACTATGCCGCTGACCAGGAGGCACATGCCCAGCAACGTGCCCATGATGGCACGGTTGAACAGGTTGATCTTCTGGTACAGGGACGTAACGACAATGCCGCCCAGTGTGGCTATGGTGGTGGAAAGGAGGAGGGGGATGAAGATGTCGGTGGGCTGTGCCGCTCCCATCTGCGCACGGTAGACCATGATGCTCACGGGGATGAGCGTCAGTCCCGAGGTGTTAAGCACCAGGAACATTATCATGGGGTTGGAGGCAGTGGCGTTCAGACGGTCGGTCTCCTCCTGCGTCAGTCCCTGTTCCCGCTGCTTGCGTGCATTGACTTCCGCGTTATATTCCTGCATTGACTCCATGGCCTTCAGTCCCAGGGGTGTGGCGGCATTGTCCAGGTTGAGCATGTTGGCACTGATGTTCATGAAGATGTGCCCGTATGCCGGATGGTTCCGCGGCAGGTCGGGGAACAGGCGGCAGAACAGGGGCGAGAGTATTCGGCTCAGCGCGTTCACCAGGCCCCCCTTCTCGGCTATCTGCATGATGCCCATCCACAGGGACAGTACGCCGGTCAGGCCCAGCGAAATCTCGAATGCCGTCTTGGCCGAGGTGAACGTGCTGTCCATTATGGCCGGAAACACCGTGGTGTCGCCCATACATACGAGGCGGAACAGTGCAATGCCGAAGGCTGTGAGAAAGAATGCTATCCAGATATAGTTGAGAACCATGGTGTAAGGGAGTCTTGGTGTGTTAGAAGTCAAACAGTCCCTGCTGTCCGCCGTTGCCGGCCATCGGTGTGCGTCCCAGGTGCTCGTAGGCCAGCTCCGTGACCTCGCGTCCGCGGGGAGTGCGCTTGATGAAGCCCTCCTTGATGAGGAACGGCTCGTAGACCTCCTCCACGGTGCCCCCGTCTTCGCCGATGGCCGTGGCTATGGTGTTGATGCCCACGGGGCCGCCCTTGAACTTGTCTATGATGGTCAGCAGTATCTTGTTGTCTATTTCGTCCAGGCCGTAGCGGTCTATGTTCAGGGCCTCCAGGGCGTAGCGCGCTATGGGCAGGTCTATGGAACCGTTGCCCTTGACCTGTGCGAAGTCGCGTACACGGCGCAGCAGGGCGTTGGCTATACGCGGGGTGCCTCGGCTGCGTCCGGCTATCTCGCCCGCGGCCTTGGTTTCGATGGGTACGCCCAAGATGCCGGCGCTGCGTATGATGATCTTCTGCAACGTCTCGGCATCGTAGTATTCCAGGTGCAGGTTGATACCGAAGCGTGCGCGCAGGGGCGCCGTCAGCAGACCGCTGCGTGTGGTGGCGCCCACCAGGGTGAACGGCGACAGGTCTATCTGTATGGAGCGTGCCGAGGGGCCCTTGTCTATCATGATGTCTATGCGATAGTCCTCCATGGCGGAGTACAGATACTCCTCCACCACGGGGCTGAGGCGGTGGATCTCGTCGATGAAGAGCACGTCGTTGGGCTCCAGCGACGTCAGTATGCCGGCCAGGTCGCCGGGCTTGTCCAGCACCGGACCCGAGGTCAGCTTGAACCCCACGCCCAGTTCGTTGGCTATGATGTTGCTAAGCGTCGTCTTGCCCAGTCCCGGGGGGCCGTGCAGCAACGTGTGGTCCAGGGGCTCGCCCCGGTACTTGGCAGCCTCCACGAAGACCCTGAGGTTCTCCACCACCTTCATCTGGCCGCTGAAGTCGTTGAACTGTAGCGGTCGCAGTGCGTTCTCAAAGTCCTTCTCACGGAGTTGCCCTTCTTGCCTTATGTCGAAGTCTTCCATAACAGACTGCAAATATAGCGATTTAATAGCACTTTCCTGCACGACGTCGGGAAAAAGCGCTCACGGCGATGCTTTTTGAAGGATATTGGGCATCGGGTGTCGCGTGTGAGGACGTTTATGTGTATATTTGCGGTGTAGGGATGGTGCCGCCGGCATGGTGCTGCTCTTGGCTTCGTGCCGACATGGCGGAGACACCGGCGGGACTGGCGGAAAAGAACCGGTTCATGCGGACGAAACAACCCGTTGTTGCCGTTGAATAATCCGGTTCATGCGGACGCGAAAACCCGAATATGTGTCCGCTATGCGGCGTGGTCTCGCCTCTGTCTTCACGGGAACTGCGCCCGATGCTCGTGAGGACTGGTATCGGGTCCATGGTGGCTCGGGTGTCGTAGCTCGCTTATCCGGAACGGTTGACAATGGAAACTTTTTAATACATGACGAACGAGGAATACATACGCCTGCATCTGCGGGATGATGTGCGCGCCCTTGCCCTGCAGCGCATGGAGGCGGGAGTGGATGCCAAGTGGTGTCTGCAGCAGATCGAGGGGTGGCAAAAGGCTGTGGACAAGTTGCCCCGGTGGGCGCAGACGGATGGCCTGTGGTATCCGCCCTCGTTGTCGATGGAACAGTGCTCGGGCGAGAGAACGGCGCGTTACAAGGCCGATGTGGTGGCGGAACTGCTTCCGGAGTCCGGGCGCACTGTCTTTGCCGACCTTACGGGTGGCTATGGAATAGACTTCAGCTATGTGGCACCTCTGTTCCGTACGTCGTATTATGTCGAGCGCAACGACGCGCTGTGCCGCATAGCAGAGCACAACCTTCCGGCTCTCGGACTGCCAGGGGCAAGGGTGGTTTGTGCCGATTCCATCGACTTTTTGAATGCCGGAGCCGCCTCCTATGACCTCATCTACATAGACCCTGCCCGCCGCGACACGGCAGGTCGCAAGACCGTGGCCATAGAGGACTGCTCTCCGGATGTGTGCATCCTGCAGGAACGGCTGCTGGGGCTGAGCCGCTATGTCATCATCAAGCTTTCTCCCATGCTGGACATCACGGCAGCCCTTGCACGGTTGCGCTGCGTACGCGCCGTGCATGCGGTATGTGTCAGGGGAGAGTGCAAGGAATTGCTGCTGGTCCAGCAGGCCGGCTACGAGGGCATGCCCGTCTATCATGCCGTGAACATGACGGCGGACGATGACCTTATGATATATACGTGCACGCGGGAAGAGATGCAGGCTTCGCGCCCCATATTGCCCGGTGAAAGCGGTCTCGATGCCATAGGCCGTTATCTCTACGAACCGCATGCCGGGATATTGAAGGCCGGGCTCCAGGACACTCTGTGCCGTAGGTGTGGGGTGAGCAAGTTGCACCCGATGAGCAACCTCTTCACCTCGGCTTCTCCCGTGGACGGTTTCCCCGGACGTGGCTTTGAGGTGCTGGGATATTGTGGCTTTGGCAAGAAGGAACTGCGCGCCATGCTTGACGGCATCAACTGTGCCAACCTTACGGTACGCAACTTTCCGTCCACTGTGGCGGAACTGCGTAAAAAACTGCACTTGCGCGAGGGTGGCGACGTATATCTCTTCGCCACCATGCTGGAGGACGGGTCACATGTCCTTGTCCGTTGCCGCAAATATCTTTAGGGCGGCGTCTATGTCCTGCCGGATGTGTTCTTTCAGTTCCTCCAGTGAGGCGAACTTCTTCTCCTCGCGTATGTGTCCAAGGAACTGCAACTGTATGGTCTGTCCGTACAGGTCGCCCGCATAGTCCAGTATGTGTACTTCGATGGAAAGGTCGCTTCCGTTGTCCAGCGTCGGCCGGCGGCCTATGTTCATTATGCCTCGACCTATGGTCGTCTCCACGGCATATACACCATTGGCTGGAATGAGTTTTTCCTGTGAAATGTGCAGGTTGGCTGTGGGGAAGCCCAGCGTGCGACCTATCTTATGTCCGTTCTCCACGGTGCCGGTGAGCATGTAGGGATGCCCCAACAGCCGTGCGGCATCGCAGACATCTCCTGCCTGTAACATCCTGCGTATAACGCTGCTGCTGGCATACGTGCCGGTAAGTTGTGGAGCCATTACCACCCGTATTCCGCACTCCTCTCCCCAGCGGATGTAGTCCTCCCTCGTGCCGCCTCCGTGCCCGAACCGATGGTCATATCCCATGATCAGCGTGGACACGTCGTAGCGGTCGTGCAACACCAGACGCATGAAGTCCCGTGCGCTCATCATGGACATCTTCCGGTCAAAGTGCATCACCTCCACCCGGTCCACGCCCGTTCCTTGCAGCAGGGCGATTCTCTCCTCCGTGGTTGTCAACAATTGGGGCACGTAATCCGTGTCCACTACCTTCTTGGGATGACGGTCCATGGTCACCACCATGGAGCGCAGTCCTACCCTGGCCGCTTCTGCCTTAACCCGGGAAATCAGGTACCTGTGTCCACAGTGTACCCCGTCAAAGAAGCCTATGGTTGCTACAAACATGATGCGAAGGTACAAAAAAATCCCCAACAATGCTTGCAGTGTCAGAAAAATGTTATACCTTTGCACTCGCAAGAGCAACGGAGCACACATTCCGCAGTGTCTCTGTCCCACTCTTCACCGGACTTGTAGCTCAGTTGGTTAGAGCAACAGACTCATAATCTGGAGGTCATAGGTTCAAGCCCTATCTGGTCCACATAGATAATCAGTGATTTACGCACAAACGTAAGTCGCTGATTTTCTTTTTGCGAAAACAACGGGGCAGCGGATTTCGGGTCAGCGGATTTCTCGAAAAGTATTTCCGCCCGCCGTATCTGTTGCTCATCCCATTTTGATTTGTGTTTCTGTATGACATGCCGACTCTGTGTAATGATTTGCAGCGGTCTCGCCATTGCCCATTTTTTCTGGCCCCCACTGTCCGATTCGCTTGGCAAGTTACCAGCAAGTTAAATTCTTGTTATGTAGTTATTTTTTGCGACGATACTTCTGATTTGGGTCGTTGGGCTTTTCGGGAATACTACGTTCAAGAACACCGAGTTCTATTAAGGAAGTAATATACTTCTGCCGATTTTTAGATTGATTGGAAATGTTCAACCTATCCATAATATCCTGCGCAGTCCTCGGTACGGAACAAAAGTTTCTAATATCCTCTTCCTTCTTTGTCAGTTTACGAGTAACCAAGTTTACGCGAGGTTGATTACTTTCCTTGTCAGCTTGGTTACTTTTACACTCATTAGCAGTCATAACTTGGTTACTTTCATTGCTAGCTTGGTTACTTTTCTCGTTGACTTGGTTACCTACTGGCCTATTTATAGTAATCACAAACTCATTCGTCCTATCGTTGTTGATGAACGAAACATTCATATTCTCTGACAATGCACGAAGCATACCACTACCTGCTCCAGTGTAGGGGAGCAAATGGATGGCATTTGTGAAGAGGAACATATTGCGTGGCATGGAGGTTCCCACAACAATATCATCCACAGAAAGCCCATTGGGGAGTGTTCCGGGGCTGTGCATCTCCACCCTGTCGTCAAAGATGAATATGCGGATAGGGGCTGTCGCATTCAGCGAGCGATGCACTAAAGCATTTACTGTGAACTCAACAAGGCTGATGT
>DBLZ01000130.1:17953-18216 GCA_002297545.1 Prevotellaceae bacterium UBA711 | reverse complement strand
TGAACCCTCGTCCAAACAGGGACATCCCATGCTTTCTACACGCTTATTCCGGACTTCGGTTGTAGGGAAGCGACAAGACCCGGACCACCAATCGCAACCTTAGCATCTATAAACTTCGCCTCGGAGCAGATGCGTCCCCCAAGGCTATCCCCGATTTGCTGTGCCACTGAACCTGAGAGCTTCGGGGCGGTGAGCCTCAGAGTGACATCCCGTCTCAGCACCTGGTGCCGAGATTAAGCCGGTAATCTACTGTACTTCGATTA
>DBLZ01000130.1:0-17611 GCA_002297545.1 Prevotellaceae bacterium UBA711 | reverse complement strand
GAGAGCGTAGTTGTTTTCGCCAGATAAATTCTTGAGGGTCGGAGATTATAGAGGGAGGCCGACAACCCTCTGCGTGCTTACATGACATCTCAGCCTGCTGTCAAATCCATGTCAGCCCCTGATGCCATTTGCGACTGCAAAGGTAACATTATTTCTCGAAAGGAGGAAGAGTTTGAAACATTTTTTATACCTTTGCCTTATTATGGCACGTTGGCAGGCAATATCGCAGTCCCAAAAAGCGTTATCAAGACACATGGATTGTGCACGCCGGGGAGCAGCGACACCGGCCGACACACCGACACAGGACATACCTCAGATTGCATACATTCGAATGATACATAACATGAACAACAGACTCATCGCCATTGTCATGGCCTTCTTCATAGGCCTGACGGCAATGGCCCAGACCAGCATGACCGACGACCAGGTGCTGAAGTATCTGGCCACAGAAGCCCAGAAAGGTACCTCTGAACAGAAAATGGCAGCAGAGCTGATAAAGAAGGGCGTGACGCCCACACAGCTGCAACGCGTGAAAAAAAAGGCAGAGAAGCTGAAGGCAGAGGCAGAGGCCAAAAAGACGAGTAAGGACGACAGCAGGCGTAGGCGCAGAGGCGAGGACAACGAAGAGAGCCTGTTCAGTGACGCGGCCGAAAGTCGTGCCAAGGAGTTGGGTATGACCAAGGAGGACGAAGACATAGAGGCCAGCGACGCTACCGAAGTAACCGGTGTGACCGAAGCGGAACAGCGTTTGGTATTTGGCCGTAACATCTTCAACTCCAAGAACCTGACATTCCAGCCGGCGGCCAATATCGCCACTCCGGCCAACTATGTCATCGGTACCGGCGACATGGTGACCATCAACATCTGGGGAGCCAGTCAGGAGAGCATAGAGACACAGGTCACTGCCGACGGATACGTGGTGGTCGAGGGCGTAGGCCCCATAAAGCTGGCCGGTCTGAGCGTAGCCAACGCCAACAAGATGCTGGCAGGAAAACTGGGGCAGTACTACACGGACTGCGACATACAGCTGTCCCTGACCGAAGCACGCAGCATACAGGTGCAGGTGATGGGCGAGGTGAAGAACCCGGGGACATACACGCTCAGCAGCCTGTCCACGGCATTCAACGCCCTGTACACGGCGGGTGGCATAAGTAAAATAGGCACCCTGCGCGACATCAAGGTGTACCGTGGAGGCAAGCTCATAAGCACCATAGATGTCTATGACTACATACTGAACGGCAACTCGCGCGGCGACGTACGCCTGGAGGACAACGATGTGATCGTGGTGGGAGCCTACGACTGTCTGGTGCAGGTCAAGGGCAATGTAAAGCGCCCCATGTGGTATGAGATGAAGCGGAGCGAGACCGTGGGCGACTTGATCAGATATGCCGGTTCGTTCTCGGGCAACGCCTATACCAAGAAGGTACGCGTGACGCGCAAAGCCGGTGACGAATACAGCATACACACTGTGGACGAGTTCCAAATGGGCGCCTTTGCCCTGGCAGACGAGGACAAGGTGGAGGTGGACAGCATACGCGCCCGCTTCAGCAACCGTGTGGAAGTCCGGGGCGCAGCCAAGCACGCCGGCCTCTACGAACTGGGCAAGGACATAAACTCCGTGCGCACGTTGCTGCTTGCAGCCGACGGACTGAGCGAGGACGCCTACGAAGGACGTGCCATCATGCATCGCGAGAACCCCGACCTCACACTGCAGATGATTGGCGTGGACGTACGCGGCATCCTGGCAGGCACGGCAAGCGACATACCATTGAAGAACAATGACGTGCTGTTCATACCAAGCAAGACGGACATGCTGGGAGAGCGCATAATAGACGTGAAGGGCGAGGTGGCCTACCCCGGCCAGTACCCCTATGCCGACAACATCACAATACAGGACATTATCCTGCAGACAGGCGGCATCACCGAGGCAGGATCGCTGGCCAGGGTAGACGTGTTCCGCCGCATACGCGACAAGGAATCTTCAAAGACAGGCACCAGCACTTCGCTGAGTTTCAGTTTCTCCATCAACGAGGACTTCTCCACACATCAGGACACCACGTTCTACTTGCAGCCATACGACATAGTGGTGGTACGCAAGAGCCCTTCCTATGAAGAGCAGAAAAGCGTGACAGTAGACGGTGAAGTCAACTTCGAGGGAGTGTATACGCTCACACACAAGAACTACAGGTTGTCAGAGTTGATTACCGCATGCGGCGGCCTCACCGACATGGCCTATGCCCGCGGAGCCAAGCTCACCCGACAGATGACACAGGAGGAACAGGAACAGCGTGACCAGGCCAACCTGAAGAGCCAGATACAGATATACGAGGACGGACTCAGGGAAGGCAAGGACATGAACATGCAGATTGCAGACTCGCTGCTTGCCCTCAAGGCCAACACGGCCAACACGTTCTCCGTGGCCATAGACCTGGAGAAGGCCATGGCCAACCCAGGCTCTGACGATGACATCATGTTGCGTGAAGGTGACCTGTTGCACGTGCCGGAGTTCAGCAACATTATCAAGATCAGCGGCGAGGTGATGCACCCGGTGAGCATGTCCTTTGAGAAGGGACGCAACCTGACCTACTACATAAACCATGCAGGCGGATACGGCAACAATGCCTCCAAGAGAAAGATATACGGCATCAACGCCAACGGATCCATCGTGAAGCTAAGCAGCAACTCGGTACGGGACATACAGCCCGGCATGGAAATCGTGGTGCCGCAGAAGAACAACAAGCGCAAGCTCTCCACCACCGAAATACTGGGCATAGGCTCCGGCCTGGCAGCCATCGGCAGCATCATCATATCATTGTTGAACGCCATCAAATAAAGGATACGGACCATGACACCGAACAGCAACAACATCCCCGGCCAACAGATAGTCCGGAAACTGTGGGCACGCAAGACCCTCTTCCTAAAGGTATGGTGCATCACCTTCGTGCTCTCCGTGGCCTACATCTTTCCACAACCGCGGCTCTATACTGCAGGAACACTCTTGGCACCGGAAATGGGTAGCGGTGACCAGGCCGGAGGATTGTCGGCCTTAGCCTCTTCCTTCGGGTTCAACCTTGGCGGAGGAGCCTCTGTGGATGCCATCTACCCCACCCTGTATCCCGACTTCATTACGTCAAACAGCTTTGTCGTAAGCCTCTTCAACATACAGGTGGAGACCATAGACGGCACGGTCAAGACCGACTTGTACTCTTACCTGCTCAAGCACCAGAAGCAGACTTTCTACAAGAAGCCCTATTTCTGGATAAAGCGCAAGCTCAAGAACTGGGTAGACGGAAAACGCCCTGCCGACAACGGCAGAGGCAGCAATGGAGACATAGATCCCTCGTTCCTTACCGAACAGCAATACAACATAGCTGAATTGCTAAAAGGCAACATCATCTGCAACGTAGACCCGCTCACCAGTGTCATATCGCTAAAGGTAAATGCACAAGACCCTTTGGTGGCGGCTTGCCTGGCAGACTCCATCTGCATGAGGCTGCAAACGGCCATCACGGATTACCGTACAAGCAAGTCACGCGTGGACGTTGACCATTATACAAAGCTGGTAGAGGCCTCACGCCAAGATTACCTTTCGGCCCTGAAGAACTATGGCGACTTCTGCGACAGCCACAGGAACATCACACAGCAGGCCACATTGTCGGAGCGCGACAAACTGGAGATGGAGCTGTCAATGGCCTTGAACAAGTACCAGGCCATGACCACGCAACTGGAGAACGCCAACGCCAAGCTGCAGGAAGTGACGCCGGCATTCACCACCCTGCAGAATGCCTCAGTCCCCCTTCGCCCCTCCGCACCCAAACGGGTGCTGTTCTGCCTTGCCATGCTGATACTGGCCACGCTCGTCACCACAGGCAAGATACTGAAAGACGAAGTATACAGCACCATTGTCTTCTTCAGCAACAAGAAACAAGAGTAACATCCCAACACGCATGACCGCCCTACAAGGGCACCCCAGTAGCACATGGCAATAAACAGGCGCACCATCCTATCGTCATTCGCATGGAAACTGATGGAAAAGATCAGCGTCCAGGGTATATCCTTTGTCGTTTCCATTGTACTGGCCAGGATTCTGTGCCCCACGGACTATGGCATAGTTGCACTGATACTGGTTTTCATCAACATTGCCAACGTCATCATAGACGGTGGGCTGAACGTAGCCCTCATACAGAAGAAAGATGCCACACAGGAGGACTTCTCCACCATCTTCTGGGCAAGCGTGTGCATGTCCATCGTCCTGTATGCCGCCATGTTCGCCATCGCCCCACATATAGCCGTGTACTACAAGGACAATAACCTGACCACTGCCATACGCGTCCTCAGCCTGTGCCTGTTCCCATATGCCGTCAACTCCATACAAAGAGCCTACATCTCACGCGGCATGCTATTCAAGAAGCTGTTCGTGTCCAACCTGTGGGCTACGGTACTCTCCGGCATAGCCGGTATCGTCCTGGCAATGCAGGGCTTCAAGCACTGGGCACTGATCTGGTTCCAGATAACCCAGGCCACCGCCCTTGCCATCGTGATGTGGCACACCGTCAAATGGCGTCCGTCGTTCACTTTTTCGCCTCGCAGCTTCTACGGCCTGTTCGACTACGGATGGAAGATATTCCTGAGCAACCTGGCCAACACCCTCTTCATAAATGTGCGCAGCCTGCTCATAGGCAAGATGTACACCCCGGCCGCACTGGCCTACTTCGAGCGTGGCAAGCAACTGCCGGCACTGGTAATGGAAAACATCAACACCTCCGTGCAGACCGTCCTGTTCCCAGCCTTTTCCCAGGAGCAGGACAACAGGCAAAAGGTCACATCCATGCTGAGCCGTTCCACAAGGACATGCAACCTGTTCATCCTCCCCATAATGATGTGGATCATCGTATGTGCCGAGCAGATTATACGCTTCCTGCTGACAGACAAATGGATTGGCACCGTGCCGTACATACAGCTCTTCTGCATAGCGTACATGCTCATGCCCATCCAGATTGCCAACATCGAGGCAATAAAGTCGCAGGGACGCAGCGACATCATCCTCAAGCTATCCATAATAAAGATAACATTGGATGTCATCATCCTGCTTGCGACACTAAGGTATGGACCTACGGCCATTGCCGCCGGCATTGTCCTGTACAACCTCCTGTGCATATTCATCAATCTCAGGCCCACCGCACGCCTGCTGGACTACGGCCTGCGCAAGCAAGCCCAAGACCTCATTCCCAGTCTGTCGGCAACCCTGGCCATGGGCTTGCTGACCTACGTCGCCGGGCTGTTTGACATGGGCAACACCGCCACACTGACCATCCGCAGCATAGTGGCCCTGGCATCATATCCTGCCATCTGCTACTGCTTCCGCATAGAAAGTTTCATGTACATAATCGACATGCTCCGCAGGCGCAAATAAGGCTTTTCCACCGACCATGCGTACACACATACTATATCCCAATTACCTTAACCCCGATGGCAACGGAATGTCCATAGGCGGCATACAGACATACATAGCCAACCTCATACCCGTGTTCCGGGCCGAGGGCTACGAGGTACACATATACCAACGGGCCGAGAGAGACTTCACCGTAGCCCGGGACGCAGCCATAATTCACGGCTACAGGCACAAGGACAACTTCTCGTACCCCCTGTTCCTGTACCTTTTCGACAGGGCACGCCAGGACATCAATCCGCAGGACGACCTTGTGGTCTTCGGCAGCGAGGCATGCGTGGTGCCCTGCCCCGGCTACCGTTCAATAGCCATACAGCACGGGATATGGTGGGACATAGCCCGGCCCGGGAAGTGCTCAGGGCTGAAGTACCTCTACCATTTCCTCTACAAGTCCCGCATGGCATGGTGCACCATCAAGCGCGACGCACTGGTAGGCACCCTTGTGTGTGTGGACCACAACTTCGTCAACTGGTACAGGGCACTCACGCTCTATCCCAAGAACAAGCTATACGTCATTCCCAACTTCAGCGAGACGCCCGACACACTGCCGCATAAGGACGAACCGCCCCTGCGCATCATCTTTGCCCGCCGCTTCAACACCTACCGCGGCACACGCCTCTTCACCCATGCCATCATGCGCATCCTCGGTGAGTACCAAGGCATAGAGGTCATCGTGGCCGGCACGGGACCCGACGAGCAATACATGCGCGAGAGGCTGGAAAAGCTGCCAGGAGTGACGTTCACCACCTACGCCAGCAACGACTCCCTGCGCATGCACAGCGACAAGCACATCGCCGTGGTCCCCACCACGGGCAGCGAGGGCACATCCCTCTCCCTGCTGGAGGCCATGGCCTCGGGGTGCGCGGTGATATGCACCAACGTGGGAGGCATGACCAACATAGTCCTGGACCACTATAACGGCATCATGATAAGCCCCGACGAGGAGGAACTCTACCAAGCCCTCAAGGAACTTATAGGCGATGCCGCACTACGCCGCACGCTTGCGGCACGCGCCTACGACACGGTCTGCCACTCCTTCTCCCTGGATATATGGAGGAGCAAGTGGAGACGCATCATCAGGGAAGCAAGACGAGACTAATCAGGGAAGCAAGATGAGACTAATCAGGGAATACATCCTCACGCGGGAGGTCTTCTTCAACCTCCTCATCTTTCTCATGTGGGGCAGCATGCTGCTGGCCTACATGCGCGGCTTCGTGGGGATGCTTCCCGTCATAGGCGACTACCAGGCCGAGACCGAGGCCGTGGTGGTGGCCTGCATAGTATTGCTCGCACTGCCTGCAATGCTCAACAGGATGGCCACCATCGACTGGATGTTCCTCATGGGATGCCTGTGCCTCTATGTGCTGAACCTTGGCGTGTTCCCCGACAACTACGACGTGCTGCTGCAGAACATGTTCCCCACCCTCTGCCTCACCGTGCCGTTCTTCCTCTTCGGGCGTGTGCTGGACGTGAAGGCCTACCTCAAGCCCATGACCATGATTTCCATCCTCTGCGTGCTCATGGACGCACTGTACTTCCTCATATACATGCGCAATCCGGCCAAGATGGCCGAGCGCATGGCAGGCGAATACTACATGTACCAGGCCTACAGGCTCCTGCCTCACGTCATGTTCCTGGGCTGGCGCGGGATGAAGGAACTGAGCGTGTGGAAGTTCCTCCTCTCCGTCCTGGGCATGTTCCTCATCCTGGCCTACGGCACGCGCGGCCCGCTGGCCTGCCTGGGCATCTTCTACACGGTCTGCTTCTTCTGCTTCACCGGCTTCAGGCACTCCGTATGGGTCAAAGGCACCATCCTGGCCCTGTGCGGCCTCGGGGCGGTCTTCATCCAGCCCATACTGCTGTTCCTGCAGGAGACGCTCTCCTCGCTGAACATGAGCACGCGCATCATAGAAAGGATGCTGGTCGGAGGCCTCACCCACGACACGGGGCGAGGCTTCATAAGGATGCGCCTGTACGAGTACCTCGAACGCCCCGACACGTTCTGGGGCTACGGCCTGTTCGGCTGTTCGCGTTTCGGCATGAAGTACCCCCACGACTACCTTCTGGACTTCCTCTTCAGCTACGGCTACCTGGCAGGCACCATCCTTCTTGCCCTCCTCTCCTACCTGATGCTCAAGGCCCTGGTGCTGGCACGCAGCGGCATGGAGCGCGAGTTCATAGTCATGCTCCTGTGCCTGACCGTATTGAAATACCAGTTCAGTTCCACATACATAGCCGAAGGCATGTTCTTCGCCCTCCTCGGATACTGTACCACCATACTGATAAAGAACAAGCCATGACCCCATCAATAGCAATCGTCTCCGTAGCATACAACAGGAGCCGGAGCCTGAGGCGGCAGCTGCATTCCCTCGACAAGGCACATTTCAGCCGGCCCGACACCACACTCATCATCAGCATAGACAAGAGCGACACGGACGAGGTGCGGCTTCTCGCCGAGCAGTTCCGCTGGCGGCACGGCGAGAAGCGCGTGGTCACCCACGAGCGCAACCTCGGCCTGCGCGCCCACATGCTCTCCCTGGGAGCCTACCTCGGGGAGTTCGACGCCATCATAGTACTGGAGGACGATGTCACCGTGGCCCCGTCGTTCATGGACTACGCCATGGCGTGCGTGGAGAAGTACCGCGACGACGACCGCATAGCCGGCATAAGCCTCTACAACTACAAGATAAGCCACAAGACGCACCACACCTTCGAGGCGGCCAAGACGCAGTACGACGTGTACTTCATGAACCTGGCCATGTCCTGGGGACAGGTGTGGATGAAGCGCCAGTGGGAAGCCTTCCACCGGTGGTACCTGGGGCACAACGAGGAGTTCCGCCTGCCCCACATCCCCGAGAACGTGAACAACTGGAGTGCCCACTCGTGGCTCAAGTACCACATACGCTACTGCATGGAGCAGGACAAGTACTTCGTCTACCCCTACTTCTCCATGAGCACCAACCATGCCGACGCCGGGGTGCACATGCAGGAGCAGGCCAACATGTACCAGGCCTCCATGCAACCCTTCCAGCAGACGGAGTTCCGGCTCCCCGCGCTGGACGAATGCCCCGTGCGCTACGACGGCTTCATGGAACCCAAGTACCTGGCCCCCTACGTGGGCACCGAGGACGGGGAACTGTGCGTGGACCTGCTGGCCGGCAAGCCGCAGGCGATGTGGCGACGCTATCTCCTCACCACGCGCCCGCTGCCCTACAAGGTGGTGCGTTCCTACGGACTGCAGGTGGCCCCCATCGAGGCCAATGTCATACTCGGCACGCAGGGGCAGGACATCTTCCTCTACGACACCTCGCAGGCCGCACCCGCCCCGCGCCGCCAAGACCCCTACAGGCTCTACTGCCACCTCTACCGCAAGGCCTTCTACGACGCCATCTTCATCCTGGGGCCAAAGCGCATATGCTCCCTCCTGTGGGACCTGATACTGTACAAGTGCAACAAGGTGTTCCACACCCGCTTCAAGACACACATAACATAACCGGCCGGCATCCTGCCGACACATCCTGCATCCACACCCCGCACACATGTCCACACCCCTACACATAGCCGTCCTGCTCACCTGCTTCAACCGCCGGGACAAGACCACAGCCTGCCTGAGGAGCCTCGTGCAGGCGTACGCCAACTTCGCACAGAAACACGAGGCACACCTAAGCGTCTTCCTCACCGACGACGGCTGCACCGACGGCACAGCACAGGCGGCCAAGGACGTATGCCAAGGCACCGAACTCCACATCGTCCCCGGCAACGGCCACCTCTACTGGGCAGGCGGAATGCGCGCCGCATGGCGCGAGGCCCTGGCCGACGAGGCAAGGCGCGGACGCCGGTGGGACTTCTTCCTCCTGCTCAACGACGACACCCTCCTGTGGCCCCACGCGCTTGACACCCTGTGGCACACACACCTCCACTGCATGGAGCACTTTTCCAAGCCCGGCATCTACTCGGGCATCACATGCCAGGAAGGCCATCCCGAGGTCATCACCTACAGCGGCGACGTCTTCGAGAGCGGAGCCAAGGGCAAGTGGCACCGCCTCGGCCCCTCGGACACCCCGCAGATGGTGGACCAGTGCAACGCCAACATCCTCCTGGTACCCAGGGAAATAGTGGACCGGGTAGGCATCTTCTATGAAGGCTACATACACGGGGCCGCCGACCACGACTACTGCATGCAGGTGCGCCGGGCAGGCTTCCCCGCCCTCATCACGCCAGGCATTGCCGGTGAATGCGAATACGACCACATCAGCGAGAAGGAGGAATGCCTGCGCCTCATGCGCATGACCCTAAGCCAGCGCCGCAAGTACGTCAACCACCCCACCCACTCCGACAAAGACTACCTCCTCATGGTCAAGCGCAACATACCGGGCAAGTACCCCCTCAGCGTGCTGCTGCGCACCATACGTCTCTACTGCCCCAGGCTCTATTATTATATAAATAAGGTAAGGGGCCTGTACTGAGCCTCCCTGCCACCCCACCCACCTCCAACGAAGAACAACCATGACACTGAAAGCGTTGAAACCCCTGGCCACGGCATTGCTCGCCTCCTGCATGACCGCCGCCACCCTGACGGCACAGAACCTGCAGAAGGGCACCTACGGCTACCTCTACTGCCACATGAGCGACCTGGGCGAGTACACGGCATTCGCCCTCAGCCGCGACGGACTGCACTACCACGACCTCAACGGAGGCCGCGCCGTGATGGACCCTGAGGTGACCTCGCCCATCGAGGGAGGCGCACGCGATGCCTACATCTGCCGAAGGTCGGACGGCAGCAAGGGCTACCTGATGGTGACCACCGACATGTGCAACCGCAAGAGCCGCACCTGGTTCAACCATGGCATAGACCTGCTCAAGAGCGACGACCTCATCCACTGGACATCTACCGCCTTCGACTTCCGCCGGGGCAACGACACCTTCTGCGACCCGCAAAGCCCCGACATAGTGGCGGACTGGAGCAAGGTGAACCGCGTGTGGGCGCCACAGATATTCTGGGACCCGCACCACGTGTGGCCCAATGGCGACCGGGGCGCATACTTCATCTACTATTCCATCCTGAGCAGCAACGAGGGCGACACGCACGACCGCATGGTATACAGCTATGCCGACCGCTCGTTCACCCGCCTCACCAAGCCCCAGGTGCTCTTCGACTGGGGCTACGCCACCATAGATGCCGACATCAACTACCTGGAGAGCGACGGCAAGTACCACATGCTCATAAAGAAGGAAGGCGGGCGCACCGGCATCTTCCACACCAAGGCCGACAAGCTCACCGGCCCCTGGCCCGAGCCCGACGAGGAGGACTTCGTCAGCTTCGAAGGCAACAAACTGTGCGAGGGCAGCAGCGCCTTCCGGCTCCGGGGCGAAGAGGGATGGCGTGTGGCCTACATACAGTACAGCGACCAGCCCAAGCACTACCGCATATGCCAGGCCGACCGCTTCCTCAGCAACTTCCACTCACCCGTGGACATAGAGGGCGTCAGCAGTCCGCAGCACGGCAGCTTCATGAGGCTGACCAGGCGGGAGTACAGACGGCTGGAACGGCACTTCAACCGTGATTGAGCCACACACTGCCCCCTCAGCATGCCACCTTTTACGAGATGCGCATCTCATAGCCGATGAGATGCGCATCTTGTAGCCGATGAGATGCGCATCTCGTAGCTGATGAGATGCGCATCTCGTAATTGATGAGGTGCGCATCTCGTAATTGATGAGGTGCGCATCTCGTAATTGATGAGGTGCGCACGTCGCAATTGATGAGGTGCGCGTGTCGCAATTGGTGAGGCGTGCACGTCGCAATTGATGAGTAAGGGTATAGGCTACGGGCTGAAGGCCCAAAAGCTTTCAGCCCAGTGCAAGCGAAGCGGCGCACTGGGTATATAGTGCGCATGAGGATGGGCGCCCTGTAAGGGCAAAAGCATTGGCATTTAGCATCTTGCTACCATTCCGACTCCGCTTTTGCCCTTGCAGGGCGAATGACAAGGATGTGGGCATTATACCCAGGGCGACGCTGCGCTTGCCCTGAGAGTTTGTTGCCCCTCCGGGGCGCCGATGGTGGCTAACCTCTCGGAGGCGTTGCTGCCCTTCGGGTTCCTACATGGCAGCCCACCGCCCCCCTACTCGGCCGAAATGGTTATCTCGCCTGCAATGTTCGTGTTCAGCAGGCGCAGTATCTCCTCCTTGGAAGAGGTCTGGCCCAGGAGGAACATCAGCTTCGTCACCGTGCACTCCAGCGTGCCGTCGTAACCGTTCACCGCCCCGGCCTGCAACAGTTGCAGCCCCGTCTCGTAGCGGTGCATCTCCACAGTGCCAAGCGAGCAGCGGGTGGTGTTCACCAGTATGCCGCCACGGCGGTCGAAGTCCTTCAGCTTCTCAAAGAGCCAAGGCTTCTGCGGAGCGTTGCCCGACCCGTAGGTCTGGATGACCAGGGCACGCAGCCCCTTCATGTGCACCACGGCGTCCACGTACTCCTCCGTGATGCCGGGGAAGAGCGTGAGGATGAAGATGCGGGAGTCGAACGTGTAGTGTGGGCGGAAGGGCCTAAGCGGGTCGGGGCGGCGTATCTGTGCCGTGTCGTACTTTATGCGTATGCCGGCATCGGCCAGGGGCGGGCAGTTGTAGGAGCGGAAGGCATTGAAGCCCTCGGCATTTATCTTGGTGGTGCGGTTGCCGCGCATCAGGCGGTTCTCAAAGAAGATGCACACCTCGGGCACGGCAGGCTCCCCGGCCGCATTGCGCGCCGCGGCTATCTCTATGGACGTGAGCAGGTTCTCCTTGCCGTCCGTGCGCAACTGTCCTATGGGCAACTGCGCCCCGGTGATGACCACCGGCTTACCCAGGTTCTCCAGCATGAAGCTCAGCGCCGAGGCCGTGAAGGCCATGGTGTCCGTGCCGTGCAGCACCACGAAGCCGTCGTAGGCCTCGTAGTTCTCGGCAATGACGCGCGCCATCCTCACCCAGTACTTGGGCTCCATGTCGCTGGAGTCGATGGGAGGGCGGAACGTGTAGGAGCCTATGTTGATGTTGAAACGCTTCATCTCTGGCACAAGGTGCTGGAACTGCTCGAAGTCGTAGTTGAGCAGGGCGCCCGTCTCGGGGTTCTCTATCATGCCTATGGTCCCGCCCGTGTAGATGAGCAGGATGGAGGGCTGTGTGGTATTGTTCATAATATGCTTCGGTTTGTCACAACGTGTGCGTGTGTGTCGTGTGTGTGTGTTGTGTGTCGTGTGTGTAGAGAGAGGGAGAGAGGCACGGTCACTGGCCCAGGCAGCCCAGCAGTATGCGGCGCAGCACCACGGGCAGGCGGCCGAACACCCGGTGCGTGAGCGTGTCGGCGTACTCCGTGCATGGCGTGGTCCATGCCGCAATGGTCTTGGCAGGAGCCTGGGCGAAGTCGGCAAAGAAGGCATCGCGCTTCTCCGAGAACCATGTCTGGCGCGCGAAGAGCGGGTTGAACCTCACCACATCCTCCACGCTGCAGGGAAGCAAGTGCATGCTGCGCGAGAGCGGTCCGTGCAAGGCCCTGCCCTTGGGCGTGTTGAGCACCACGGTGGAATAGTTGCGCTTCGTCCCTTTCAGACGTGGGAAAACGTCCGTCAGCCCCTTGAAGTCGGCAATGGTTATGTCGCCCTGCCGCTCGGCACGGCGGAACTTGCATGCCTTGCCGCACGAGGGCCGGAGGCAATGCTGGGCCAGGAAGAGCTGGGTGTAGGGGTCGCGCGTGACGTACTTACAGGTGCCGTCGTCAAACGTGAGCCTGGACAGGTACAGCGTCTCGTACACCCTGCGCTTGACACGGAAGTCGTAGCCCACCACCCTGCGGCCGAAGTACTTGCCCGTCTCCTCCATACACTGCCCGAAGACCAGCGGGCTGCCCACGCCATGGCATACGAGGTCCACCAGCAGGAGGTTGTCGTAGTCCCTGCCCATATATCCCCTGACGCCTGCCACCTGGCAGGGTGTGCCGCAAAAGACCACGCGGCCTCCGTCGCCCAGGTGGCTCTTCATTGTCCTCATCACATCGTCCATGTCACTGGCCACGTACTTCGACCTGCAGAGAGGGGCCATGGCGCCGGTGCCATGCACGCAGACGTGGTGGACACTGAATGCGTCCTCCTCCCAGGCCGCTCCCACTATCAGGGTGTCGCCCTCCTCCCAGGCACGGCATATCTCCGTAAAGGCACCGCCCGAAGCACTGCGCCTCCACACGTCGGTGTCGCGCGTGAGGGCGGCAAAGGCCTGATGGTCTTGCCCGGGTGCCTCTGCCCCATGCACCATGGGGCAGACCTTCTCGCACCGGCCGCAGGCAATGCAGCCGTCCTGCGTAATCGCGGGATAAAGGAAGCCTTCCCCATCGCGAAGCATCTCTATGCACCCCTTGGGACAGACCGAGGCGCAGGCCGCACAGCCCGTGCAGTTCGTCTTGCTGTTGTTGAATTCTAACATCCTTGTAAAGCTGTTTTAAGGTACTCCATGGACAAGGTCCTGAGACGTTGCAACTCAGTCTCGAAGACACCGTGGTCATACCCGGCGTCCGCTATCTCGTCTCCCGCACGACATACGAGGCCGTCCATGTGGAAATAGTGGCACAACTGCCGTATGCGCGAGTTCTGGCAGATGGGGTCTTGGGCGGAGAAGCGCTCTATGGTGCGCAGGTCCTTGTGCATAAGCAGCGAGAAGATGGTGCCGTGATATGAGTCGGTGAATACCATGGCGGCATGGTCTATCAGCCATATAAATTCACGTGGGCCTACGTTGTCCAACAGCTCCATCCACCCGGCATCGGCCTCCATTGCCGATACACCGTACACCTTCAGGCCTCTTTCCCTGGCATAAGCCTTGATGGGCTCGGCATAAGCGTGCTCCTTGTTCAGGAAGTAACAAAATATATACGGTGTGTTTATGCCCTGTACCTCACGGGATATTGCACGATAGTCGGCAGAAGAAAGCAGCAACGTGGGGTCTGCAACCACCAAGGAGTCTATGCCGCACTCGGCCTTCAGCAGCGCGCTGCCATCGGTCTCCCTGACGGACACTGCATGGAAAGCGGCCAACAGGCGGCGGTACTGTGCGCATTTGTCCTCGGGGATAGTGTCCAAGCCCACACTGGCAGCATAGGACACCAGGCGCTGCGGACGCCCCGCATCAGGCAAGCAACCGCCCATGTATATGGGATTGAAGACATTTGGGGCCCATATCTGGTCACTGCCGTACACAATGACATCAAACTCCGAGACTGCATGCGCGTATTCCTCCGCAGAGAGCAGCAGACGCGTCTGCCGGAAGTAATGGTTCCTGAACATCAGGAACTTGTCTATACATCCCGGCAGGTTCATACCCAAGACCTCGTACACCCGCCCGAGGAAACACTTTATCCTTTCCTTACCGCGGTGCGGTACTCCGAACTTGGTATTCCTGTAATCTATTATCTTCGCATCATGTCCCAGGCCACGTATCACCGTCTGCAGTGCGTATGCCTGCAAAGCACTACCGAAGTTGGGATAGTAATGCCATGTCAGTATGCCAACCTTGCTCATTCCTTGTCTTTCATCTTCTTTATGAACGAAGCCTTGTTCTTCCCGTAGAACCTGCGGAAGTCGCGTGCCGAGGCCTCGCCCGGATATGTGCACCATGTGCCTCCCTCGGGGACGATGGCCTCCCACTGGTTGCTCCAGCAGGTGACGAACATGGGGGAATAACCCTCCAGGGCAGGCATCAGGCCGAGCGTCCACCAGCGAGGGTCGGAGTCGGGCTGCATGCCGGTCTCGGTGACGGCGTATGGCACGCGCAGGCTGTCGGCCACGGAACGCGCTATGCGCAGGTTCTTCTGCATGTGGGCATGGAAGGACTTCCTGGCCTCCTCCACCCCCATGTCCTTGGGGCGGTAGCATTCCGTGCCTATGATGTCCACGTACTCGCGGCCGGGGAAACGTTGCATGTACTCGGCCTCGTCGCGGAACCACGACCCGGGCGAAAAGGCATAGCGCAGGTTGGTCAGCCCGCGCTTCAGCATGTAGTCGTGCGTCATGCGCCATAGCTCCACATACTCCTCCGCCGTGCAGTCGGCCGTGCCCCACCAGAACCAGTTGCCGTTGCACTCGTGCCACGGACGGAAGATGACGGGTATCAGGCGGCCCTCGTCGTCGCGGAGCGTAAGCAGGAAGTCCGCGCCACGGCCGAGGTAGCGCAGGAAGTTCTCGTAGGTCTTGTTGTCGCGCTCCAGTATGCGCCCCACCGTTCCGTGGTTTGCTTCCTTATATATATAGGTCTGCCCGTGCTCGGGATTGCGCATGTGCCAGGATATGGTCACAGTGCCCCCGCTGCGATGGTGCCGCAGGATGGCCTCGCGCATCTTGGCATAGGACACACCGCCCCAATAGAGGGTGCGGCCCTGCTGCTCCAGGCCGTCCAAGTCCGTGGAGAACAGCGCGGGATAGGCACCGCACACCTGATAGACATCGGGCATGGTCTGCGATGCGCTCCTGCCTGCCCTGCCCTTCTCGCTGTCGCTCCACGAATGGCCATAGAGCATGGCATCGTTGTGGCCGAAGAGCATTGGAGCCGTGCCCGCCGCCGTAGAAGTCGCGTGGCGGTCTTGTGCCCAAGCGGCACAGCAGGCACACAGCAGGAATATGGTGCTAACGATTGAAGAACGCATCTATCTCGGTCTTTAGTTTCATGAAGTCCTCGTCCCAGGATGTCTCGTTGCGGTATTGCACCTTCAAGGCCTCGTGCCTCACACGCAGTCCCTGCATGTCACACACGATACCGTCCAGCAGTTTCTTTATGGCCTCCACGCTGTAAGGGTCGACCTGGTAGCCTGTGCCGTTGTCCTCCACATAGCGGCCAAGGCAGGTGTTGTCGGCATATATGGCCGGTATGGCATAGGCCATGGACTCGTGGAACTTGTTGGAGATGGCATAGCGGACGTTGAAGTCGCGGTTGGGATAAGCCGCCCAGATGATGTCCGTCTGGCGGTAGAGACGCTCTATGTCCTCGTAGCGGTACGGCCCGGTCATGTGTATGTTCCGGGCCGGAGCCGTGTACTCCTTCAGCTGTGCATAGTCGGGTCCTCCGCCATGATAGTAGAGGACAAAGCGGTCGTCTCCACGCACGGCATCGGCCAGGTTCTTCAGTATGTCAAGGTATCGGACATTGCCCAGATAGGCTATGCGCAACGGGCTGGCAGGTGTGTAGTCCACAGGCTCCGTGGCTATGACAGGCTTGTTCTCCAGCACCAGCTGCCGGTACTTCCGGGGATATATCTGTGTGTAAAAGCGGGAAGCGTGCACCGTAAGGGCGGCACGCTTCATGTAGCACGCCTCCACCCTGTTCAGTAGCCATCTGCCCAAAGCCGGTCCGGTGGGGGCGTCGAGGTTCTCGTATATGAGCATCTGGCGTCCGTGGTCCAGACGTGGCAGCATGAGCAGGTTGTTCCAGTGCGAGGCTATGACAACATCGGGAGCAACGCCCCGCACCACCTGCGAACAGAAAGTGCGGTAGCCGGACATGCCGGCCAACTTCTGCATACGATTGCCGTAGGTGGCCGGACGTGTGTACAGGTGCCACTGCCAATGGTCTTCCCCATCGGCCTTGGCATCATACTGCCCTGCCCTGTCCCAGGTGACAATATGGAAGTCTGCATCCGGATAGCATCGTGCCAGCGACCCAAGTATCTTGGTATTGCGGGTGTTCAGCGGATAAGCCTCATCTACCAAAAGTATCTTCATAGCACTCCTCCGCCTGTGTTTATTCCCCATCCATGAATACCTGCGCTATCCTCTCACACGCACGTCCGTCGCCATAGGGGTTCACGGCCTGCGACATGGCATCATAGGCCGCCGTATCGTCCAAAAGCATGGAGACCTCCCCCACTATCTTGTCATAGTCCGTACCTACGAGGTGCACGGTGCCGCTCTCCAATGCCTCGGGACGCTCCGTTGTGTCCCTCATGACCAGGACAGGCTTGCCCAGGCCGGGGGCCTCCTCCTGTATGCCTCCCGAATCGGTGAGCACGATGAAGGCCTTCGTCATAAGGCACACGAACTCCAGGTATTGCAGCGGTTCTATGAAGAACATGTTGCCGAGGTTGGTCAGGTCGGCGCCGAAGACCTCGTGTATGGGTTTGCGGACGTTGGGATTGAGGTGCATGGGATA
>DBLZ01000106.1 GCA_002297545.1 Prevotellaceae bacterium UBA711 | reverse complement strand
AATTTCGAGTCATTTTATTAGTCTGATTGTTTATACCACTATGTTAGCATTGTAGGATTTTGACGCACGTTGCAAAGATAAGGAATTATTTTGGTTCATTCGGCATTTGGTGTGACACATCAAATCCCCAAATAGCAAAAAAAAATGAGATCGAAGACAGGTCGTCGCGAGACACGTATTTTTGACTCTACTGGAGTCGGGGGCATGACTCTATTAGACTTTCGCCCCTGACATCAGTAGACTCTCGTCCGCGTTTCTACTGGACTTTCGGATGCGTACAAACTTTATTGCCCAATCAAGAAGCTCCCTCTGATTTATTGGGTGAGTCTATTCTGCGTGCATCACGCCATACTTGACACGGCATGGGGAAGAGACACAACTAATTCATTCAGATATGCCGATGTATTATCATTCAGCCAGTTAGAATACATATACGACAACTGAGGCTGCTTCGGTTGAAGCAGCCTCTTGGGCATTATTACCATCTTCTGTGTCTTTTCTGACTGAGAAGTTGCAGGCGCAGCATGGCATTGCCTGCAATTCCATTCTTAGAACAGGAAAGAGATTTTTGCCATGTGGCCAGTACCTCCGGAAGCCACGTAGTTAAGGTTGTAGCCGATAGCAATCTTCTTGTGAACATTGACACCAACGCCAAAGTCAAGGCCGAAGTTGAAGTCCCAATCATAGTGGTAATAATTCACTCCTAAACCCAGGTTAAGGTCAGCATATCCTCTTATCCACTTCCAAGAAGGCGTATAACCACGTGCACCAAGTGCTCTGATATTAAGAGTAAACATCTCTGATGGATCATCGAAGTTCGATATATAAGATACCCCGACAATGTTCCAAGCAATATACGGATTAAACTCTCTTCGGAGTTGGTAGCCAACACCCCAGACATTGGCAATATATAAGCTGACTTCGTTTGTGAACCTCTTATCCTTACCATAGCCAGAATAGTAGGCCATACCTTCGCCCGTTGCTGTCAGAAGCGAGCCAGGGGCATCATTGAACTTCTGTACTTCGCCGTTCTCAAACTTCACGGAGATCAGATTGGAACGACGTTCGGTGAACGTTGGGCCATTCTGGTTGTTGAACTTCTTGAACTTCACTTCGGTTGGAGTAATCTCCAGCACTTTGACGTTTTCCACGTCACCTCCCTTGCGCACCAGAATGTCCTGAGCATTCATTGAGAGAGAGCCTGCGAACAAAGCCGCCACAAATAGAATTTTCTTCATGTTGATAGTTTTAAAGAGTAAATGGATTATTGTTTGGTAAATAACACCCATCTGCCAATGTCCTTAAACACGTACCTTCTTGCCATAGCACAGTGAGCGTTCTGCTCATGCGGTTTGGCATAGACGTTTCTTCTGCGCCTCCTTAACTCCCAATTTGGTTCAGCCTTATTGTGTGGTTCGGATATGGATATAAAAAAGGGCGTGGGAGTAAATTCTCCGCGCCTATCCTCAAGTTCAGGCCTTCGCATTGCCCCCAAGTAAGGATAAGCAACGCAAGCCAGCCCACGCCGAGTAGTATTATAATAAACAGGTACAATTGCGCACATCTCAGACAGAGATATGCCACATATTGTACGGGTATAATACACCCTCGCAGACGCTCCTGTTGCATTACACCTGCACTTGGTTTCAAGTTTGCGAAGTTTGAACTTGCAGATAGTAACGTTTAGAAAACGTCCTTTCCCCTTGACTGTCCTTACAGACGGAGTGCTCAGCCTCGGGATTCCATTAAGATTATGCAACCCGCCCTGCCACAACGTGGTTGGCTTGGTCGAGTGCAAAGTTACGAAAAAGAGGGAAACACACCAAACTCTTGAAACTTTTTTTTGAGATCAGAGTGATTGATTCTATGCGATTGCAAAAATAACGCTCCATCATAAAGCAAAAAGGACAGCAACCTCTAATAAGCGATTTGGGATTATCATTTCGCCCAGCCACGGCGATACACAAGCCGGGCCAGTCCAAAAAGATAGCGACAGAACACTTGAACGGCAAGCCTGCAGACTATTGAGCCATCCCAGATGCGGAGAGCCAACCCTCACCACTATCCCGACACAGGCCATGGCGAAAGTGTGCCCCAAACACACATTCTTACAATTTGCACATGCAGCGCCACCCACATAGCACACCAGCCTTGCATTAAAAGACTTCAGTTATTTGGTTTCCAAGCACAATGCCCCCGACATACTTCGACTCAAGGCCGCGTACTCACACCTCCCCGCCTCCTCCTTGGCGGCTACGCATCTCGTCCATCTTGTGGAAGTCCTTCTTGCGCAACTTGAACGAGTGCGTCAGGTACTTGTCCAGGACGACGGGGTTCTGCGACAGTTCCTCGGGAGTGCCATGGAAAAGAATCTGGCCCTCGAAGAGGAGGTATGCACGGTCCGTTATGCAGAGGGTTTCCTCCACGTTGTGGTCGGTGATGAGTACGCCGATATTCTTCTGCTTCAGCTTCCAGACGATGTACTGTATATCCTCCACGGCAATGGGGTCGACACCGGCGAAAGGTTCGTCCAACATAATGAACTTGGGGTCTATGGCCAGGCAGCGTGCAATCTCCGTTCGCCGACGCTCACCACCGGAGAGGCGGTCGCCCAGATTGTGACGCACCTTCTGCAGACGGAATTCGGCTATGAGGCTCTCCAGTTTCTCCCGCTGGTAGTCCTTTGGCTTGCCCGTCATCTCCAGGACCGAGGCAATGTTGTCCTCCACGCTCATCTTGCGGAAGACGGAGGCCTCCTGCGCCAAATAGCCGATACCCTTGCGGGCACGCTTGTAGACAGGATCCCCGGTGATCTCCTCATTGTCCAGCCAGATGTGCCCGGCATTGGGCACCACAAGACCGGTGGTCATATAGAAGCTGGTGGTCTTACCGGCACCGTTGGGGCCCAACAGACCTACTATCTCACCCTGATGCACGTTGAAGCTAACGTTATTCACCACCGTACGCTTACCATAGACCTTCACAAGGCCTTCACTGCGCAACTCCATAATGTTGTCGTTCTGTTCTTGCATAGCGCAACAAATTTACAACTATTTCTTCATTCCCGCCCCCGGCCGCCAGGCTTTTCTCTCACGCGTGCACCGATTTGCCGTTAAACTTTCTCAAAAAAGCCGACTCGAAGGCATTTTGTCCGGCGCGTCCGCGACTTTATAGCCGAAAAGGCGTATCTTTGCGGGCATAAGACATAAGAGCATGTTTCTAACCAACATCATTACCACGTTCGGAGACTATCTGTGTTTGATGAAGAGAGTCATGTCGTTGCCCGAGAGGTGGCGCATGTTCCTCAAGCAGTACATACAGGAGATGGCGGCACTGGGCGTGGACAGCATAGGCATCGTATTGCTGATTTCCTTCTTCATAGGTGCGGTCATCTGCATCCAGATCAAGTTGAACATAGCATCGCCCTGGATGCCGGCCTTCACCACGGGCTACACTACGCGCGAGATCTTGCTGCTGGAATTTTCGTCCAGCATCATGTGCCTGATACTGGCGGGTAAGGTGGGTTCCAACATCGCTTCCGAGATAGGCACCATGCGCGTGACGCAGCAGATAGACGCCCTGGAGATAATGGGCGTGAACTCGGCCTCGTTCATCATTCTGCCCAAGATAATGGCACTCGTCACCATGATTCCCATGCTGGTGATCTTCAGCATAGTGTTCGGTTTCATCGGAGCCTACGCCACCGCGCTGTTGGGAGTACTGACCGTGGACGACCTCACGCTGGGACTGCAGCACGACTTCAACCAATGGTACATCTGGGCCAGCATCATCAAGAGCATCGTCTTTGCATTCATCATCTCATCGGTCAGCAGCTACCACGGCTACAACGTGGAGGGCGGCTCCTTCAACGTGGGCAAGGCAAGCACAGATGCCGTGGTTAGCAGCAGCGTGCTGATATTGTTTGCCGACATCTTCCTAACACAACTGCTCTCATGATAGAACTGCAAGACCTACATAAGTCCTTCGGAGACCGCGAGGTGCTCAAGGGCATCAGCGCAACCTTCGAGAATGGCAGGACGAACCTTATCATAGGACAGTCCGGCTCGGGCAAGACCGTCCTCATGAAAAACATCGTGGGACTCTTCACTCCAGACTCAGGCAAAATTCTGTACGACGGACGCAACTTCGTGAACATGACCAGCAAGGAACGTGTCATGCTGCGCCGCGAGATGGGAATGATCTTCCAGTCGGCCGCGCTCTTCGACTCCATGTCGGTGCTGGAAAACGTAATGTTCCCCCTGGACATGTTCTCGGACGACAACCGCACAGACCGCATCAAGAGGGCAAAATTCTGCCTGGAGCGTGTGAACCTGACCGGAGCCGAGGACAAGTTTCCCGGCGAGATTTCGGGCGGCATGCAGAAGCGTGTGGCCATAGCCCGCGCCATAGCGCTGAACCCCAAGTACCTCTTCTGTGACGAGCCCAATTCCGGTCTGGACCCCAAGACCTCCCTGGTCATAGACGAGTTGATACACGGCATCACCGAGGAGTACGACATGACCACCATCATCAACACCCACGACATGAACTCCGTCATGGGCATAGGCGAGCACATAATATATCTGTATGAAGGACGGCTGGAGTGGACCGGTACCAAGGATGAGGTGATGTCCACAACCAACGAACGTCTGACCTCCTTCATCTTTGCCAGCGACCTGCTGCGCAAAGTCAAGGACATGAACCAATAAAAGGCGCCATTCCCCGGCAACGTAACCAATACACCGGAGACAGGACTAACGTATGTTAAGCAACTTGTGAGTCTGGAGTGAAAGACGCCAGCACGGATGTGCCTTGCAATACTCTATAGTTTCCTTCACTATACGTTCCGCATCGCCATCGCCGGTATCACAAGGCTGCAGAAAGCGATGCCCGGCCTTTATATGCTCATAGGAAGGCAAGGTGGCAGCATCGCAATACACCACCTTCAGCTCATCACATTCCCGGAGGACTGTGTGCGCCTGCGCATCCACATGGTCCTTGGGCGATAATGTCACCCAATCTATGCCATGCGGCAGGGGATGCGTGCCATTGGTCTCAATAGCCACATACTTGCCTGCATCATGCAACAACGCCAGAAGAAGATCATCCACAAAAAGCGAAGGCTCGCCACCAGTCAGCACGACATGGCATGCCGGATACGGTGCGATGGCATCCATTATCTCTGCGCCGGTCATCCTGCGGAATGCGGCATGGTCAGTGTCACAGAACGGACATGTCAGGTTGCATCCCGAGAAACGGATGAAGATGGCAGGCGTGCCAGTGTAGAAACCCTCGCCTTGCAAGGAATAAAAAATTTCGTTGACAGGATACTTGTCCATATAGGGGAATACGCGGATCGTCCACTGAGCTGTGTCAAAGGACGTGCGGAGCATCATCCTTGACATACACGGCCACATTGCCCTCGCTCTCCTGGAAGCTCACCTTGTAGCAGTTGGGGATCTGCTCGCAGATATATCGGGCCAGGTTCTCTGCCGTAGGGTTGAAGTCCACCAACTCATTCAGAAAACGATGATCCAAAGCATTACCCACCTTCTCCTTTATCAGTGAGAAGTCGGTCACCATGCCGTTTTCGTTTAGCTCGGGAGAGCAACAGTACACGGTCACTATGCCATTGTGCCCATGAAGACGAGTGCACTTGCTCTCGTAGTTGAGCTTGAGGCGATGCGCGAAAGCTATCTCTATGCGTTTGGAAATGTAGTACATAGCATAATGCTGAAAAACAAAGGGGATATCATGGAAAGGAGCTATCTTATCCACCAACGGCCACCGGAATAAACCAAAGGGAGCATAATCTCCTCGCATGTGCTGTCGGCAAACTGCACGTCCATGAATACCATGGCCACACTGTCAGCCATGGTATCCCGTGTGGCCTTGGCTCCCAGGATGCCACCGCTGGACTGCCTTTCCTCGTACAGGAACTGCTCCATCAAGTCCACGAACTGTGCGCGCTTGCTGCTGTCCATGGCACATGCCTCATGCATGTTGTCCACATACTCGGCAGCACTGCCACGCCCGAGCAGATCGTAGAAGTACTCGGCGGCATGGCGCGCTCCTGCGGCACTCGGATCAGTCAGATCCTCATGCTTGGTACATCCGATGACCAACGGCAGAAGCAGTATAATGTATAATATAGTCCTTTTCATAAGCGACATTAAAGACGGCACCCGCCGAAAGGTTCTTCATCCCCTCCTGTGTGGGCCAGTCTCTATCACACGATGCCCGGGGTCCCCTGCCCCGCCATCACTTCTGCCTTATAAAGACATTGATAGGGCAACCGCAGAAGTCCCAGCGCTCACGTATCTTGTTCTCGAGGAAGCGCTGATACGGTTCCTTTACGTATTGCGGCAGGTTGGCATAGAACACAAACGTGGGGATGCGCGTGTCTGGTATCTGGGAGCAATACTTTATCTTGATATACTTACCCTTGATGGATGGTGGGGGATATGCCTCTATGAGCGGCAGCATCTCCTCGTTGAGCTTGCCGGTGCTGACCCTGCGGCGACGGTTCATGTACACCTCCTTCGCCGTCTCAAGCACCTTGAAGATACGCTGCTTGGTGAGGGCGGACGCAAAGATGATGGGGAAGTCCGTAAAGGGAGCCATGCGGTCGCGTATGGCATTCTCAAAGGTCTTCATCACTACGGTGGACTTGTCCTCCACCAGGTCCCACTTGTTCACCACCACCACCAGCGACTTGTTGTTACGCTGAATCAGCTGGAAGATGTTCATATCCTGCGACTCTATGCCACGTGTGGCATCGATCATCAGTATGCACACATCCGAGTTCTCTATGGCGCGGATGGAGCGCATGACGCTATAGAACTCCAAGTCCTCGTTCACCTTGCCCTTCTTGCGGATGCCGGCGGTGTCCACCAGATAGAAGTCGAAGCCAAACTTGTCGTACCTCGTATAGATGCTGTCGCGGGTAGTGCCGGCGATGTCCGTCACTATATGGCGTTCCTCTCCTATGAAGGCATTGATCAGACTTGACTTGCCGGCGTTGGGACGTCCCACTACGGCAAAGCGGGGGATGTCTTCCTCCGTAGTCTCCTCACTGTTCTTGGGCAGAGTGGCTATAATCAGGTCCAGCAGATCGCCCGTGCCGCTACCGGTGGCAGCGCTGACACAATGCGGCTCTCCAAGGCCGAGGGCATAGAACTCGGCAGCCAGGTACACTTCGTTGTTGTCCACCTTATTGCAGACCAGTATCACCGGCTTCCTGGTACGGCGGAGTATCCCGGCCACGGCCTCGTCCAGGTCTGTCACACCATTGTGTCCATCGACAAGAAACAAGACCACATCGGCCTCGTCGGTAGCCACCTGCACCTGCTTGCGGATCTCCTCCTCAAAGATATCGTCACTGTTCACTACCCATCCGCCGGTATCCACCACGGAGAACTCGTTGTTGCCCCACTCGCACTTGCCGTACTGGCGGTCGCGTGTGGTGCCTGCCTCGTCACTGACAATGGCGTGGCGGGTTTGGGTCAGACGGTTGAAGAGCGTGCTCTTACCGACGTTGGGTCTTCCTACTATTGCAACTAAATTCGACATGCGTTATCTTCCTTTCTTCCTCCCACAGTCCGCATACACACAGAACACGGACAGGAGGGGTTTGTGGTTATATGCCTCGTCAATCGAGGTCGTAGCCATACTGCTTCATGGCCTTGGAACTTTGGCGCCAGTCCTTATCCACCTTGACGAACACTTCCAGGTAGATACTCTTGCCGAAGAACTGCTCCAGAGACTTGCGTGCCTCGGTGCTCACCTTCTTGAGTGCAACACCCTTGTGTCCTATTATTATGCCCTTCTGGGACTCGCGCTCCACGTATATGACGGCATTGATATGGATGTGCCTGTCCGTCTCACGGAAAGCCTCCACAACCACTTCCGCACTGTAAGGTATCTCCTTGTCATAGTACAGAAGTATCTTTTCCCTGATGATTTCGGTCACGAAGAAACGTGCCGGCTTGTCCGTCCACTGATCCTTGTCGAAATAGGCCGGCGACTCGGGCAACAGTTCCCTGATGCGCTTCAGCAACTGATCCACACCAAAGCGGTGCAAAGCCGATACGGGCATTATCTCGGCATCAGGCAGGATGGCCTTCCACTCGTCGAACTTGGCCTGCAGGGCCTGCGGGTTACCAAGATCTATCTTGTTGATAAGGACTATGAGAGGCACCTTCATGTGTCTGACCTTGTCTATGAAGTCACCGTTCTTGTCCGGCGTCTCCACCATATCGGTCACATACAGCAGGATGTCGGCATCCTGCAAGGCCGACTCCGAGAACTGCAGCATCTGTTCCTGCAACTTATAGTTGGGCTTCAGCACACCCGGCGTGTCGGAGAAACAAATCTGCATATCGGGCGTATTGAGGATGCCCATGATGCGATGGCGTGTTGTCTGAGCCTTGAACGTGGCTATGCTGATGCGTTCGCCCACGAGCAGGTTCATCAGCGTGGACTTTCCCACATTGGGATTGCCCACGATATTCACAAAGCCGGCCTTATGGCTGCGGGGCACGCCCGTTGTCTCTTCGTTGGTCATGTATTGCTACTGTGATTATATACGATTGGTCTACTGACGGGCTGCGGCACGCTTGGCATACCACTCCTCGCGGGTGATGGTGCCTTCCTTATAGAACTCTGCCGGTTCCTTGGCAGCCTGCTCGGCACCGTCGTAGCCCCATATCAGATAGCTGGCACCCCACGTGAAGCCGGCGCCGAAGGCGGTGAACAGTATCTTGTCGCCCTTCTTCAGACGGGGTTCATACTCCCACAGGCACAAGGGCAGCGTGCCGCCCGACGTGTTGGCCATGTGGTCTATGTTTATCATCACCTGGCTCTCCGGTATGCCGATGCGGCCGGCCACGGAGATTTCTATGTTGATGTTCGCCTGATGGGGCACCACCCAGGCTATGTTGTCGGCGGTCAGACCATTGCGCTCCGCGATGATCTTTACGGCGGAGGACATGTCCAGGACCGCATGCTTGTAGACGGCACGTCCCTCCTGATAGACGGTGTGTTCGTTGTTGTCCACAGTCTCGTGCGTAGGCATTTTGGCCGAACCGCCCGCCGTCATCCTCAGGTTGTCCAGGCCCTTGCCATCGGTACGGTAATAGCCGTCCATCAGGCCCACCTCCTCGGTGGTGGCCTCGAGCATCACACAAGCCGCGCCATCGCCAAAAATGGGACAGGAATTGCGGTCGGTATAATTGGTCATGGAACTCATGTGGTCGCCGCCGCAGAGTATCACCCGCTTGTAGCGGCCACCGCGGATATACGATGCCGCAGCCTCCAGACCATAGAGAAAGCCTGCACAGGCAGCCTCCATATCAAAGCCAAAGGCGTTCTTCATTCCGCACGCTCCGATGACGAGTGATGCCGTGGAGGGGAAATGGTAGTCGGGAGTGGTGGTGGCACACAGTACCAGGTCCACGCTCTGAGGATCCACTCCTGTCTTGCGGAGCAACTGCTGCACGGCACGTATCATCATGTAGCTGGTGCCGCTACCCTGTTCGGGTTTCAGTATATGGCGCGTCTTCACGCCTATGCGCTCCATGATCCACTCGTCGCTGGTATCCACGATGGTGGACATCTCTTCGTTGTCCAGTATGTAGTCGGGCACGTAGCCACCCACACCGGTAATTACTGCATTTATCTTTTCCATGCTTGTACTATGGAGACGGGACTATATCCCGCAAGGACACATTATATATATTCACGCGCATAGCGTGCGCGAGAATGCAAAAATAAGGCCGTAGAGTACCACAAACCAACGGCGGGTGCTGCTACGGCGATATTCAAGACCCTGCTAATAAGAGATGCGGCCTGAAGCTCAAGCCTCCTTCTCTATAGCCAATTTGCCGCGATAGTATCCGCAAGCAGGACATACGGTGTGATACACATAGTACTCACCGCAATTAGAGCAGACTGCCAACGTGGGAGCTACTGCCTTGTCATGGGTTCTTCTCTTGAGAGTACGAGTCTTGGACTGTCTTCTTTTAGGATGTGCCATTGTTGTCTTTTATTCTTGGTTATTACTTTTTGTTTTCAGTTGTTGCAGAGCCGCCCACCTTGGGTCCGCAGGCCTGTTGTCATCGGGCGCCGTGCTCAGCATAGCCATCACCTGCGGGTTGCATTCCCCGTCGGGATGTGCGTGACGTATGGGTATCTCCAGGGCCAGCAGCGAGTACATCTGCCACGAGAGGTCCGCCACACCGGGATATTCCGCCACGGTCAGCACCTCGCCATCGTCGTCATCCTCGTCACCGAGTCTGGCCGCCACATTACAATGGGCATGAATAGGCCAATCCATCAGTTCCGAACAACGGATGCATTCCACTTGCACCGTGCCCTCGAACCGGAAGTCCAAGTCAAAACCCTCGGATTTCCGTGTCACACGAAGCGTAGCATCCACGTGCCCGTTCACGATGTCGAGCCCTTGAACAGCGGAGAAGAAGTCGTCGGCAAGCACCCAATGATGTGACACAACATCGCTTGTCATGCCCCGTAAGTCGACCTTATAGCTGTCCATCGTACCCATCGGGATGCAAAGGTACAACTTTTACGGTAATCGGCCAAGCCCGCAGGACACTTTTTTCTTTAATTGTTCACAATCTTCGCCTTATGCCGTCCCCTTTTGCACAGGAACGGCGTTTCTGCCACACCATATCCGGCTACAGCCTCAGCTCTATACGGAAGACCGTCCCCTTGTCCGGCGAGCTTTCCTTCACGAAGATACGCCCGCGATGATATTCCTCCACTATGCGCTTGGCCAGAGACAATCCCAGCCCCCAGCCACGCGACTTGGTGGTATATCCAGGCAGGAACACTGTCTTCCAGCGATGAGACGGGATGCCTTTGCCCGTGTCCACCACCTCTACCACGCAGATTTCGGCCTCGGTAGCCACGGCAATGTTTATGCTGCCGCTGCCGTCCATGGCATCCACGGCATTCTTGCACAGGTTCTCCACCACCCACTCGAACAGTGGCGCGCACATGGGAACAGCCACCCTCTCCTGCGGGAGCGAGGCGGTGATGCTCACACGGTTGCTGACGCGGAGACGTATATACTCCACCACATGCCCCACGACCTCCGACACATCGGTATCGCGCAACTCGGGCAGCGAGCCTATCTTAGAAAAGCGTTCGGCTATCAACTGCAAGCGGCGCACATCGCGATCCATCTCCGGGATGAGCGTGTCCTCCGGATAGGTCTCGCGCAGGACCTCCACCCATGCCATCAGGCTGCTTATGGGCGTACCCAGCTGGTGCGCCGTCTCCTTGGACAGGCCAACCCACACACGGTTCTGCTCGGACTTCTTGCTGCTGAGCAAGGCAAAGATGGCCACCAGCACAAAGATGGAGACTATACACAACTGCACATACGGCCACAAGGCCAGGCGGCGCAGCAGAAGCGAATCATCGTAGCGAACATCCATCCATTCGTCGTCCGAGAGAGCTATCCGTATGGAGTGCGACGGGAGAACGTCGGCACTCTCCACGTTGCGCTGCATCTGCACGGTACCGTCGGACCCAAGGACCACCACGGGAATGGTGTTGTTGCTGTTCAAGACCTTCAGCACCAGCGACAGGTCGGCATCGGCATCGGCCTCGCCAAAGGAGCGCATGGCCTCGGCCCACGTCTCCATCTTCAGCTGTTCCTCACGCTTGAGGTCGCGCACCAGGTAGTGGCTGACCACCAGCGAGGCCACACTGAGGAGCACAGCCGCCACCACCAGCGCCATTCTCACCTGTCGTATCTTGTCCGCCCACTGCATACGATGATAACGTACGACCGACGCTTTTTATTATCCCAAATCGGCAGCAGATGACCACCAAATCACGCGGAGCGCCACTGCAAGCCACAGGACGACACCCCTCACACCACGAGGGCGGCAACGAAAGAACCGGTTTACGTGGACAGACAAACCGGTTTTCCCACCCGCAAGAACCGGTTCATCAAGGCACACAAACCGGTTCTTGCAACCCGCGCCCCACGACAAGTGCAGAACTGCCCCGCAAGGAACGGAGCGCAAGGCCACGACATTTTAATCCGCAAAAGGTGTCTTTTCTTGATTATTTATCTTATCTTTGCAGACATGAAGCGTATGAAGCAACATCTGGCGTTAGCAGCAAGCGTCCTACTTTTCTCCGCCTTCTCCGGCACGTGTCTCACATCATGTAGCGACGACCTGCCCACTCCGGGCGAAAAACTGACCGGCAACACCGTGATAGTGTACATGGGAGCCGAGAACTCGCTGAGTTACTTCTCCCAGTCCGACCTGAATGAGATGAAGGCAGCCCTGGGCGACATACCCGAGGACTGCCAGGTGGTGGTCTATCAGGATGCGGAACTAAAGCCCGTCATCTTCCACCTCACGACCAACAGCATCTCCACGTGGTACGAGTACACCGAAGACCACAACAGTGCCGACATGAATATAGTCAAAAGCGTACTGAACAGGATCATCCGCGACTTCCCGTCGGAGAAGTACTCGCTGGTGCTGTGGAGCCACGGCACAGGATGGATAGACCAGCCAAACAGGCCACAGAGATCCATAATCATAGACAATGGGCACAACACGCAGTCGGACATGGGCCAATGGCTGCACATAGGACAACTGGCATCCATACTGAGCGGGATGCCACACATGGAATATATCTTCTTCGACGCCTGCTACATGCAGAGCGTGGAGGTAGCGTCGTATCTCTATCCGTATGCCGACTACATCATCGGCTCCCCCACCGAGACACCCAGCACCGGCGCGCCCTACGACCGCATAATGAAGGCCCTGTGCAAGGCCGACATCCGTGCAATCATAGACGGGCACGCAGAGGAATACACCGGCAACCTCGGGGTTTTGCTCTCGGCCGTGCACACGGCGGAGTTCAGAGACCTATGCACCGTGACATCGCAGTTCATACCCGGTGCATTCCCGCGCACCGACATGCCATCGACCGACGGCATACAGATATACGCCCCGGAATACGGCCAGGGCAACGTATACATGCAGGACGCCATGCCCGTACCATACGACATCCGCTCGGCAATGTACCACACCCTGTCCGCCGAAGACTATGCCGTATGGGAAGAAGCATGGAAGAAAGCCATCCTCCATCCCATCAAGAGCAAGGCCTGGGAGAGCGCATATTCCACCATACGCTACGGCAAGGCCCACTGCACGCTCACCGACGCCGAACACTATGGCGGCATATCCATGAACATACCGCGCCGGGAATACCGGGAACAGGGCTGGGAGGATCAGTTCAGGCTCTCACCATGGTACACTTTCACCCTCTGGGAAGAGACCGGATGGTAAAAGTGCACCTTATTATATATATTTATGGGTGCGCGTGTCACGTTTCACGGAAATTATTGTTATATTTGCACGTAGATTACCCTTAACCGATACACAGCAAAGACATGTTATTCAGCAAAGACACATACATGCAGCGACGCGATGTCCTGCGGCGACGCATACAGTCGGGACTGATCGTCCTGATGGGCAACAACCACTCTCCCGCCAACTATCCGGCCAATGCCTACCGCTTCCGCCAGGACAGCACGTTCCTCTACTACTTTGGCCAGCACCGCGAGGGGCTGGTTGGCGTGATAGACGCCGACGCAGGCAAGGAATGGCTCATAGGCGATGATATCGATCTGGAGGACATCGTATGGTACGGCAGCGTGGACAGTGTGGCCGACATGGCCGCCCAGTGCGGTGTGGAGAACTCAGCCCCCATGGCCAAGCTGGCCGAACTGGTGCGTCTGGCACAGGAGCAGGGGCGCCGCGTGCACTTCCTGCCCCCCTACCGTCACGACCTGATGATACAGCTGATGGACCTGACAGGCATACATCCCTCGGAACAACGCGCCAAGGCCAGCCTGGAGCTGATAATGGCCGTGATAGACCAAAGGGCCGTGAAGACGCCTGAGGAGATAGCAGAAATAGAACGTGCATGTGCCATAGGGTACGAGATGCACACCACGGCCATGAGGATGGCCCGCCCCGGAGTGACGGAGCAGGAAATCAGCGGACGCATCTCCGGCATAGCCTCGTCCAAGGGTTGCATGGTATCCTTCGCATCCATCGTCACCATGCACGGCGAGATAATGCACGGCTATCCTGCACCCGTTCCCTTGGAGGAGGGCAGACTGCTGCTGTGCGACTGCGGTGCCGAGACCAACGAGAACTATTGCTCCGACCATACGCGAACCACCCCCATAAGCGGACGGTTCACCCGGCGTCAGCGCGAGATATACAGCATAGTGGAGGAGTGTCACGACTATGCCCTCTCCGTGGCGGCTCCCGGCGTGAAGTGGATGGACGTGCACATGGATGTGTGCCGCCTGATGGCCACACGTCTGAAGGAACTGGGGCTGATGAAGGGCGACACTGACGAGGCCGTGCGACAGGGCGCGCATGCCATGTTCCTGCCTCACGGTCTGGGTCACATGATGGGCATGGACGTGCACGACATGGAGGGACTGGGACAGACATACGTGGGCTTCGACGACGAGGTGCGCCCCAACCTGGAACAGTTCGGCACCAACTGCCTGCGCTGCGGACGCCGCCTGCAGGAGGGCTGGGTGATGACCGACGAACCCGGCATATACTTCATCCCCGCGCTCATAGACGAATGGCATGCAAAAGGGCTGCACAAGGACTTCATCAACTATGATCTGCTGGAGACCTACAAGGATTTTGGCGGCATACGCATAGAGGACGACATACTCATCACCGGCAAGGGATGCCGCTTCCTGGGCGACAAACTCATCCCCTACCACCCGGACGATGTGGAGGCCTTCATAAACAAATAGCCACGGGCTGCGGCCCGTCACCACGGGTGCGGCGCGTCCGCTCCCGAATGCAAGTAAAACACAAACACAAAATACACAAAACCAATGAACAAGTTTCTACTGACGGCAGCGGCAGCCATCTGCACCCTGCCCACCTTGGCACAGGACGCCAAGAAGGTGATCCCCGCGGACTCACTGGTATTCACCACCGTAATCGAGGCTCCGGTCACCAGCATCAAGAACCAGAACAGCTCCGGCACATGCTGGGCCTATTCCTCTCTTGCATTCCTCGAGAGCGAGGTGCTGAAGAAGGACCCCAGCAAGACGGACATAGACCTGTGCGAGTCCTTCCTGGCAAGCAAGACCTACACCGACCGCGCCGACCGCAACGTCCGCACACACGGTGATGCCAGCTTCAGCCAGGGTGGTTCGTTCTACGACGCCATCTTCTGCATGGACCGCTACGGCCTCATCCCGGAGGGCCTCATGCCCTACCCCATCGTCCCCTACGGCGACTCTCTGTTCAACTTCAGCAGCTTCTTCCCTCCCATGGAGGCTTACATCAAGGCCATCTCCACCAGCGATGCCCGTAAGATCAACCCCATCTGGAAGAAGAACGTGCAGGGCATGATAGACAACTACTTCGGTGCATGCCCCGAGGAGTTTGAATACAAGGGCAAGAAGTACACCCCGCAGAGCTTCGTAAAGGACTACCTGAAGCTGGATCCCAACGACTATGTGTCTCTGACCAGCTACACGCATCACCCCTTCTACACCAGCTTCATCCTGGAGATCCAGGACAACTGGCGCTGGGCTTCCAGCTACAACCTCCCCCTGGACGAGTTCATGCGCGTAATGGAGGAGAGCGTGAAGAACGGATGGACCTTTGCCTGGGGCGCTGACGTCAGCGAGGATGGCTTCAGCCGCCGTACCGGCAAGAACAGATGCGTGGCCACCGTGCCCGACACCAAAGCCACAGCCGGCGTAGGCAGTGACCAGAGCCGCTGGACAGGCGAAAAGGCCGGTGCCAAGATAACCGAGGCAGACGGTGCCGGAGAGAAGGTAATCACACAGGAGATGCGTCAGGAGGGCTACGACAACTGGACCACCACCGACGACCACGGCATGCAGATCTACGGCATTGCCAAGGACCAGAACGGCAAGGAGTACTTCATGATGAAGAACTCCTGGGGCGAATACGGTCCATACAAGGGCTTCTGGTACGTGAGTAAGCCTTACGTGGCTTACAAGACCATGAACATCGTAATCAACAAGAACGCCATTCCCAAGGACATCCGCAAGAAACTGGGCATCTAACACGACTCTGACTGCGCTATGAACTACATTTGGCAATACAAAGAGCCAGAGCGTGACAGTCAGGAAAAAGCTAATTCACTTGCCAAGGAGCTGGGCATCAGCCCAACCCTTGGCAAACTTCTACTGGACAGGGGCATCGGCACTGCGGCCGAAGCACGCAAGTTCTTCCGCCCACAACTGAGCGACCTGCCCGATCCGTTCCTGTTCAAGGACATGGCAGTGGCCGTAAAGCGTCTGAACGACGCCTTGGGACGCAAGGAGCGGATATTGGTGTACGGAGACTATGATGTGGACGGAGTGACGGCCGTGGCACTGGTGTACAAGTTCCTGCAACAGTACTATTCCAACATCGACTACTACATCCCCGACCGCTACGAGGAGGGCTACGGTGTCTCCTGCCAGGGCATAGACTATGCCGAGGAATGCGGAGTGAAGCTCATCATAGTACTGGACTGCGGCATCAAGGCCGTGGAGGAAATACAGTATGCCAAGAGCAAGGGAATAGACTTCATCATCTGCGACCACCACGTGCCCGATGACGTACTGCCGCCCGCAGTGGCGATACTGAACGCCAAACGCGTGGATGGCACGTATCCCTACGGAGACCTTTCAGGCTGCGGCGTGGGATTCAAGTTGATACAAGCCTTTGCCAAAAACAACGGCATACCGTTCTCCGAACTCGTTCCCCTGTTGGATCTGTGCGCCGTGAGCATAGCCTCGGACATAGTGCCCATAATGGGCGAGAACAGGATACTGGCCTACCACGGGCTGAAGCAGCTGAACTACAATCCCAGTGTGGGCATGAAGGCCATCATAGACATCTGCGGACTCACGGGCAAGGAGATAAGCCTATCGGACGTCATCTACAAGATAGGGCCACGGCTGAATGCATCGGGCAGAATAGATAACGGACGTGAGTCCGTGGAACTGCTCGTGACCACCGATCCGACGACCGCGACACACAAGGCGGCGCAGATAAACCACTACAACGAGCAGCGCAAGGACCTGGACAAGGCCATGACGGAACAGGCCAACCAGATTGTGGCATCGCTCGTGCACCACTCGGACCACAAGGCCATAGTCATCTACAACGAGGGATGGCACAAGGGAGTCATAGGGATAGTGGCATCGCGCCTGACGGAAATATACTTCCGCCCCGCCGTGGTGCTGACACGGGACGGCGACCTGGCAACCGGGTCGGCACGCTCTACGGGAGGCTTTGACATATACAAGGCCATAGAGAGCTGCCGCGACATACTGGAGAACTTCGGCGGGCACACCTATGCCTCCGGTCTGACACTGAAGGCGGAGAACGTACCAGAGTTCAAGAGACGGTTCGAGGAATATGTGGACAACCACATACTGCCGGAGCAGACAGATGCCATACTGGAGATAGACGACATGCTGGACTTCCATGACATAAACAGGCAGTTCTTCTATGATCTGAAGCGCTTCCAGCCGTTCGGCCCGGACAATCCCAAGCCACGCTTCTGCACACGCAACGTCTACGACTATGGCACGAGCAAGGTGGTGGGACGCAACCAGGAGCACATCAAGCTGGAACTGGTGGACAACCTGAGCGACAGCATAATGAACGGCATAGCCTTCGGACAAAGCTCACAGGCCAGGTACATCAAGACGAAGCGTTCATTCAACATAGTCTACACCATAGAAGAAAATACGCACAAACGTGGCGAGATACAACTGCAGATAGAAGACATCGAGCCATCGGAACTTGACTGACACGCAAGGGGGAGGGACGTTGCATATACGACGGACCACCCCCGACCATGACAACGAACACATGTGTGACACTACATCCCATAACGACAGCCCTTCTGCCCCGGACTGGGCAGAGGGGCTGTTGCGTAAGTACTGGGGCCACGAAAACTTCAGGGGCATACAGCGCGAAATCATCGACAGCATCTTTGCCGGCAGGGATACCCTGGGACTAATGCCCACAGGCGGAGGCAAGAGCATTGCATTCCAGGTGCCGGCCTTGGCCATGCCGGGGACGTGCCTGGTTGTGACGCCTTTGATAGCGCTGATGAAAGACCAGGTGGCACACCTGCGCGACCTGGGCATCAAGGCCACGGCAATATACTCGGGGATGAAACGCGACAACATCATAGCCGCCATGGAGAACTGCATCCTGGGCGACTACAAGTTCCTGTACCTCTCGCCCGAGCGGCTGGGGTCGGAGCTGTTCCTGGCCAAACTCAGGCACATGCCCGTCTCGTTCATCTGTGTGGACGAGGCGCATTGTATATCCCAGTGGGGCTATGATTTCCGCCCCAGCTATCTGGCCCTGGCAGACCTCAGAAAGGAGTTGCCAGGCAAGCCGATACTGGCACTGACAGCCACGGCCACGCAGGAGGTGGTGGACGATATACAGGAAAAACTGGCCTTTGTGCAGAAGAATGTCTTCCGCATGAGTTTTGCACGTCCCAACCTATACTACGGTCTGCATCACACCATCACCGACATGGTGGGGCTGGAGGAGATGCTGGCCAAACACCCCGGTTCTACCATAGTATATACGGGACGCAGGCAAAAGGCAGAAGACGTGGCACAGGCACTGACGGAAAAAGGATACTCGGCAACCTTCTATCATGCAGGACTGCCCGATCTGGAGAAAGACCTCCGCCAACGTGATTGGCAGCAGAACAATACGCGTATCATGGTGGCGACAAACGCCTTCGGCATGGGGGTGGACAAGCCGGACGTACGTCTGGTGGTGCATCTCGATCCACCGGAATCCCTTGAGCAATACTATCAGGAAGCCGGACGGGCCGGACGTGACGGGCAGCCTGCACACGCCATACTCTTATGCAAAGGCAAGGAGGCCAAGCAGTTGCAGCAACGCTTGCAACATGCCTTTCCACCGAAGGAAAAGATACAGGAACTGTACGACCACATCTGCTACTTCCTGCAGATAGCCGAGGGCGAGGGAATGGACCGGACACGTGAGTTCCACGTGCATGAGTTCTGCATCAACTTCCACCACAGCTTCAGCGAGGTGCATCCCATTCTTTCACTCTTGGAACTGTCAGGTTACCTGCGCTTTACCGACGAGGAGGACACTACATCGCGCCTACACATCATTGCCACGCGCTCACAACTCTACACTGCCGTACACGGCAATACGGAGACTCTGTTCAACTACCTACTGCGCCGCTATACCGGCATCTTCCAGGAGTTCGTCTACATCAGCGAGGACGACATCTCACTGGCAACAGGCATACCGCTCAAGGACATATACGACAAGCTCATTGCCCTGAGCCAATGCCACATCATACGCTACATCCCGCGCAAGCGTATCCCTTTCCTCACACTCACACGTCCTCGCGTCGAAGGCAAGGATATCGTCATACCGCAACATGTCTACGAAGAGCGTTTGATCCGCTACCGTGCCCGCATCAACAGCGTCATCAACTACATAGAGGACAACACACACTGTCGCACCGCCCTACTTCTCTCCTACTTCGGCGAGAAGTATCCTCAACATTGCGGCAACTGCGACAATTGTCACGCACTTAACCCTCCTCCGCTCCCCGAGGACATCTACGACCGCATCTACACCGACATCCGTTCCCAGCTTTCCTCTGGTCCCAAGTTCGGTTACGAGCTACATCTGGCTCAGTACGCCCCCAAAGCCCTGGAGCACGTAATCCGCGTCATGACCGAAGACGGCGAACTGCTGCAGGACGGACTGAGACTGAAACTCCGTGGAACATAGGCTGCCCATCAATATCCCCCACCCTCCTTTTCTCCATAAAAACGCCGCATCTCTTGTATGTTAACAAAATTTGCGCTATCTTTACACCGGACAAGCATCATATTCCAACACACATTGCCCGGTCATCATGCCGCCGCATATTATACAGCCCTATAGTCATGCTCAGGTCTACACCTTATATATATTATATGGACGCCGTACGTAGCAGCAACCATGCTACGGCAAGCTTCTCGCTGACATTCAGGCATTTTCCCCCCCCCCCCATTTATAATCATTCCGGCAGAAGGCACTAACCCCGGTCAGACATGCCACACCATCCGGCACAGCGGTACACCTCCGTTGTGCCTTTGCTGCATGCACATATACATGACTGCGTCCGTACAGGCATACCAAGAACCGGCAAGCAAATGATCAACTCACTAACCAACACATATTATCATCATGAAGAAACACCTCCTTCTTAGTGCCATCTATCTATTGATGGCAATCGGGGCCAGTGCAGGCCCCGAAGGGCAAGAGAAACGCATGCGCGTGACACAACTATCGGGTCACACCTATACACTTGCCCTTGAACCGGGTCTCACCATCCATCTCGTAGCGCACGGCTTCAGCGAACCCAACGCCAACGACCAGGGCATCGTTGTCGTCAACGCGCAACAGGATACGTTGTACAGTGTGGCCTATGCGGCCATACTGTCGTACATCGGCGAATTTCCCACTCCTCCCACAGGCGTGGAACAAGTGGAAGAGGAGGCAGGCGTGCGCCTGCAGGAAGACGGCATCAGCGTGTCTGGCTGTCCCGACAAAACGGTGGTAAGCGTCTACTCCGTGGACGGCAAGCAGTATTTCCGTGCCACGGTGCAGGACGGTATATGCTTCATTCCACGTAGCGGCCTGCCCAAGGGTGTATTGGTTATCAAAGTGAACAACAAAGCCATTAAATTGATCAACAGATGAGAACACGACTTTTATTTACGGCGCTATTGGCAAGCAACATGCTGATGGCCCAGGTTCCCCTGAAGGTAAAGACCTCGGAGAAGGAACATACAGTGGAGGACGCCACACACATCACATTTCAGGACGACCTCTCCGTCCAGCATGTCCATTCGGAAGACAACAGGACACTGGACCTGCCCATGCGAAACATACGCGAAGTAATCCTCAGAGATACCCTGCACAATGTGAGCGACTACATCTTGGCGGATGAAGACTGCAAAATATACAATTGGGCCTTCATGTATAGTCGTGTACAGATGGCAACCTATTATCCATATTTTAACTTTTTCTACAGTAACTTTACCGACCCTGCGCAGACAAGTGGTAGTCGGACATTCTTCACCCCTGAGTTGCAGTCACGCTTTGCCCTGTTTGTTCCTGTGGATTCGGCCATGGATACCATTCCATATTGTCTTTCATTTGTTGCACGTAATCCCGCAGTCATTAGTCTCCAATACACAGGCGGGACCTTCCCCTTTAAAACAGGCGGGTGCGTGTACAATTATAATCAAGAGACCGGCCAAATTGGTACCGCCATGAGAAGTCAACGTTTGACCCATGAGAGCGTTATATCCTTCCTTAACGAAGTCTTGATGCAGAACACCATTGTCTTTGACCGTCCTGAAGACCGGGAGCTGGGCATACGGAGCGGCAACGAATACTTCACCACACTGGCCGGCACGGTGGTGCGTGTGGCTGCGGATGGAAAGTCTGTGCAGGGCGTTCTGCAAATGGACAATGCAGCGAAAGGCATAAGGTTCTCCAACTGCAACATCATAGACACCCACCATAAAAGCAACGGCACCATATATAAGATAGACTGCCCCATCTTGCCCCCGGCCATACAAAAGACTGCCTATTCCATCCTGTCCGGCGAAGGATATGAAGAGTTCTTCAAACTCTGCCAGGTGAACACCGATGTACTGAAAGCCCTATCCCTTATTGATACAGAAGCATCCACCGAGACGCAAACATGGCAAGAAAACTTTTACAGCAACTTCGTGGACAGGCATGGAGCCAATTACAACCTGTCCTTCTTCCCCTCACATCCGTTCACACTCTATGCTCCCACCAACGAAGCTGTCCGACAGGCCATTACCGACGGTCTGCCAACATGGGAGTCCCTTGCAGCGACCTATGGCAACGGCGTCAGCAGCGATGCAGAACGTGCCGAAGGCAAAAAGAAGGTGTATGAGCTAATCAACTTTGTACGATACCATTTCCACTTCGGCACCGAAATTGCCGACAAGTTGCCGTTCGCGGCACGCGAACATGCCACCCCGGCCATCCTTCCTGAAGCAGGTTTTGCCACACCACGCCTAAGTGTCAGTTCTGCAGGCAACGGGACGTTGAGCGTGACCGATGCCACAGGAAAGGTGCACCACGTAATGGACGAAGGCAAAAACATATTCGTGCGCGATGCCATATGCAGTGGAGACATATACAATGTGTCGAGTTTTAATGGCATAGTCATAGAACATGACAGCCCCGGAGTGATACACCGCATCAATAGCGTACTGCGCTACAAGTAACCACAACCCTTATAACATAATATCAGACAATTATGAAAAACAAGATATTGACCTCCTTGTTAGGCGTTTCCCTGCTGTGCGGCTTTTCGTCTCATGCCATGGCACAAGGAAAGGCCGGAGACCCGGCAAAATACGACATCGACCTGGATTTGACCGAGGCTCATGTGTATAAAAGCAGTACCTCCACACGACTTCAGACCTGCGACTTTGACAACAGTGCCAACGAGTGTACGGACACGGCCGGCATCATTTCCGGCTCTTCTTTTCTCTATGTGACCGGTATTTCTGCCAGAACGAACCCTCAAATCCAAATTGCACTGAAAGATCCGGCATCGTCTTGCAAGGTTCTTGCCGGCACCTATGATGTGTACCTGGTGATGGTTCCAGATTACTACAGGTACACGACCGATGCGCCGGAGTACAGAATAAAGAACAAGATATCCACAACCCTGTACTATCACAACAGCATGTCAGATCAGAGGCCATCGACCACACAAGCAGCCACCTTTGAGTACAGCGGCGAGAGGGTGGATACCGTCTTATTGTACGAAGGCCTGACATTGCCGACAACCTATTATGGCTTTAATGACTTCTTCCCATATTTGCAGGTGACAAGCCAGCGCCTTTCAAATACAGACCTGAAGAACAACTATAGCTATAGCTTTTCCATAGACCGCGTCATACTCAAAGCGCGTTCCATCGATAGTGAGCCAACAACCATTTACAACGGGACCTGCGGTGAGAATGCCTCATATTCCCTGGACATAACAACTGGACTGCTCACCATTTCAGGTACCGGCATACTGTCTGCCGCGCCCCAACTAAACAATGCGCTCCTATCCTGCGTAAAGGATGTGTTAATTAAAGACGGTATTACGGAAATCGGGGCAAACACTTTCGCCTACTGGGGATTCAGGGGGCTTACCCTGCCTAAGACGCTGAAAGCAATCGGCGACTACGCCTTTTCAGAATGTGCCGCATTATCAAGCGTTACCTTTCCTCCAAGTTTGACCTCCATAGGAGAAAGCGCTTTCATGAAATGCAAGAACATCAGAGCAATTGAGCTGCCGGAAGGCTTGCAGACAATGGGTTCCAGTGCATTCGCCCAATGCGATTCCTTGACCTCCGTATCCCTGCCTTCCACCTTGCATGCCATAACAGAGCATGCGTTTAGCAAAGCTGCAATCAGAACCATCGATGTGCCTGAGGGTGTGCAAGCGATAGAACAGTACGCATTTTACGGGTGCGACTCCTTGGTCTCTGTATCTCTTCCGTCCACACTAAAAAGCATTGGCGTCTGTGCCTTCGGCTATACAAATGTGAACGAGATAACGATACCAGTGAATGTACAATCATTAGGCGGAGACTTGTTTGCCGGTGCTCCTCTTACCTCCGTATACTGGAACGCACGCACATGCAACTTCAGCACGGATAATGATGAACATCCTTTCCTGTCCGTCAAGGACAGAATCACGTCTTTCCATATCGGACAGGAGGTACAGCACATACCCGATGACCTTTGTTGGGGTATGTTGGAAATGCGAGATTTCAGGATGGGAGAGAATGTTGTATCCATAGGCTCCTATGCATTGGGAAACTGCGGAATAAGAAGCATCAATATACCAACCAAGACCACCAATATAGCCGAGACCGCATTTTGCTCTACTACAATGACTGCAATAAACGTAGCTGCAAACAACGAGAAGTACTGCGATGAGGACGGGGTGTTGTTCAACAAGTCCAAAACACGTCTGATTTATTTCCCCGGATTGGCTAATGAACGTAAACGTTACGAAATACCCAACAATGTAACATCCCTCGGAGAATGTGCATTTGCGGACTATGCTCCGTCCTCCGTTTCTCTGCCATGGACAGAAGCAGCAAGTATTCCTGCCATATCAGAACAAACTTTCCGTGAAGGCATCACCCTCTATGTGCCACACGTGGCCTTGAACATATATAAAAGCCTCACACCATATTCCAGCTATACCATAGTCTCCGACATGAACTTGCAAGAGTACATGGAGAGCAGCGACAAATTCAGCGTATTCAACAAGTTGCTCGTAGCCACCGGCTGGGCCGACACCCTGACGGTGGAACGGGACGAAGAGTATGAACGTCTCTACAACAAGGGAGCCTTCTCCATTTATCTTTCTCATCCCACCTACAAGCCTACATACGGATGGGCATGTCCATCGGAACGCAAATTCGGCTTCACCATATTGGCGGAGACGGATTCCGTGTTCGAGGCCATGACGGGAATGAAGGCCAAGGACATCACCCCGGGAGATGTACTCTCTGCCATAAATACTCTTGGCATGGAAGGCACAGCAGATACCGACTACGCCTCACAAGACAACCTGCTGAACCGTTTTGTAAGCTACCACCTACTACCCGTGGCCCTGAAACACGACAAGCTGGTGCGCCACAGCAACGAGTATGGCTATGACAAGCAAAACCCCACCCCCACCATCACCGTGACGGAGTACTACGAAACCCTCGGCAAGGGTCGTCGCCTGCTCAAAATGAGCGAAAGTGCCCAGTCGGGAGGTGTGCGCATCAACCGCTATGCAAAACACGACGCCTTGACCTACCAGGAGATGACCGAGGCCACAGACGGCTTCATCCC
>DBLZ01000120.1 GCA_002297545.1 Prevotellaceae bacterium UBA711 | reverse complement strand
ACAGGATATTGCGGTTGATGTTAGCAATAAGGAGGGATGCTCGCATAGGAGTCGCTTGATGATACGGCTTCTCATGACCATGATATATGCAGGAAAGAACGGAACTGTCCCCTAACAAAACCTGTACGCCATGTGTGATACCGTTCTGCAGTAAGTTTTCCTGTGCATTGCGCACGCTCCAATCGTCTATATCGTAAGCCACCACCTCCTCTGCTTCAAGCATGTGACATAGAATGGCCAGGATGCCTGTACCCGTACCTGCATCTATGACATACCGTCCCTTCATGGGCATAGAGAGGAGCTGACGAATGATCATGCGTGTGGTCTCGTGGCTGCCTGTGCCAAATGCCTGACACGGACTGATGCAAATGTCATAGCGTGCATCGGGGATGTCACAATGCATGCAATCGTGAATGGTTACAAGGGCGAAAGTAGAGTCGTGTCCTTCCACTTCATCATATATAATAATGGGCTTGAAGCCGTCTGTCTCCCATCGTCTGTTCCAATTCTCATCCGGAGCCTCGGACACATTATACACGACAGTTATATTAGGAAAAGGTATCGCCTCTATCGCCCTGTCAAGTCCTTCTTGTGCATACTTCTGTTGCTGTATCCAAGCCAGCAAGGTATCCTCAGACTGTTCAAATGCTTCAAATCCTTCATCTGCCAGCAAAGCACAAAGGACATCGGCGACATCCCCACTGTAAGGGGCAATATGGAAGGTGACTTCAAAATACTTCATGTGATATAAGAGTTGCGGGCCGTCACTCAAACACGATGCTTCGCGCCGGATGAATGCGGCTGATGACATAAGTCGGTACGATCAATACCAACACACACAATACAAACGTAAGTACATTGACCACTATAATGCTAAGCCACGGAAAGTAAACCGGAACCTGTGCAATGTAATAGCTCTCAGGATCCAGAGACACAATGCCAGTAGCATATTGGAGTGTCAAAAGCATGAAGGCCAAAGCATTCCCCCAAAGCATTCCGCGCAACACTATCATGGATGCAAAATAGAGGAAAATGCGGCGAAGCAAGCTATTGGTTGCTCCCATGGACTTCATGATGCCAATAAATTGGGTACGTTCCAAAATAATGACAAGCAAACCACTGACCATGGTGACAATGGCAACACAGATCATCAGTATCAATATGGCACCTACGTTGGTATCCAGCAACGTGAGCCAAGAGAAGAAATGAGGGTACAACTCATCTACACGAGGGGTTGCATAGCATTGGCGGTAGGCATCTTCGTGTGTCCCGAACATGGAAGCGAGACATACCGAAAGAGAATCAACGTGAGAGTACTCGTCGACCCTAATTTCGGCACCGCTATATTGGTCTGCCCTAAAGCCGGCAAGTTTCTGCGTCAGACGCGCATCAGCGTAGCACATGCGGGTATCAATGTCGGACAAGTGTGTCTGGAAGATACCTGCTACCGTCAAACGGCGTACACGCAGATTATCATCAAAGAAATAGGCGTAGATTCTCTGCCCGGCACACAACTCAAGAGCCGAGGCTAATGGAGCAGAAACCAAGATACTATCCATCACCACCTCATCCCCCATCTCACCAAAAGCGGGTATTCGGCCCTCGATCAGACAAGAGGACAGGAAAGACGCATCGAAAGCATCGTCAACGCCACGGAACATGACACCGCGAGAGACATTCTCGGTTTTCAGCATACCAGGACACAAGGCAAAACGCTGGACACTCTCCACGTAAGGAAATGTGGCAATCTTATCCCTGATAGAGTCCGTTATCTGTATGGGCATAGTCCGGCTTCGATAGAGTGTTTGCTCATTCACTATCTGCACATGCCCTACCAAGGCTGCTACTTTGGCCTTGATTTCGCGTTGGAAGCCACTGGACACACATATACTGACAATCATGACCAATATGCCCACGGCAACTCCGGCCGTAGCTATACGTATGGCCGAAGAGGACACCTGTCCTTTATGCTCTCCACGGAATAATCTTTTCGCGATAAATAACATGTCTAACGAGATACCGTCTTATTCCGTACGCCCGGGATATGCTTCCAAAGCCTTACTTAGAACAAAGAGGGCACGTGTAAGATCCTCCTTCTTCAGCACATAGGCCAAGCGCACCTGATTACGTCCGGCACCGGGAGTGGTATAGAAACCAGAGGCAGGTGCCATCATGACCGTCTCACCCTCCCACTGGAATTCGCTCAAACACCATGCACAGAACTTGTCTGCATCATCCACGGGCAACTTGGCAACAGTATAGAATGCACCCATAGGGATGGGGCTGTAGACGCCAGGAATGCGATTGAGGCCATCAATCAAGCACTTGCGGCGTTCCACATATTCATCATAGACCTCACGTGTGTATTCCTGAGGTTCATCCAACGAGGCCTCTGCAGCAATCTGACCGATAAGCGGAGGGCTGAGACGCGCCTGACAGAACTTCATCACCGCCTTTCGTACAGCCGCATTCTTGGTTATCAAGGCGCCAATACGTATGCCACATTCCGAATATCGCTTAGATACGGAATCGATAAGAACAACATTATCCTCTATACCCTCCAAATGGCAAGCAGAGATATATGGAGAGCCTGTGTAGATGAACTCACGATACACTTCGTCAGAAAAAAGATACAGGTCATACTTCTTCACCAGGTCGCGTATCTGGTTCATCTCACGCCTTGTATATAGGTATCCCGTAGGATTGTTGGGGTTGCAGATAAGGATGGCGCGTGTGCGCTCGTTTATCAACTCCTCGAACTTCTCCACCTTGGGCAGAGAGAAGCCTTCTTCTATAGTGGTGGAAATAGTACGTATGCGGGCACCGACCGAAATGGCAAAAGCCATATAATTGGCGTATGCAGGTTCAGGCACAATGATCTCGTCCCCGGGATTTAGGCAGGCAAGGAAGGAGAACAATACAGCCTCAGAACCACCAGACGTGATGATTATGTCATCGGGCGTAAGGTTGATATTATAAGAAGCATAGTATCCTACCAACTTCTTGCGATAGCTGAAATAGCCCTGCGAAGGACTGTACTCCAGTATCTTTCGATCGATATTACGAATAGCCTGTAGTGCAGCCTGCGGAGTGGGTAAGTCTGGTTGTCCGATGTTCAGATGATAAACATGCACGCCGCGCTTCTTGGCATCATCAGCCAATGGAGCGAGCTTTCTGATGGGAGATTCCGGCATCTCCTGACCTCTAACAGATATCTGTGGCATATTGCAAACGTTGCTGTATAGTGATTATTTATGTAAACCTTTTAATGCAGAGTCCTTGATTTGCTCATGTATCAATGCTGCTTTCTGTCTTCAGGAAAGAAGTAATAATTCCAATATGTTGACGGAAAGGCTTCCGCACAAGCCTTTCTCTGAGCCATCGGCCTATCTTGAAAAGAACATCTCAATGTCGTATAGTCCCGATAGATGCTGTCCATAATCGCATCCGAGGCAAAACGTGTCGCCAAAGAATCTTCGGCATAGTACACAGCCAAAGCCTCACGGTAATGTCGTGGCAATGCTGCCTCCTGAGCATAGAATCTCGGCAAAGATTTTGCAAAGGAAGGCAAGTCCCTATCCAGGAGCAATGCACATAGATAGTAGTCCATCAGCGGACGAGCCCTAAGACTATCCACATGTGTAACCGCAGAATCCTGCAAAACCATCATTCTGCGTTCAACAGCCTTTTGCAAGAAAGACGTCACATCACCATCGAAATTTACCGGGATAGCCTGCAGGTGATTATAGACCAGCCGTGTGGTATGATATATCTGTGCCGAAAGAAAGGTTTCTGGCAACAAGCATCGACTGCCATACATACCATGAATGGAAAAGAGTCTGTCCGCCATGAGTCCCTGCTTGCTCAAGGCCAAAACACGAAGAGATGCAATAGTATTATTGGTAGTGGTCTCACCCGGTACTATGGAGTTGGCCAGCGTGTAATCGTGACGATGTATAGTTTGAGCCAACGGCTGCTGCAAATGCAACTGCCTGTCCGAATTGGTTAATGAAATACAGAACATTATGCCTACACAAACTTGCAGAACGTTACTGCCAAGATAATTGGAGAATGGAGCATGCTCTCCCCTATCCTCATGATACACTTGACTATATAAGATGCCCATCGCAGAAACTAACAGCAGTATGGCGGCCCGCAGTATAGGAATATCGTTTTCCACAGCATCCACAGACTGTGGACATATACCTGTCATCAGTCCCAACACAACATACGATGGAATAAAAGCCATTCCCTTCATACATATTGGAAAATGGAACGAATGCAGGAGGAACAGGGCAGGAATTATAGAAAGTGCCGTGCCAAGCAAAGCAGCAATCCAAACAGAAGATGGTGTGTCATAGGCCACATCGGTAAGTCCTCCGTTAGCTATGAAGTTGGCCAAAGCCACCATATAGGACTGATGCCTTATGAATAAGGATATGGAATATGCTACAAAGAGCAAAAAGCAAAGCATGGTAATAATGCTTGCCATACGCTGTGTGCTCCGATAGTGATACTTCATCTTAATTCTCTTTCCGTGCGGACATGTCAAATAGGTGTTATCTTCTCCATAGACGCGTTGATGCTTAGCTCCTATGTGAACAGTATCCACACGGCTTAACTTAGTGCATTCAACCAAGCCACTCCGTGCGGATACAACCGATGTCGTTATACATCTTTTTATAACAAAATATATGTTATCATGTCTTCATACAGATGCAAGAGCGCGGCGCCCCTTTTATCTTTATTATGATTTGGTGCCTACATATATAACAAGGCAGAAGCAGATGTCAATCCTTTACCATTCTCAATACGCATGCACTGCGGGCAGGCAAGTACAGTTTGAGCCATCCTTTACCATCCTTGGCCAACTCACGGTCGTAGATAGTCAGGTGCTTGAGGCTATCGTCGTTGAATCCCTTACCACCAAATTTCACATCGTCCGTATTCAGCAAATACTGATATGTGCCGGCCTTCACCATGAAGCCATAGTCTGTATAACTGCGGAACGGGCTGAAGTTAAAGCAGAACAGCAACTCACCACGCTGATAAGCAAACACCTGATCTCCATCGTTGTGCCATATCTCCGTGACGTTGGTCTTCTGAATATCCTTCTCACTCTTTATAACGGATAACATGGCGCGGTCAAAGTCTCCCAGCAGATGGAAGCATAGCTCTTTATTATCTACCAAGTTCCACTGACGACGTGCATACTTGTAGCTCCATCCATTGCCTTCACGAGGGAAGTCTATCCATTCAGGATGTCCAAACTCATTGCCCATGAAGTTGAGGTAACCACCATTGATGGTACTGCATGTGAGCAGACGTATCATTTTGTGCAAAGCGATGCCACGCTCCACAACGAAGTTCTCATCGCCCTTCTTGAAGTGCCAGTACATGTCGGCATCCACCAGACGGAAGATAATGGTCTTGTCACCCACCAAGGCCTGGTCATGACTTTCACAATAACTTATGGTCTTTTCGTCAGCACGGCGGTTGGTAGTCTCCCACAACATGCTGCTGGGTTTCCAATCCTCATCGCGCAGTTCCTTGATTATCTTGATCCAATAATCAGGGACATTCATGGCCATGCGATAGTTGAAGCCATAGCCTCCCGCCTCGAACGGAGCCGCCAAACCTGGCATACCGCTTACCTCCTCTGCAATGGTGATGGCCCTGCGGTTCACTTGATGTATCAGGCAATTAGCCAATGTCAGATAAACTATCGCATTGTCATCCTGGCTACCGTTATAATAGTCACCGTATCCATTGAATGACTGTCCGAGGCCATGACTATAGTAAAGCATGGAAGTGACACCATCAAAACGGAAGCCGTCGAAATGATATTCGTCCAGCCAATACTTGCAGTTACTCAACAAGAAGTGCAAGACCTCATTCTTGCCGTAATCGAAACAAAGGCTGTCCCATGCCGGATGCTCACGACGGTCGCCCGGATAGAAATACTGACAGGGGTCACCGGCAAAGTTGCCCAAGCCCTCAACCTCATTCTTCACTGCATGGCTATGCACAATGTCCATGATTACCGCTATGCCCATGCCATGAGCCTCATCTATCAAGGCCTTCAGTTCCTCGGGAGTACCAAAGCGGCTACTGGCCGCGAAGAAACTGCTGACATGGTAACCAAAACTACCATAATAGGGATGCTCCTGAATGGCCATTATCTGTATACAATTATAACCATCCTTGTGCACACGGGGCAACACATTCTTGCGGAACTCCTCGTATGTACCCACCTTCTCAGCATCCTGTCCCATACCTATATGACATTCATATATGAGCAAGGGACTAGTATTTGGTTTGAACTTGGTGTGCTTCCACTCGAACTTCTGTTCCGGCGCCCACACCTGCGCAGAGAATATCTTGGTTGTCTCATCCTGTACCACACGTTGTGCCCATGCAGGAATACGCTCACCTTGACCACCCTCCCAATGTACGCTCAGTTTATACAAGTCGCCATGACCAAAAGTCCGTTCCGGCAAGACAAGTTCCCAGTTACCGGTATCTTTTACCCTCTTGAAAGCAAAGTGTCCATCTTCCTTCCAACCATTGAAATCACCGATGAGGTACATCGCAGTGGCATTCGGCGCCCATTCGCGAATAACCCAATTCTTGCCATCCTTGTGCAAGCCAAAATACAGGTAACCCGTGGCAAAATCCGCCAAGGTGACAGCACCATTGTTCGTTAGCTCGGCTATCTTGTTGAGAGCCGACTGGTGACGTCCATTGATTGCATCTGCATAGTATGCCAGATACTTATCGTTCTTAATCAGTCTAAGAACCGAAGGAGTTGTGTTCTCTACCGGAGCAGCCTTCTTGGAACTCGACTTCTTGGAGCAAGCCTTCTTGGTTGAACCCTTTTTGGCTGCCGTTGTGTTTTTTACGGTTATAGATGCCTTGGCAGCATCGATCTTCTTGGTTACCATATTGATAATATGTTGAAAGTGTTGTTCATCAAGTCATACTTTCTGTGGGTTTCAGGCGCATCATTTCGACACGATCTCTCCTCCACGAAACTCTCCCTCATAGCGATTGCCATCTTTATCCTCCTGTATGCCGTGTCCTTCTTTCAAACCGGCACGAAACTCCCCCTTGTACTTCGTTCCATTGGCCTGACGCAGTATTCCATGGCCCTCCATCACTCCGTCTGCCCATTCCCCGTCATACACATCTCCATTCGGTGAAGTGTATTTGCCTTTACCATGTTGCTTGTTGTTCTTCCAATATCCGGTGTACACGGCACCATTCTGCCACGTAAAAGTACCAAATCCGCTTTGGTCGCCTTCCAAGAAACTGCCAACATACTTATCGCCATTCCTAAAAGTAAAAATACCTTCGCCGGTACGTTGCCCATTGACATAGGCACCCTCGTAGACGTTACCATCCTCAAAGACATAGATACCATGGCCATGTTGTTCGTCATTGTACCACTCTCCGGTATACTTGTCACCAGTCGCATAGACAAAGGTTCCGTGACCCGATTTCTTATTCTCCGACCATCCACCTTCATACCTGTTACCATCTGCCCAATCGAACACGCCCTCGCCATCCTTCATGTCATTCTTCCATGAACCGACATACGATGCTCCATTGTTATATGTATAAGTACCTTTGCCATCACGCAGGTCTTTGTTCCAGTTGCCGACATACAGGTCTCCGTTGTAATAGAACATTTTTCCATTGCCCTGTTGGTAGTCGCGAAACCACAGACCCTCGTAACGATTGTCGTTGATAAAATAGTAAGTGCCCAAACCATGCTGCTGGTTCTGAAACCAGTCTCCTTCATACTTCTCGCCGTCCGAGAACACATACACGCCATGCCCATGACGCAAGCCTTTGTGATACAATCCCTCGTGTCTATCCCCGTTCTTGAATTGGGTCACACCCTTGCCCTCAGGCAAGCCTCTGACCAACTCACCTTGGTAAACAGCTCCATCGGGAAATTCATAGGAACCTATGCGTATTTTTTGGGCATAAGATACATTTGCAGACAGCAAAAACAACATGACCGCACCACAAATATATCGTATGGTTATCTTATTATACCGCAAAACACCTTATTTATATTATTTTGCACAAAGATAAGCAAAATCGCCGACTTATGCAAGTGTTTGCAGGACTTTAACAAGGTTATCGTAAAAGTTTTCGTTCAATGCCACACGGCAACAGACATTCAGACGCAGCTACAGGCAAAGCCAGCCATGGCAGACAAACAATCAATGTGCAGATGAAAGGAAAAGAATGGTCATCGCCGTAACAAACATCAGACGATGACCATTTCTATTTAAGTCTCAATTCTTTACACCATACATTCTGGAAGCTGGCTTATCTGCTCGTACTATCAGCTTTAGCTTCTGCTACGGCCGCTGCTTCCTGCGCCTCCAGCCATGCTGCCGAAATTTCCTGAGGGATCTCGAATTTCTCCTCTGGATCATAGCACAGAGTGCTGTCGGCATACACCTTTTTCAAGAATGTAGCCACCACAGGCAACGCGGCAGATGCGCCCTGGCCATAGGCCATGGAAGCAAAATGTATATCGCGCTCATCACCGCCGACCCAGGCTCCAAACGCCAGACTTGGCGTATAACCTACAAACCATCCATCGGTGTTGTCATTGGTTGTTCCCGTCTTGCCTCCCATCGGAGCACGGACATTATACTTGAAACGCATACGTGAGCCCGTACCGCCATCCATCACGCCACGCATAAGTTCCACCATTTTCCATGCGGCATCACTGCTGATGACATGCTGTATCTGGGGCACGAAAGCTGCCAACACATTGCCATCGGCATCTTCTATCCGGGTAACAAAACGCGGTGCGCGACGCATACCTGCCTTGGCAAATGTGGTATAGGCGCTTACCATCTCCAGCACACTTATCTCACATGCTCCAAGACACAGAGACATAGCCGGCTCTATCTCACGGTTCTGAACACCGAACTCATGTATCAGGCTGACCAGTAATTCAGGGCTGAGCTGATTCATGAGCCAGGCCGATATCCAATTGTTGGACTGTGCCAGTCCCCACTTCAACGTCACCATCTCCCCATATCTGGCCTTGCTTCCATTGCGTGGAGTCCACGTCTGGTCACCGACCTGATATGTCACCTGTTCATTGGGAGCAAGGTCGTAAGGACTATAGCCACTCTCCATTGCCAAGGCATAGAGGAACGGTTTGATGGTAGACCCCACCTGCCGACGGCCACGGCCCGCCATGTCATAGCGGAAGTGTGAGTAATTGATATCGCCGACATAAGCCTTGACATCGCCAGTCTCAGTCTCCATACACACAAAGCCGGAATGCAGGAAGCCTTTATAGTACTTCAACGAGTCCAATGGCGTCATAAGTGTATCTATGTCTCCTTGGGAAGAATAGACCGTCATCTCTATGGGCGTTTCAAAGGCTTTGTCGATCTCTTTGTCCGAAAATCCTGCCGCACGCATGGTAACGAAACGCGCGCTCTGACGCTTGGCGCGCTGAATATCAGCATCGACCTTGGCAGCTGTAAGCCCGCGGTAGTATGGACGACGCGGATTGTTCTTCTGCTCCTTGTCAAAAGCAGGCTGCAAATAGCCCACTACATGCTCCAGCATGCTCTTTTCAGCATACCGCTGCATGCGACTATCTACGGTGGTGTATATCTTCAGACCATCGGTGTACAGATTATAGTTGCGCCCTTCTTTGTTCGTATGCTTGTTGCACCAGCCATACAATGGATCGTCTTCCCATGCCAGGGAATCCTCGTAGTAACGCTGATATTGCCACGACTCATACTTACTGCGATCCGGACGCTTGGCCATCAAGATCTGGCGCAAATACTCGCGGACATACATTCCTGAACCGCTACGATGATCCACACGATGAAAGTCCAGTACCAAAGGCAAGCCCTTCAGGCTGTCTGCTTCCGCCTCAGATATATATCCGGAGCGAGCCATCTGCCCCAGTACCACATTGCGACGCTCACGGGCACGCTCCGGCACACGCACAGGATTAAAATATGACGGATTCTTGCACATGCCCACCAATGTGGCACACTCCTCTATGGAGAGAGCATGAGGTTCCTTGCCAAAATACGTACGCGCAGCCGTCTTTATGCCCACGGCATTGTGTAGAAAATCGAAGTAGTTGAGGTACATCGTAATGATCTCCTCCTTGGTGTAATGACGCTCCAGTCGCAGGGCTATCATCCACTCTATAGGCTTCTGGAACAGACGCTCCATAGTGCTGCCGGCGCGCTCGCTATATAGCTGCTTGGCCAGCTGCTGGGTGATGGTGGAACCGCCACCGGCACTCTTCTGCCTCAGCAGGCCACGCTTGACTATGGCACGGAACAGAGCCTTGAAGTCTATGCCGGCATGCTCTTGAAAACGTTCATCCTCGGTGGCTATCAGTGCCTGTACCATGGATGGAGCTATAGAATCATATTCAGTGAAGATACGGTTGGTGGCACCATAGCTGTAGATGCCCAGCAACTTGTGATCGGCCGTCAGCACCTGGCTGGCATACTTATCCACGGGATTGGATAATTGTTCCATGTCGGGCATGTATCCTATACGCCCTTCATTGATGGACCAAAAGAGCCAGACTACGCCTCCCGTCCCTGCAATGAGCAACAGCCACAAGAAAATAAATATCGCCTTCCTCATGTCATGTGTGTCATTACTGTACTACTCTACAATACGGACATCGGTCCGCTTCACGTCTCTATTGCAATAACAGCATCTGATGACTTCCTTGTCGGCCGTCACAGAACGGAAGCGGGTACGCATCGGCTCGTTGTTCGTAATGCACTTAGGATTGGGACAACGTACTATGCCCACCAGCTCTTCCGGCATTATCACAGGACGCTTCTCTATGATTTCATAGTCCTTTATCACACACAACGTGATGTCCGGAGCAACAACAGACAGCTGGTTCAGTTCTTCGGGAGTGAAATACTTGTCGGCAATCTTGATGATGCTCTTGGTGCCCATAGCGGCACTCTTTAGATTATAGCCTATCGTGATGGCATTGCTCATCTTGTCCAGATGCAACAGACTCACGACATCAAACAATCTCTCGCTGGGTATATGGTCCAATACAGTGCCGTTCTCTATGGCGGCAACCATCATTTCCTTTTTGTTCATGTAACAGGGATTCTGATATATTCGTTATAATGTACAACAGAACAACATGTGGTGCAGTACTTGTACTCCCGCGTGCGCACAATATATATTAAGGTATATGAACGTGCACGCAACGCAAGGACACGCCCCGGCTGTTATTACTGATATATGGTATTATCTTTTATCACATCGTCCAAGGTGATGCCAAGGACATCGCAGATCAATGCCTGACGGGCATATAGACCGTTCTGTGCCTGCTGGAAGTAATAGGCATAGGGGGTATCGTCTATCGAGTACTCTATTTCGTTGACACGTGGCAACGGATGCAGTATCTTCATATTCTCGCGTGCCTTGCACAGCATGTCCTTCTTCAACAGGTAGCGATCCTTCACCCTCTCGTACTCCATAAGGTCGGCAAAGCGTTCCTTCTGCACGCGGGTCATATACAGAATATCGGCACCACTGATGGTATCGGCATCAAAGTCCTGATGCTCCACATAGCTTATGCCCTGCTCCTCACAATATCTCTTGTATGCCGCAGGCATGGCCAACTCGTCCGGAGCTATGAAATGAAACGTGGGATTGAAATGGCGCATGGCCATGAGCAGCGAGTGGACTGTGCGGCCATACTTGAGGTCGCCCACCATGTAGATATTGAGATTGTCCAACGTACCCTGGGTCTGGTAAATGGTATACAGGTCCAACATCGTCTGCGAGGGATGCTGATTGGCACCGTCACCGGCATTGACGATCGGCACGGGGGCCACCTCGCTGGCATAGAGGGCAGCCCCTTCCAGATAGTGACGCATGACAATGACATCGGCATAGTTGGACACCATCATGATCGTGTCCTTCAGGGTCTCGCCCTTGGTACCGCTGGTCACCTTAGGGTCGGCAAACCCTATGACACGTGCCCCCAAACGGTTGGCGGCCGTTTCAAAACTCAAACGGGTACGTGTGGAAGGCTCGAAGAACAACGTGGCAACCACCTTGCCGGCCAACAGCCTGCGGTTAGGGTGTCGCTCAAACTCCTGAGCCATCTTTATCAAGTACTCTATTTTCTCTCTGGAATGACCGGCAATGGTCACAAGGCTCCTATTCTTCATATCCGAATATCTTATGCTTTTTCATGCCAAAGATACGATTAAATATACAAATAATGCCGCCCTATACAGCCTTATTTACCCTAAATGCGGCAAATGCAGGAAAAAACAGCCCCAGCCATGGCACAAGGCCAAAGTTTTTGCGTACTTTTGTTGGCGATAGGCCAACGGGTAACAGACAGCCCCGCTTGCCGTCATATGAAACGTCCAAAACATTTATTTCTTATGGATACGACTGTCTTTAACCTCATCAATGAGGAGCGCGCAAGACAAATGCGCGGCATCGAACTGATTGCAAGTGAAAATTTCGTCTCTGACCAAGTCATGCAGGCTATGGGAAGCGTACTTACCAACAAGTACGCCGAGGGCTATCCCGGCAAACGCTACTATGGCGGCTGCCAGGTGGTGGACAAGGTGGAGCAGCTGGCCATAGACAGAGCGTGTCAACTGTTCGGCGCGGAATATGCCAACGTGCAACCACACTCCGGCGCGCAGGCCAACGCTGCCGTCTTTATGGCATGTCTGAATCTGGGCGACACATTCATGGGCCTAAATCTGGATCACGGTGGTCACCTCTCACACGGTTCGTCAGTAAACACCTCCGGCATCAACTACCATCCCGTGGGCTATAATCTGAACAAGGAGACGGGGCGTGTGGACTACGACGAGATGGAACAACTGGCTCTGCAGCACAAGCCCAAGTTGATCATAGGTGGCGGTTCTGCCTATAGCCGCGAATGGGACTACCGTCGCATGCGTGAGATTGCCGACAAAGTGGGAGCACTGCTAATGATAGACATGGCCCACCCGGCCGGCCTGATTGCAGCAGGCCTGCTGGACAACCCGGTAAAATATGCGCACATAGTCACCTCCACCACACACAAGACCCTGCGCGGCCCCCGTGGCGGTATCATCCTGATGGGTAAGGACTTCCCCAA